>JBBPZD010000207.1:0-17615 GCA_038199265.1 Actinomycetales bacterium | reverse complement strand
TCCTGGTTGTCACCGACCATCGGCGGCAACCCCAGCCGGTCGGCGACGTCACCTGGCAGCGGCGCACAGATCACCCCCGAACCGTGCCGGACGGCCCACCCCATCCAGGCGACATCCGCGTTCGCTGCGGGCATGACGAGGTCGACCTCGTTCTCACGGTCGGCGTCGTCGGCGACCAGCACCGGCCGACCCGCCGCCAACGCCACCAGCGCGTCATCGATTGTTGCGAGGCTCATGGCAGCACACTCCCAGTTGGTTCCAGCACGGTGTTCTCGCGTCGGGACACCCGCAGCCACACGAAGAATCCCCAGATGACGAAGGCCCCGTAGATGCCGTAGAGAACGGCAGAGGGGTAGTACTCGAACTTGATCAGCTCCGGTACTCCGACCAGGTCCACGGCCAGCCACATCAACCAGAAGTCGGTCCACCCGCGAGCCATCGCGAAGGTCGCCATCATCGAGCCGATGAAGATCCACGAATCGGCCCAGTAGTACCACCAGGGTGCGGGGAACCCGGCACCGATGAGCTGGAACAGCCACCAACACACGACGAGTCCGATCAGCCAGACCACGACGTACGTCGCACGTTCCTTCGAGGTGGCCCATCGCGGATCCACCGCAGGTGCTTTCGCGTCGCGAGTGGCTCTGGTCTGACGCCAGGCCCACCACCCGTAGATCGAGGTGAGGATGAAGAACACCTGTCGGCCGGCCTGCCCGAAGAGCACCTGACCACCGTGCCCGGTGAAACCGACGGCGAAGAAGACGGTGAACAACAGCGCGTTGCCGACGATCCCGATGGGCCAGGCCCAGATTTTGCGCCGCATCCCGCCCAACGCGGAAGCCAGACCGAAGAGGTTGCCGACGATCTCTCGCCAGGTGATCTCGTGTCCGGCAATGGTCAGGTGCGCGTTGTAGAGCGTCTCGAAGATGCTCATTCGCGTTGCTGCAGTGAAGTAGGAGTTTCGAGCGCGTCCAGTCGGGAGGCGAGCAACCGCTCGGTGTACTTGGCCAGCACATCGACTTCGAGGTTGACGACGTCCCCCACCCCGCGGTGCGCGAGGGTCGTCAACGCCAGCGTTGTCGGAATCAGTGACACGGTGAAGCTCCCAGCATCAAGGGAAGCCACTGTCAGTGACACGCCGTCGATGGTGATCGAGCCCTTCTCAACTACGTAGGCCGAGAGTGCTGTGGGCAGCTCGATGCCCACGACCGTCCAGCGCTCACCCGGCTCGATGCTGACGATTCGCGCGGTGCCGTCGACGTGTCCCTGCACGATGTGCCCGCCGAATCGACCGTTTGCGGGCATCGCCCGCTCCAAGTTGACCGGATCACCGGCTGAAATGTCCGCCAGGCTGGAACGCCGCAGCGTCTCGGCCATCACGTCGACGGAGAAACTCTGCGCGTCGTGTTCCACCACGGTGAGGCAGACGCCGTTCACCGAGATCGAGGCGCCGTGTTGAACGTCGCCGAGCACGACGTCACCGTTGATCCGCAGCACGGCTGAGTCGGCGCCATGCACGATCGACTCCAGCGAGCCCAGTTCCTCCACAATGCCGGTGAACATCAGATCCCTTTCATCGAAGCGGTGTTGTTTTCAAGGTTGCGCGGGCGCAGCCGCAACCGCACGTCGTCGCCGAGTCGGGCAACGTCATGCAGCTGGAAGCGGGCGATGTTCTCGATGTTTGCAATGCCGAGGTCGCCCACGGCAGCGGCACCAGCACCCAGCAGCGCCGGAGCGATGTAGGCGACGATCTCGTCGATCAGACCGGCCCGCAGGAAAGCGGCCGCAAGCGTGGGTCCGCCCTCGAGGAACGCATGGCGGACCTCCTGCTCGTGCAGCTGCGCGAGCACTTGAACGGGATCGTCGCTGCGGATCTGCATCGTGGGTGCCGCGTCGTCGAACACCCGCGCTGACATCGGCACATCGCGAACGCCGACAACGACCCGGAGCGGGGGTTTGACCGACAGCGACGTCGCGTGATCGCCGACTGCTGACCGGACGGTCAGCTGCGGGTCGTCCGCGAGCACAGTGCCGGTACCGGCCAGAACCGCCCCAGCCGCCGCCCGCAGACAATGCACGTCCGCGCGTGCTTGTTCGCCGGTGACCCACCGACTGCTCCCGTCCGAGGCGGCGCTGCGCCCGTCGAGCGTGGCAGCGAACTTCCACGTGACGAACGGGCGACCGCGAGTCACTGCGAATGTCCAGTGTTCGTTCAACAGCTCCGCATCCCGCTCCAGCAGCCCTGCCGTTATGCGTATTCCGGCCTCGCGCAGCACATCTGCGCCGCCGCGTGCAGCGGGGTTCGGGTCCGACTGCGCGTAGACGACGCGACGCACGCCGGCATCGATCAACGCATTCGCGCACGGTCCGGTGCGGCCGGTGTGCGAACACGGCTCGAGCGTGACGAAGGCTGTTGCGCTCCTGGCGGTGTCGCCCGCCGCAGTCAGTGCAGCTGCCTCAGCGTGCGCTGTTCCGGCTCCTTGATGCCAGCCTTCGCCGACAACCTCCTCATCGACCACCAGGACGCATCCCACGCGAGGGTTCGCGTCGACCGCCGGCCCACGTGCAGCGAGTGCGAGGGCGCGACGAAGAAAGCGTTCGTCACTGGCCCGGGTGTCCATCGCGCTCCTCGTTGCCGGCCTACATGGCACGGGCTCCGGGAGATGGCGAGGTCATCAGGGTCATGGCAGCCGCAACCGCTAGGCGGGCAAAACCGGACCATGACATGGCCTAGCCGACCCGCCGAGGCGGGTCACGTGCTGCCTACCATCCGGACTTTCACCGTCGGTCCCGGAATTCCACCAGGTCAACCGTTCCACTGGACTAGCTGGAGCGGGTCGCGGACTGTCACCGCCGGTTCGGAGTTACACCGACCCCGGAGCACGTTCGGAACCAACATTACCCCCAGTGCCGCACCCGAGGAGCACACCCGCGAGTGTCCGCAACTTCATGCGGACGGGTGCCCGCTTCCGCGGACACTCGCCAAGCCCCAACGCGAGTGTCCGCGATTTCGTACGGACGGGTGCCCGCTTCCGCGGACACTCGAGGGGTGGCTCAGGGCTCAGCAGCAGTGCCGAGCCAACTCGCGTAGTTCGTCGATCGCTGCGGCGGCGTCCCGCGCGCCGTAGACCGCAGAGCCGGCGACGAAGACGTCTGCACCTGCCTGCGCGCACTGCTCGATGGTGTCCGTCGATACTCCCCCGTCGACCTGCACCCAGATCTCCGCGCCTCGACGACGCGCGGCCTCGCGCACCGCAGTCACCTTGGGCATCTGGTCGGCCATGAACGACTGACCGCCGAAGCCGGGTTCGACCGTCATCACCAGCACCATGTCGAGCTCGTCCAGCAGCTCCTCGTACGGCGCGAAGGGGGTGCCCGGTTTGAGAGCCATACTCGCCCGTGCCCCGGCTGCCCGAATTGTGCGCGCGAGCTTGACCGGGTCCTGCGCTGCTTCGATGTGGAAGGTGACGCTGCCCGCGCCCGCCTCGGCGTAGTCCGGCGCCCACCGGTCCGGATCCTCGATCATCAGGTGGCAGTCCAGCGGAACAGGGCTCACCTTCGCGAGCGCCTCGACGACCGGCGCACCGAGCGTCAAATTCGGCACGAAATGCCCGTCCATCACATCGACGTGGGCCCAGTCGGCGTGGTCGATACGAGCCAGCTCGGCCGCCAGATTGGCGAAATCGGCAGACAAGATACTGGGAGCGATCTGCATTGGGAGCCTCTCGGTGTTGCTGGTGCTACGGGTTTTTCAGATCCGGTTTGCGCAGTAACGCGAAGTACATCGCGTCGGTGCCGTGTACGTGTGGCCACAGCTGCACATCGGGGCCGTTGCCCAGATCCGTGATCGGTGCGCCTTCGGCGTCCACGAAGAGCGGGCGGGCGTCCTGCAGGGTCGCGCCGGTCTCCTGGAGCACGGACGCCACCAGCTGCGAGGTCTCGGCGAGGTGCGGACTACACGTGGAATAGCCGATCACGCCACCTGGCCGTGCGGTGCGGATCGCTGAGACCAGCAGCTCGCGTTGCAGGGCAATCAGCGGCGCGACGTCTGACGGCGTCCGACGCCAGCGGGCCTCGGGGCGCCTGCGCAGGGCTCCCAGGCCGGTGCACGGCACATCGGCCAGCACGCGCTCGTAGGTATTCGGCTCCTCGATACCCAGATCACGCCCGTCTCCGGTGCCGATCATTACCTCGATACCGGCTTCCAACGTCGCCCGCAACGACTTACGGACGAGCACCGTGCGATGCTCGCTGACCTCGTTCGCGAAGACGGTCGCGCCCTGCTCTGCCGCGAGGGTGGCCAGCAGCGCGGTCTTGCCACCGGGGCCCGCACACAGGTCGAGCCATTCCTCGTGTTCGCGTCCCCGCACCAGGCCGGGCTCGGCCAGCGCCAAGGTGAGCAGCTGCGAGCCCTCATCCTGCACGGCTGCGCGCATCCGCCGGACCGCGTCGATACCCGACGGGTCACCGCCATCCAGGATCGCGCCCACCCGCGACAGCTTCGAAGCGTGCGCGCCCTCCTTGACCAGTTCCTCGACCGTGGCCAGGCCAGGTCGAGCGACCAGCGAGACCAACGGCGGTGCGTTGTCGGCTTTCAGCAGTGCGAGTAGCTGTTCATCGATGTCGTCAGCTGTGGCAGTCCCGCGTTCCAGCAAGGCGGCCCGCATAGCGCGGACGGCCCACACCGGGTGCGAATGCTCGATCGAGAGTTGGTCGAGGGGCTCCCGGCCGGCCGTGACCTCGGCCACCCACTCCTCGCGGGTGCGTTCACTGACCCGGCGCAGCACCGCATTCACGAAGCCTGCCGCGCCTGCGCCGTTGACCTCGCGCGCCAGGGCAACGGTTTCAGAAGCCGCGGCGTGCAGTGGCACCCGCATACCGAGCATCTGGTGGGCACCGAGGCGCAGCGTGTCCAACACCGCGGGATCGATCTTGTCGGTGGGGCGGCCCGCGGCGCGCTCGATGATGGGGTCGTAGAGACCGCGCATCCGGATCGCGCCGTAGGTCAATTCCGTCGCGAAACCGGCATCCCGACCGTGCAGGTCGGCCTCGCGCAGCAATTTGGGCAGTTCGAGGTTCGCGTAGGCACCATCCGCCACGTTGCGGGTCACCTGCCAGGCAACCCGGCGGGACGGATCACCGGATCGGCGACGATCGGTGGGTCGCTGCGCTGACCGGCCGTCGTTGGTGCGGCGCCGGGCTGCTGGTCGTTGGCGTCCGCGTGCGTCGCGGTAGCCGCCATCGGTGGGCTCGGTCATCCCAGCACCTCGTCTTGTTCGATTCGCGATCCGCGGGCCCAATCGACCGCGGGCATCGCCTTCTTTCCCTGGGGTTGCACCGTCGTGAGCCGCACGCAACCTGAACCAGTGGCCACCTCGACCGTGTTCTTGCTGACAGTGAGCGTGCCCGGCGCGCGGCGCGCATCGTCCTGCTCGGCTTCGTTCGCTACCGTCACCGGCGACACCTTGAGCCGTCCGCCTCTGAACGTGGTCCATGCGCCGGGAGCCGGCGTGACCCCGCGCACCCGCCGGTCGACCGCGAAGGCCGGCTCCTGCCAGCGGATCTGCGCATCCTGCACCGAGATCTTGGGCGCGTACGAAACTCCCTCACCGGTCTGCGGGACGGCCGTCAGGTCACCGCGGGCCAGTGCGTCCAGGGTCGCGACCAGCAACCCGCCGCCCGATTGAGCCAGGCGCCCCAACAGATCACCGCTGGTGTCCTGCGGCCGGACGATCTCGGTCATGCTCCCCAGGATGGGACCGGTGTCCATTCCCTCCTCGAGCAGGAACGTCGTCGCTCCGGTGACCTCGTCGCCGTGGATGACAGCGTGTTGCACCGGAGCGGCCCCCCGCCAGGCAGGAAGCAGCGAGAAATGCAGATTGACCCAGCCGAACCGGGGCACGTCGAGGATCTGACGCGGGACCAGCGCGCCGTAGGCGACGACCGGGCAGACCTCGGGTGCCAGCTGGGTCAACTGGTCGAAGAAGTGCGGATCGCGGGGTTTCACCGGCGTCAGCACAGGCACGCCCACCTCATCGGCGAGCAGCGCTACGGGTGAACGACGCACGCCGCGACCGCGACCGGCGGGGGCGTCCGGACGGGACACGATCCCTACGACCTCATGCTCGGAATCGAGAATTGCCTGCAGAGCCGGAACAGCGACCTGCGGGGTGCCGGCGAAAACGACCCTCACAACGCACGCCCATAGGTCGCGTGTGGACTGTCTCGCACAATCGGACCGGGTAGACCCGCCCATTCGGAGCTGCGGATGGCCTTCAGCGCTTCCCGCCGGCCCGCGGTGTCGAGACGGTCGATGAACAGGATGCCGTCGAGGTGATCCGTCTCGTGCTGGATGCACCGAGCCAGCAGATCGCTGCCCTCGACCGTGATCGGATCGCCATGCATGTTGAACCCTCGAGCCACCGCGCGCAGCGAACGCATCGTGTCGAATGTCAGATCCGGGATGGACAGGCATCCTTCAGGCCCACACTGCAACTCGTCGGAGAGCGTTAGCTGTGGGTTGATCAGGTGCCCCAGCTGCCCGTCGACGTAGTAGGTGAAGACCCGCAGGCCCACCCCGAGCTGCGGCGCGGCGAGACCGGCACCGGGTGCGTTCATCATCGTGTCGGTGAGGTCGGCAACCAGTTGATGCAGCTCGCGGTCGAAAACCGTGACAGCTGCAGCAGGCGTGCGCAGCACGGGGTCTCCGTACAGGCGGATGGGAGTGACCGACACTTTCAGACCGTCCGAACCGTGGCTCTGAGGGGTCCGAGGGGTTGTTCGCGGACCAGCCCGCGAACCGCGAGATCCTCGCGCAACTTGTCCGGGTCCGTGTAGAGGAGGCCGTCCATGCCTGCGGTGTTCGCGGCGGCCACGTTGTCCATCCGGTCATCGACGAAGACGGCCGGGGCTCTGTGCCAGGAATCCTGCATGCGCTCGGCAAGCAGCGCGAAGATGGCCGGGTCCGGTTTGGCTAGGCCTTCCTCGCCCGACACCACGATGTCGTCGAAGAGCTGCAGGAAGTCGAATCGTTCTCTAGCCACCGGGAACAGTTCGCGGGACCAGTTGGTGAGCGCAAAGAGCGGAACAGCCGAGCTGTGCAACTCACGCAGGATCTCGACGACCCCGTCGATCGGGCCGACCAACGACCGGCCGAAGTGCGCGCGGTAGGCGAGGATCTCCTCGCGGTAGTGCGGATGGGTGGCCAGGGCCGCGCTCTCGCCTTGGGCCCAGGTGCGTCCGGCATCCTGCGCCGCGTTCCAGCCGAAGAAGTCGAAGGTGAGGTCGGCGAGGAAATCGGTGGCCCGTTCGTCGCCGACCTCGGCGCTGATGGCCGCGTGAGCATTCCAGTCGATCAGCACATTGCCGAGGTCGAATACGACTGCAGGAAGGTCGTGCGCGGAAGGCACGGCGGGATTGCCGGACTCCGGAAGGCTCGAACGCATAATGAGCCGAGCCTAACGTCGCACACCCCTGGTCCCCACCATCCCGTCTCTAGAGGAGGGAACCGGTGGGGTCGACCTGCACCGACACGCTGCCCGGCTCCTTGCGCGCGCTGCGCCCGGCCCGAGCGGCATGCAGGGCTGCCGCAGCCTTCGCACCGTCAGCCAGCGGCATCCGTAGCATCAGCCGTTCGCGCTCCTCGCGGTCTCGACCGAGGTGTTTCATCGGGCCGATCCGCTCGAAAGCGTCACCGAGCGACCGATCGAACGCCGACACTGCGGCCGTGTCGCCGGTGAGCCCGGCCATCCAGACCGTCGGAGGTAGCGCAAGAGATGCACGGTCGGCCAGCTCGCGCTCGGCCAGCCAGGCCGGCGCCCAGCGCACGAGCGCCTCGACCACCGGTAGCGGCTGCTCGTCAGATACCCCGGCGAGCACCACGACCCCCCCGTCGTCGGAGGACCGGGTCAGCGCGGCCGCCGCGCACCAACGCCGCAAGGCCTCCTCGGTCGCAGCGAGCACCGGGCGGTCGACCAGCGCCCACGCATCGAGCAACAGGGTTGCCGCATAGCCCCCTTCGGCACAGGGCTCGGCGCCTGGGGTCGCGATGACCAGCGCGGGCGACGCGGATACGGCGGTGACCCCTTCGGACGCTGTCGAGCGCACTACGGGCACCCCCGGAAAAGCACGACCCAGCTCTTCGGCAGTGCGTCCTGCGCCCACTACACCGGCCCGCAACCGGTGGGAGTGGCAATTCGGGCAATCGAACGGGTTAGCGATGACACCGCACCAGGTGCACTCCGGTGGCCGGCCGGGTGCGACCAGCGAGAGCGGTCCGTGACAACTGGCGCAGCGAGCCTGTTCACGGCACAACTCGCACCGCAGCGAGGGTAGGTAGCCGCGGAACGGCACCTGAACCAACACGGGTCCGGTCTTCAGCCCCTCGTGCGCGGTCCGCCATGCGGATGAGGGCAGGTGGGCCTTCGCCGCGGCACCGGAACGCTCGACCTCGCGTTCATCACCGGCCACCACGACGCGCGGCAGCGATCCACGACGACGGTGCGCCTCGACGGACACGGCAAACCCCTTGGCTACCCACTGCTGAATCGCGACCGACCGGGTGAAACCTGCGCTGAGCAACGCAGCGCCCGTCTGCTCCGCGCGCAGTCGCAACACCTCTCGCACGTGCGGGTAGGGCGCTCGAGGCTCTGCGAGAAGGTCGTCGCCATCGTCCCACCAGGCGACCAGGCCGAGGTCGTGCACTGGCGCGAAGGCTGCGGCACGGGTACCGACCACACAACGCACATGGCCACGCAGCACTCTCAGGAATGCGGTGTAGCGCGCCTGCGGCCCCTGACTCGCGGTCAACCGCACGTGCCGGTCGGGCCCGAGTTGCTCGCTCAGCGCGGCATCGAGCCGGTCGACATCTCGGTAGTCAGGCACGATCAGCACTACACCTCGCCCCCCCTCGAGGGTGGCGCGCGCGGCTTGCGCCAATGCAGCTGGCCAATCGTTGGCCGGCTCGGTCGTCGGCGCTGCGAGCCAGGCCGCGGCCGGCCCGCCACCTGTCCTCAGACGATGCAGGAAGGCCGGCCCGGCGGGGTAATGCTGCCACGCCGTGTCGGTGTCGTCCGCGGCTTTCGAACCTGGATCACCACCATCAGGCGCATTCTGTCCCTTGCCGGCGATGGCGGCGGCGCGAGCCGCGTCGACGGCGTCCAATGCCTTCTCCGCGCCCGCGTGTCGCGGGGGCACCGCCAACCGGACCACGTCGTTGAACACGCCTGCGTAGTGGTCGGCAACCGTTCGTGCGAGCAACGTGACCTCTGCCGTCAGGACCGGCTCGGGTGAGACAACCTTGCGGATCGCGGTAAGCGCCCCGACGTGTTCGGCGTCCCGGGTACGCGCCACCACGAATCCAGCGACGTCCTTGCCCGCAAACCGCACTTTCACCCGCGCGCCGGGCACAGCCAACTCCTCGAGATCGGGTGGGACGGCGTATTCGAACGGTCGGTCCAGGTGCGCCAACGTGACATCGACGGCAATCTGAGCGACGGGCAGCTGCACGCCGGACCTTGACGGGTCGCCCTCGGCCGCCTTCGCCGAAGCACGGGTGCGGTGGGTCGTGGCCGCAGCGTGCAGCAAAGCCAACTGCTGCTCACTCGGCGGCACCCCGCTACCTACTTCCCCGTCCATGTGCTCAGTTATACGGGTTACCCCCGACACAGCAGAACGCCGAACCCGACAGCACTGACGGGTTCGGCGTTCTGCGGTGCTGGGTGCTCGACGTACTACGGAAACTACTTTCGGACAGCTCGCTGCAGCTGCTCGACGCGGTCGGTGCGCTCCCAGGTGAACGCGTTCTCGATGCCCGGCGCTTCGGTACGGCCGAAGTGCCCGTACGCAGCGGTGGCCTGGTAGATCGGACGGAGCAGGTCCAGCTCGGCGACGATCGCGGCGGGGCGGAGGTCGAAGACGGTGTCGATCGCCTTCTGGATGTCGTCCAGCGGTGCGGTCTCGGTACCGAAGGTCTCGACGTACAGACCGACCGGCTGCGCCTTGCCGATCGCGTAGGCCACCTGCACCTCACACCGCGACGCCAGACCGGCTGCGACGACGTTCTTGGCAACCCAGCGCATCGCGTATGCAGCAGACCGGTCGACCTTCGACGGATCCTTGCCGGAGAAGGCGCCGCCACCGTGGCGAGCCATGCCGCCGTAGGTGTCGACGATGATCTTGCGCCCGGTCAGACCGGCGTCGCCCATCGGGCCGCCGATGATGAACTGCCCGGTCGGGTTGATGAGCTTGCGGTAGGACGAGGCGTCCAGCTCGGTGCCCGCCTCGGCGAGTTCATCCAGCACCGGGCGGATGACGTACTGGTCGATGTCCGGTGCCAGCAGACCCTCGAGCGAGATGTCCTCGGCGTGCTGGGTGGACAACACGACAGTATCTAGGGCCACGGCCCGCTCACCCTCGTAGGAGATGGTGACCTGGGTCTTGCCGTCCGGACGCAGATAGGGCAGCGTGCCGTTCTTACGCACCTGGGTCAGCCGCTCGGACAACCGGTGGGCCAGGAAGATCGGCAACGGCATCAGCACGTCGGTGTCCTGGCAGGCGTATCCGAACATCAGACCTTGGTCGCCCGCGCCCTGGCTGTCCAGGGCTTCGGTGCCGCCTTCAGCGCGGTGCTCATGGGCGCTGTCGACGCCTTGAGCGATGTCGGAGCTCTGCGCACCGATCGAGATCGAGACGCCGCAGGTGTGACCGTCGAAACCCTTGAGCGACGAGTCGTACCCGACGCGGACGATGGTGTCGCGCACCAGTTGGGCGATCGGGACGTAACTGTTGGTGGTGACTTCACCGGCGATGTGCACCAGACCGGTGGTGACCATCGTCTCGACCGCGACCCTTGACCGCGGGTCCTCGGCGAGCATGGCGTCCAGGATCGCGTCGCTGATCTGGTCGCAGATCTTGTCCGGGTGTCCCTCGGTGACCGATTCGGACGTAAATAGGCGTACCACTACAGCTGTCTCCTTGAGGTTCTGGACATCACGGCTGCCGCTCGGCGAATACCGCTCGTTCGTGCACTGTGCCTGCTTCGGCACTGCCGCTTGGCCGGAGGTCGAGTCTAGACGTTCAAACTCAGCTCATGTACGAAGTCCCAGACGGCATCTGCGATGACGGACTTGGCGGCGGGTCCGACATCGCGGACATCGCGACCATCGCCGGTCAGCAGGTGAACGCTCGACTCGTCCTGCCCGAAGGTCACTCCGTCGCCGACTTCGTTGGCTACCAAGAGGTCGACAGGTTTGCGCGCCAACTTCGCGCGGGCATGGTCCAGCACGCTTCCGTGCTCATCACCGGTCTCGGCGGCGAAGCCGACCAGCAACGGTGTCGGTGCCCCGCCGCGACGTGAGATCAGCTCAGCCAGGATGTCGGGGTTACGCACCAGACGAACCATGGGCGCATCATCCGGGTCGGCGGGGTCGAACGTCTTCTTGATCTTCGTGGTTGCTATCTGCCCAGGCCGGAAGTCGGCCACCGCTGCTGCCATGACGACCACATCGACGCCTTGAGCGACCTGCTCGAAGACGGCGTCACGCAGTTGAAGTGCGGTCTCGACTCGCAACAACTCGCAGCCCGCAGGCGCCGGCGTCGCAACGGTGGAGATTAGGGTGACCTCAGCACCCCTAGCCGCAGCCACCGAGGCAAGCGCGTACCCCTGCTTGCCGGACGACCTGTTTGCGAGATATCGAACCGGGTCGAGCGGTTCGCGGGTCCCGCCCGCGGTCACCAGGATCCGCAGTCCCTCGAGGTCACCGGACATCGGCTCGCCAACACCGCCAGCCATCAGGTGTGCGCAGTATTCGGCAATATCGGCCGGCTCCGGAAGTCGGCCGGGCCCGGTGTCTGCGCCGGTCAGCCGCCCGCTGGCGGGTTCGATGACGTGCACCCCGCGGCCGCGCAGTGTTGCGACATTCGCGACAGTGGCCGGGTGCTGCCACATTTCTGTGTGCATCGCCGGAGCGAGGACCACTGGGCAACGCGCGGTCAACAAGGTGTTGGTCAACAAGTCATCGGCGATGCCGTGTGCTGCCTTGGCCAGCAGGTCGGCCGTGGCCGGCGCCACAACGACAAGATCGGCCTGTTGGCCCAGACGAACATGCGGTACCCGATGCACATCGGTCCACACGTCATCCGAGACAGCTTTGCCGGACAATGCAGCCCAGGTTGGTGCCCCTACGAACCGCAACGCTGCTGCCGTCGGTACGACAGTCACATCGTGGCCGCTCTCAGTCAGAGACCGAAGGAGCGAGCAGGCCTTGTACGCCGCAATCCCGCCACTGACACCCAGGACGACGCGCATCAGGGAAGCTGTCTGACCGGCCAGGGACTACTTAGGCCTCGACCTTTTCGATGTCGAGCAGACCCTGGTTGATCTCGCGCAACGCGATGGACAGCGGCTTGTCGTTGACCTGGCTGTCGACCAACGGACCGGCGTACTCCAACAGGCCCTCGGACAACTGGGAGTAGTAGGCGTTGATCTGACGGGCCCGCTTCGAACCGTAGATGACCAAGGCGTACTTGGAGTCGGCGACCGCGAGGAGGTCGTCGATGGGCGGGTCGGTGATGCCCTCGGGGGCGGCTTTGGTGCCAGACATGAGTAACTCTTCCCGTTGCAGTGCTGTTCAGTCGGGCGGGCAGTCGTCGCGGCCCGCGTGCGCGCAAAGGCAGAAGCCTAGCGCTGCTGCATCAAGTGTACGAGTTCTGCAGCGGCACGCTGCACGTCGTCGTTGACGATGACGGTGTCGAACTCGTCCGCTGCTGCCAGTTCGAGCCGCGCCGTGGCAAGACGACGCTCGCGCTCCTCGCGCGACTCGGTTCCCCGACAGACCAATCGTCGAACCAGTTCCTCCCACGACGGCGGGGTGAGGAAGACGAAATGCGCTTCGGGTAGTCGTTCGCGTACCTGTCGGGCGCCCTGCAAATCGATCTCCAGCAGCGGCAACCGTCCCGCTTCGATGGCAGCGAGCATCGGCGCCCGCGGGGTGCCGTAACTGGAGCGACCGTGCACGACCGCGTACTCGAGGAATTCGTCTCCTGCGACCATCGCATCGAAGCGTTCCTGGTTCACGAAGTGGTAGTGGCGACCCTCGACCTCGCCCGGCCGCGGGGCACGGGTAGTCGCAGACACCGAGAGCCACACCTGCGGGTAGTGGTCTCTGATGTAGGCCGACACGGTTCCCTTGCCCACGGCAGTCGGACCGGCCAGCACGAAGAGCGCGGGCATACCTCAGGCCTCGAACCGCTCCAGTAACCCGGCGATCTGGTTGACGCCCAAACCTCGTACCCGCCGACTCTCGGATATCCCGATGTCCCACATGATCTGGGCTGCCTTCACCCGGCCGATCCCCGGCATCGACTCAACGAGCGCCGAGACCTTCATCTTGCCGATCACCTCGTTGTGTTTCCCATCCTCGATGACCTTGCGCAGCGAACCACTCGCGTGCTTGAGGCGGTTCTTCACCTCGGCCCGTTCGCGGCGGGCGGAAGCCGCCTTCTCCAACGCCTGGGCTCGTTGCTCGGGCGTCAGTTCGGGGAGGGCCACGTGGTTGCTCCTGCTGGGTCTGCGGGGTTCGAAAGGGCATAGCAGCCGCCGCCCGCGAGGGCTTTGACCGTTTGCAGCGAACCTAGCGAGCCGAACGCAGTTCGGCAATCCGGGGTCGAAAAGTGCCCCATCTGAACACTGTCGACTGCTGCGATACGCCTCAGCCGAGCGGCCCCCGGACATGACTGGAATCACACCCGCAGCGCATCGCACGAGCGCTGTGCAGCCTCGCGTAGGGCTCGGACACCTGGACCGGCAGACAGCACCTCACGACTGCTGGCTGCCAGCACCTGCGCCCGAGCGGCGCCGAACACCCAGTCGAGCTGGGCGGCTCCGGCACCTTGAGCACCGACTCCCGGCGCCAGGATGGGGGCCGCCGAACCCACGAGATCCAGGCCGAGACGTTGCACCGCATCGTCGACGGTGGCGCCTACTACCAGGCCGACGCTGCCGAGTTCGCCGGCGGCTGCTGCCGCGGCGTTGTCCCGTGCGGCGCCCTGCACGATGCTCGCTGCGACGCTCACGCCGCCGCGGGCCGCGTGCTGTACCGATGCACCCTCCGGGTTGGAGGTCAGCGCGAGCACGAAGACGCCTCGACCGTTCGCGTGTGCGAGGTCGATCGCCGGCCGCAACGACTCGTACCCCAGGTAGGGGCTGAGGGTGATCGCGTCCGGCGAGTGCGGGTGATCGGCAAGGAAGGCATCAGCGTAGGCAGACATCGTGCTGCCGATGTCTCCGCGTTTGATGTCCAGCACCACAAGAGTTCCGGACTCGCGCAAGCCCTGCACGATCCGCTCCAACAGCGCTACTCCCCCTGACCCGAAGACCTCGAAGAACGCCGACTGCGGCTTTACTGCAGCGACCGTGCCACCGAAGGCCTCGACGCAGGTCAAAGTGAACCGTTCCACCCCGGCGAGGGTGAAGGGCAGCCCCCACGCCTCGACCAGCGCGCGATGCGGATCGATTCCGGTGCACAGCGGACCGAAGGTATCCATCGCCGTACGGAGTCGCGCACCGAACGGCTCGCGCAACGACGACCCGGTGATCGTTGTGGTCACTTTCTCGCGTACAGGTTCAGGTCACGGGCATGCGCCTGCAGCGGCTTGACCTTCATCGGCCCGGCCAGTTGCGCCTCGATGCCCTGTACCGCAGCGGCGAGCTGTTGCACAGTGGTGATGATCGGGCGGTCCATGCTGGTCGTTGCCGCGCGGATGGCGTAACCGTCGGCGCGGGCGTCCTGCCCCGACGGGGTGTTGACGACCATGGCGACGTCTCCGGCGATGATCCGGTCGACGATCGTCGGCTCACCATCCGGGCCGCGACCTTCGCTGTGCTTGCGTACCACCTCGGCGCGAACCCCGTTACGGCGCAACACGTCCGCGGTACCGCCCGTAGCCAGCAGGGTGAATCCGAGCTCTGCCAGGCGCTTGAGCGGGAAGATCATCGCGCGCTTGTCGCGGTTCGCGATGGATACGAAGATGGTGCCGTCGTTCGGAAGACCGGTGGCTGCGTGCAACTGGCTTTTGGCGAAGGCGGCGCCGAAGTCGTCGTCGATGCCCATCACCTCGCCCGTGGAGCGCATCTCCGGTCCGAGCAAACTGTCGACGACCTCGCCCTCAGCGGTCAGGAACCGCTTGAAAGGCAACACGGCTTCTTTCACTGCGATCGGCGCCGACGCGGGAAGGGTGCTCCCGTCCCCCTGCGGCGGCAGGATGCCCTCTTCGCGAAGCTGCGGGATGGTCGCGCCGAGCATCACCCGGGCAGCAGCCTTCGACAACGGGACGCCGGTCGCCTTCGCCACGAACGGTACGGTGCGGCTGGCACGCGGGTTGGCCTCGAGCACGTAGAGGATGTCCTGGGCCAGCGCGTACTGCACATTCATCAGTCCGCGCACCCCGATGCCCTCGGCGAGCTTTCGGGTGTAGTCGCGCACCCGCTCCATCTCACTGGCGCCGAGCGTGACCGGCGGCAGGGTGCACGCAGAGTCACCCGAATGGATCCCGGCTTCCTCGATGTGCTCCATGATCCCGCCGAGATACATGTCATGACCGTCGAACAGCGCGTCCACGTCGATCTCGATGGCATCGTCCAGGAACCGGTCGACCAACACGGGGTGCTCCGGGGAAGCGACCGTTGCGCGGGTCACGTACTGCGACAGCGTCTCGTCGTCGTAGACAATCTCCATGCCGCGCCCGCCGAGCACGTAGGACGGGCGCACCAACACCGGGTAGCCGATCTCCTGAGCGACGGCGACAGCTTCTTCGGCGCTGTAGGCAGTGCCATGCTTCGGCGCGGGCAAACCGGCTTCGGCAAGCACCCGGCCGAACGCACCGCGGTCCTCGGCGAGGTCGATGGCCTCCGGCGAGGTACCGACGATGGGTACCCCGGCTTCCTTGAGCGCTTTCGCGAGGCCGAGTGGCGTCTGGCCGCCGAGCTGGACGATGACACCGGCCAGCGGTCCTGCTGCGCGTTCCGCGTGTACGACCTCGAGCACGTCCTCGAGAGTGAGCGGCTCGAAGTACAGCCGGCTCGACGTGTCGTAGTCGGTGGAGACGGTCTCGGGGTTGCAGTTGATCATCACCGTGTCGAAGCCTGCGTCGCGCAGCGCGAACGAGGCGTGCACGCAGGAATAGTCGAACTCGACTCCCTGTCCGATCCGGTTCGGGCCCGATCCCAGGATCAGAACCGCAGGGCGTTCTCGTGCGGCAACCTCGGTTTCCTGGTCGTAGCTGGAGTAGTAGTACGGAGTACTGGCCGCGAACTCAGCGGCGCACGTGTCGACTGCCTTGTAGACCGGCCGCACCCCGAGCGCGTGCCGGACACCACGGACAACTGCCTCGGACATGCCACGCAGTTGGGCGAGCTGAGCGTCAGAGAACCCGTGGCGCTTGGCCAGGCGCAGCAGGTCCGGGGTGAGCTCGGCGGCCTGCGTCACACGTTCGGCGACCGTGTTGATGAGTTCCATCTGGTCTAGGAACCACGGGTCGATCTTGGTCGCCTCGTGCACCTCCTCGACCGACAGCCCGGATCGCAACGCCTGCTGCACCAGCACGATCCGACCGTCGGTCGGAGTGCGGGCCTGATCCAGCAGTGCTCGGCCCATCGCCTTGGACGGCTTGTCGTCCGGGTTCCAGTGGAAGGAAGACCCGGACCGCTCCATCGACCGCAAGGCCTTCTGCAGCGCTTCGGTGAAGTTACGGCCGATCGACATCGCCTCGCCCACCGACTTCATGGTGGTCGTCAGTGTCGGGTCAGCCGCCGGGAACTTCTCGAACGCGAACCGGGGCACCTTCACCACGACGTAGTCCAGAGTCGGTTCGAAGGCCGCCGGGGTCTTCTCGGTGATGTCGTTCGGCACCTCGTCGAGGGTGTACCCGATCGCCATCTTCGCGGCGATCTTGGCGATCGGGTAACCGGTCGCCTTGGAGGCCAGCGCACTGGACCTGGACACCCGCGGGTTCATCTCGATGACGATGATCCGGCCGTCTTCGGGGTTGATAGCGAATTGGATGTTGCAGCCACCGGTATCGACGCCCACCTCACGAATGATCGCGATGCTCACATCACGTAACCGCTGGTATTCGCGGTCGGTCAAGGTGAGTGCAGGGGCGACGGTGATCGAGTCGCCGGTGTGCACACCCATCGGGTCGAGGTTCTCGATGGAGCAGACGACGACGACGTTGTCCTTGTGGTCGCGCATCACCTCGAGCTCGTACTCCTTCCAGCCGGTGATCGACTCCTCGAGGAGCACCTCGGTCGTCGGGCTGGCCTGCAGACCGGCCCCGGCCATGCGACGCAGCTCGCTCTCGTCGTGCGCGAAGCCGGAGCCGAGCCCACCCATCGTGAAGGAGGGCCGCACGACCATCGGGTAGCCGAGCTCGTCGGCGGCCGCGAGGCAGTCCTCCATCGTGTGGGCGATGACCGAGCGGGCACTCTCGGCGCCACAGCGCGCGACGACGCCCTTGAAGAGCTGACGGTCCTCACCGAGCTGGATCGCCTCGACATTGGCGCCGATGAGGGGCGCGTTGTATTTCTCGAGAACGCCGTTCTCATGCAGGGCGATCGC
>JBBPZD010000206.1:0-3843 GCA_038199265.1 Actinomycetales bacterium | reverse complement strand
TCTGCAGGATCGTCTTGTGCGCGAACAAGTTGAACGACTGAAACACCATTCCGACGTCCGCGCGCAGCTTGGCGAGCTCGTTGCCTTCTTCGGGCAACTCCACGCCGTCGATCTCGATGACCCCGGTCTCGTAGGTCTCGAGGCGATTGATTGTTCGGCAGAGCGTCGATTTACCGGAACCGGACGGCCCCAGAACGACGACGACCTCACCCTTGGAGACGGTGAGGTCGATGTCCTTGAGCACATGCAGGTCACCGAAGTGTTTGTTGACACCCCGCATCGAGACCAGGCCCGCGGAAGTGGCCGTCGCGGACGGCGATGAACCGGCTGTGTTTTGCGTCACAGTCCGGAACCCTACAAGGAATTCTCCCGGTTCCCCCAGGATCCGGGTGTATTGGACACATCGCTATGAATTCGTTACGCCACATCCGGTCAGCCGCCAGAGACCGCGAGCTCTGCGTAGCCGACCTCCGCACGCTGCCTGTCGTTGAGCTCACGCGAGTCCAACCATCCGTCGGGCAAGATGACGCGCCGTTCCGAACCTGCTCGTCCGCGTTGGCCTTCAGCAGCCTCGCCCGGCCAGGGCTGATCCAGGTCGACCGAGCCGATCAACGCGTCGAGCGCGTCGAGGGAATCGACCAGCGCCAGGCTAGACCGCAGCTGACCACCAACCGGAAATCCCTTGAAGTACCAGGAGATGTGCTTGCGGATGTCGCGGCAGCCCTTCTCCTGCGATTCGAAGAAATCGCAGAGGTAGACCGCGTGCCGCCGCAGGGTGTCGGTCACCTCGCGCAGCGTGGGAGTGATGCGTTCGTCGCTTCCTGCGAAGGCTGCGGCCAGATCTGCGAACAACCACGGACGCCCGAGGCAGCCTCGACCAACGACCACACCGTCGCATCCGGTCATCGCGACCATTGCGAGCGCGTCCTCCGCCGACCAGATATCACCGTTTCCGAGCACCGGGATCTGGGTCACCACCTCTTTCAGGCGTGCGATCGCCGACCAGTCAGCGGTGCCGGAGTATGCCTGCGACGCTGTACGCGCGTGCAGCGCTACGGCTGCTGCCCCTTCCCCCTGGGCGATGCGGCCGGCTTCTAGGAAGGTGAGGTGGTCCGCGTCGATGCCTTTGCGCATCTTCACCGTGACCGGGACGTCGTAGGCGGAAGCCTCACGCACTGCCCCGGCGACGATCGAACGGAAGAGATCGGTCTTCCACGGCAGCGCCGACCCCCCTCCCTTGCGGGTGACCTTCGGCACCGGACAGCCGAAGTTGAGGTCGATGTGGTCGCAACGGTCCTCACTCACCAACATGTGTACGGCGCGCGCGGTCGTGACGGGGTCGACGCTGTAGAGCTGAATGGAACGTGGCGATTCATCGGCGTCGTGCTCGATCAGTCGCATCGTCACCTCGTTACGTTCCACGAGCGCGCGCGAGGTGATCATCTCGCTGACGTAAAGGCTGTGGGCGCCAGTCGCGGCAGACCCGACGTCGCCGTACTCGCGACACAGTCGACGGAAGGCGCGGTTGGTGATTCCAGCCATCGGCGCCAGCACCACGGGTGTGCCGATGGTGTGGCGGCCGATGTTGAGCGGGGGCGGGAGCGTTGTCATGACGTCCCCTAGTGTCGCAAAGATTGCGGCCCTGACTAAGCCAGCTTCGCCGTCACCACGACGTTGTCCTGATAGTGCCGCTTGACCGGGTCCCAAGCCCCTCCACAGGTGATGAGAGTCAGCCGAGGTGCGCCGCCGGTCGAGAAGATCGCGCCGAGAGGCACGCTCACCTTCTCGGAGGCCTGGCGTCCGACCACCTGGTAGGTCCAAATGCGCCCGTCGCTTGTGGTCACCTTGACGACAGCACCGGCCGAGACCTTCCGTAGAGGGAACAGTGCACCTGGTCCCCCTTAAGCGTCGTTCACGTGCCCGACGACGACAACTGAACCCCGAGCCGCACCCGGCACCGGGCCGTAGCGGTACCAGCCGAGCTGCTGGCCGTCACTGGGAGGATCGATAGCCCCCTGCTGGTCGACTCCCACCGTGAGGACCTGAGCATTCACGGTGAGCGAGGGAATTCGAACGCGAACCGGTGTCGCAGAGGGAGCAGTGCGGGAAGAGGCTGATGTAGCTGTGGATATGCCCGCCACCGGCTCGCCGGGCGCCTTCTGCACACTCGGCGGGTCGGTAGCCAGAACTGTTGCCGCTCCAGGGCCGATGGCAGACGGAACGGCGGTCAGGTCGGCATTCGCCCAGCCCACCAAAGCTGCCCCGACCAGCACTACGCCGGACAGGACACCAGCGAGCGGCAGTCGAAGAGCGCGCATTGATGATGCGCTCTTGGCTGGCGAATGCCGACCCATCGGATCAGCTCCGACGCGAGCGTGAAACGCGGCTGGCCCCGACGGCGCCTCCACCGAGAATCAGCAGGCCACCCGCACCCAAGAGCGCCCACACGTAGGCCGGTTCACCCTGGTCGACGAGGCTGGAGCCAGTCGGGACGCCGGTCGGAGGCGCACCGAGATCTGTCCGGGTCTGTACAGCCAGCGCGAGGGTCTTCTGCTCAGCTGAGCCGATGGCGTACACGATGGTCTCGGTGCCCGCCTTCAGGTTCAGTTCCGCCGGACCGATCGCGACAGTCGAGGTTCCGGCCAGCGTGACGTCGGCCTTGATCGATCCTGCCGGCAAGGTGGCGTTCGCCGCCTTGGGGTTGGTCAGACCCTTGAAGGCAACCTTGCCGTTCACCCGGACGTCGACCGCAGGCGCCGCGGCGGTGTGACGAACCACCACGCGCGCCTTTCCGGCCGCTGTAGCGGTGGTGTCGTTGACGAACGTCGTGAGCGCAGGCTTCCCGCTCGACGTCAGGTTCGCGACGAGTGAAACGTTCTCGCCGACCGTCAATTTAGCTGAGCCGGCGATCACAGGAGTTCCTGTGCCAGCAGTGTTCTTGGCGGGAAATACCTTGATCTCGTGGCTGCCAGCAGGAAGCTTCAGCGGGTCGGTGACAGTTCCGGGCTGGAAGTCTTTCAACGTGCTCTTACCGTTGACGAATACGTTCACCGGAGTGTTCGGGATGCCGTGGATCACACCTAAACATGGTCGAGCAATTCATTCAACGACCATCCATAAAGGAGCGCACAGCTCTAGAACTTCCTGGGGCAGTTCTAGAGCCAGCCGTTTCCGTCGGCGATCTGGACTGCTTCCGCGCGATTGCGGGCACCGGTCTTGCCAATTGCCGCAGACAGGTGGTTTCGCACGGTGCCCTCTGAGAGGAACACCCGCTTGGCAACATCGGCCACGGTGCCACCGGCCTTCGCCGCGAGCAGTACTTCCGACTCGCGCTTGGTCAGTGGCGTCTCCCCCGCCACCAAGCTCTCCGTGGCCAGTTGCGGATCCACGACTCGCAGTCCCTGGTGCACCCGGCGAACAGCGTCGGCAAGTTCGGCTGCGGGCGTGTCCTTGACGACGAATCCACTGGCACCCGCCTGCAGTCCGCGACGTAGAAAACCGGGTCGGCCGAACGTCGTCACGATGAGCACCTGCATCTTCGGGAGTAAGGCACGCACCGCTGCGGTAGCGGCGATCCCGTCCATGCCCGGCATCTCGACATCCATCAGGATGACGTCGGGTCGATGCTCCAGAGCTGCTGCCACGACCGCGTCACCCGAGCCGACCTGGGCAACCACGGTGAGGTCCGATTCCAGTTCCAGCAGGGCAGCCAGAGCACCACGCACCAACGCCTGGTCGTCAGCGAGCAATACCCGAATCGTCATGCTGAGGTTGCTTTCTCTCGCGCTAGCTCTTGGATGGGTGGCCCTTCGGGCGTACCCATCGTGATCGCGAAACCATGCG
>JBBPZD010000205.1:0-13007 GCA_038199265.1 Actinomycetales bacterium | reverse complement strand
CTGGATCTGTTTGAGGGTGAAGCCGGCGACGCCGCGAACACCACCGAGTTGCAGACGTCGTATCCGGCACTGACCAGGGCCGCGTTCGAAGCCAATTACCTCCGTTTTCACCCGCAGTTGCCGTCCGTGGTGCAAGCCACGTCTGACCGCATCGTCGAGCATGTCGCCCCGGGCACGGCACGATTCGTGCACGTGGACGCATCGCACCTGTACGAGCACGTGGCCACCGACGTGGAATCTGCGAGATCGATGCTCCAACCCGAGGGCATCGTCGCGTTCGACGACTACCGGTCCGATCACACCCCTGGGGTGGCTGCCGCGGTGTGGGAGGCAGTGATCACCAAGGGTCTGCACGTCATAGCCCTGACCGAATCCAAGCTCTACGGCACCTGGGGTAACCCCGCGAAGGTCCAGCAGGACCTCACCGCCTGGTTGGCAGAGCGCGATTTGACCTATCTTCAGGTCCAGGAAATAGCCGGCCAGTCGGTGTTCCGGGTGCGGGCTCCTGACCTGCCAATCGCGCAACCGTGTCCCACGCCACCACCCGAGCGTGTTGCGCCACCCACGCCCACCAAACGCACTCCGCCACCACGTACGGGTCTGCGCAAGATCGCTAAGGACTGGCTACCACCGGCCGTCCACCGAGCTGTCTCACATCGGATGAACCCCCTCCCGAAACAAGAGTGGGAGCAATACCGGACGTGAGGTTGTGACATAGGATTTTGTACATTATCCCGTGTAATAGCGACGGCCCGAGCGGCTTCGCTACAGCGACTCCGGATGCCTCGTCACCGACGCTGTGTTCTGAAACTCGACACCCGGCTGCACAACACAGTTGCGAGAATCACTGCCCTACAGGATTCCGGTTTCTCGCTGGCGCCACGCGCCTCGAACAAGACGCCTCGCGACTTATGCCATATGGGGCTGGCGTTGGACCCGACCTGCTCCAAGTCGTTTCCGTCAGAGTCACAGCTGACGTCTGCAACTCATAAACAGTGGCTCTACGGACCCCAAGAACGTTGTTCTAGGGCCCAGTCGAGGTGACGCGATCAAATCTGTATGAGCGTTTGCTAGCAATGGCTTCGGCTTTCCACCGATGGACCTCCTGCTGCAGGTCGGCGATTCGATCGTTATGGTGCGATTCAGACCACGCTGAAACTAGTGAGATGGTGCCGGCCTGGCGTGCCACACAACACGCTTGACCCGAGTTGGGCGGACGCCCTCTTTCAAGCGATGCCGACAGATGCCTCATTGCGCAAAGTGAGGACCGCACCCGTAGCGCGACATCGGTCAGCTACCACCGGAGGGCGAGGCAAGCGCGTCCGCCAACCTCTCCAGAGCAGGCAGTGCAGCCCGAACAGCCGCCCGATCCCGATCGCCGAGCGTTGCCAGCGCGGTGTCGATCTGTCGCTCGTTGGTGGCGAGCCACGACTGCAGTTTCTCAGCGCCTGCCGGAGTGAGGGTCACCGCAGCGACGCGGCGGTCGGTCTTGTTGGTGGCGCGTTCCACCATGCCGTCGGACGTCATCTGACCTACGAGGTTGCTGACTGTGTTGGTCGCGAGGTTCCGCCGCTCGGCGATATCTCGGATACGCAGGGGCGACTCCTCGGCCAGAACCTGAAGCAGTTCGACCTGCGCCATCGGCAGCAATTCCCACGGGTGGTCGGTGCGCACCGTGGCACGCAATGCTCGACGCAAACGAGTCACCGTTTCAGTCAGGCGCTGGGCATCACTGCTCTCGCCCGCCGTTGGGGGCACCCCGTTCTGAGTCATAGGCGGACACTAACGGGGCCACCAGCTCCCGTGCCGAGAAGGCCGTGACTACGGACGTCAGCAGCAACAATGCTGTGGCGGCTCGGAACCCGGCATCCTCGCCGCCGGGCGATGCAAAGTGCCATGCGAGGGTTACCAACGCTACGCCCAAGGCCGTGCCGAGGCCACGGGCCATATTGATCAGTCCTCCGCCGGTGGCTGCAGCGCGGTTCGGCAACCGAGTCATCACCATCGCGTTGTTGGCCGGCAGAAACAGGCCAAGGCCCAGGCCGAGCAAGCCCAGCAGTGTGACCAAGAAGATCATGACAAGGGGAACGATGAGCATGCAGAGCAGAGCCAGCATGCAGATGATTGAACCGACCCTGGCTCGGAATGAGTTGGTCGTGCGGCTGGGCAGGAGCTTATCCAGACCGGTTGCGGCGATCGCGAACCCGAGGGGGAGCGCCGTGAGGACCATTCCTGCCGTGAGCGCGGACATGCCGCGGGCTGTCAGAGCGATGGGAACCAGCACCAAGGGCCCGAACAGGACCAGATAACCGCCGAGCGCGCCGGCCAGTCCCGGGAGCAGATCCGGTGTTTGCATCACTACGGGGTCGATGAGGGGCTGCGGGATCTGCGTCTGCCTCTTCGCCATCAGTAGCCCGGTCGCCACGGAGAGGACCAGCAGGATGCCGGCCGTCCACCACGGCCAGGAAAGGCCTGACAGTACCGACAGGGCCAGCAGGAGAGCGCTGGTCGATGCAGCGAGGAGGCCCACGCTGGGCCAGTCAAGGCGGTGGGGTGCGCTGCGCTCGGCGGTGCGCGGCAGGAGATAGAAGCCGGCGATGACAGCCACGATGCCGATTGGGATGTTGACACCGAACACCCAGCGCCAACCGACGGTGGAGACCATCAATCCGCCGATGGTCGGACCGAGAGCGAGGCCGATGGCCTGGGCACCCGCTTGGACCCCTAGCGCGGTGCGTACTTTGCCCGGCGGCGCGCTGGTCACCACGAGTGCCACGCTGTTCGCCTGCAACAGTGCCGCGCCGATGGCCTGAATTACTCGCGCGGCAAGCAGGAACTGCAGGGATGGCGCAAAGCAGCACGCTGCCGACGCCGCGGTGAAGACGGCGAATCCCCAGAGGTAGAGGAGTTTGCGACCCTGGGAGTCAGAGACGCGCCCTATAGGTACCAGCAGGGCGACCAGGGTGAGCAGATAGACCAGAGAGACCCATTGCACCGCGGCAAGAGAGGCCCCGAACTGGCGTTGCAGGGGGTCATAGGTGAGCGTGACGATACTGGCGTCGAGCTGACCCATGAAGGCGCCGAAGCACACGGTGCCGACGGCGTACCGCCACGCGCCCGGGCGTCGGCGCACCCAGTCCGGGCGCGGACGTTCCCGCATCACGGCTGCCATCCCACCGGCCATTCGCAGTGACCTGCCTTCTTCGAGGTGCATCCCACGATGCATCTGATGCAGAATAGCTTTGTTAGAGAGCTATCTTCGACCTGATCGGGAAGGCCTGCGTGGGGTCGCGCGGTGGGCTCTATCGTCAGCGCATGGACCGACGACATCTGGAGCACTTCCTGGCGGTCGCCGAGGCTGGTAGCTTCACTGGCGCTGCCAGGGCGCTGCATATTGCACAGCCGTCGCTGTCGCTATCGATCGCGGCGCTCGAACGCGAGCTGGGGGTGCTGCTGTTTCAGCGCCTCGGTCGAGGAATCCGCTTGACCGAAGCCGGTACCGCGATGCTGGAGCCGACCAGACGCACGATCCGCTCGTTCGCCCTCGTGCAGGGCGCAGCACGCAGCGCGAGTGAGGCGGGATTCGGTCAGATCAGCATTATGTCCAGCACGGTGTGGGTGATGGAGCCGTTGGTTCGGATCATCGGCGCGTTCCGCTCGTTGCATCCCTCTGCCCAGTTCACGATCCTGGACTCGACCCGTCGTTCCGATGTCATCGAGAGTGTCCGAACTGGCGCGGTCGACTTCGGCTTGCTGGATGCGATCGCCATCTCGGGAAACGTGGTCGGTCGGTGGCTGATGGATCAGGAGCTCGTGGCCATCATTCCGCCGCGCGCGTTGCCCGGGTACGGCCCCGTCACCATCGAGGACCTGATCCCCCTGGGGCTCGTGTGCACGGGGGAGGGCACCGAAATGCGAGCAATCCTCGACGCGCGCCTGGAGGCTGTGGGGCAACGCCAGGAGGTAGCCGTCGAGACCGCACACCTGGCCGCGGTGATTCCGTTAGTACTGGCGGGCGCCGGCGCAGCAGTGCTACCGGTAGGGCTCGCTGCGGGCGCGCTGTCCGAAGGCGCCCGGGTGGCTCATCTGCAACCCCCGGCCCAGTTCTCGGCGCAGATCATCTGGCGGCCCGGCGGGCTCAGCCCGCTCACCGAGCATTTCCTCAACGTCGCCGCCGACGTATCGGCCCAGATTGCACCTCATAGCTAGAACCTATGGCTGCCGTAACAAGGATGTCTAGCTCAGTACCTCAGTAGGGCTGGACTGGAGGAGTTCTGCGACCGATCCTGAAGCTAAGCGGTCGCTATCGCGGATTTGGCGCGATAGCGACCATGACATGTCTGCGCTCTTGGAGGAACCCCTTGGCTCATGATCACGATCACTCGCACGGCTGCGACGGCTTCGACCACCACAGTGGGTCCTACACAGACCAGCAGCGTGCCGATCTTGATCTGGTTCTGACATTTAACGCCCGGTTCGCCGAGGCCATCGATCAGGTGCTCGACACCCGCCCCACCGAGGAACTGCTGGACCCCGACCCGATGCGATACATGTGGGTCGATGAGGGACAGGGTCGTATCCCCGAGATCATGGGGCGCGCGCAGAAGGTGCTCGATGCGGCCGAAGTGCTCCCGGGTCATCAACGGCTCCCCATGCAGCGGATCACGTCCAGCAGACGTGCGTCCCGACCCGCGATCAGCACCGGAGCCGACGGAGGCACCTTGTGCTGTTGGACCGAATGGGTGCCGAACGAGGGAGACGTGCTGCGTGCGTCCATGGCGGCACCCGGTGAACTGTTGTCCGATGCGCCGGTCGAAGAGCTGCTGAGCGACGTGGCCGACATCTATCGCCCCAGCGCTTTGCTTGCGGCCGACGGATCCGCCTGGGTCTTCTTCGGTCGGGGTTCGGTGCAGGCGCGTAACGAGGTGGCCGTATGGGCGATGCATCGGGTGGATGGCGCGTGGGATGAGCCGCAGCAGCTGAGCGTCGGAGATCACCCGGAGTTCAACCAGGAGGTGGTCGCGCACCCGGGCGGCCGGGTTGAGGTGTGCTGGCAGGGCCGCCTGAGGGACCGGTTCGGGATCTACTCGCGCACCTGGGACGCGGCGTACGGCTGGGGCGAGGTCGACCTGATCAGCGTCGACGTCGACGCCAACGTCTGGGACCCGGCCGTCGCGGTCTTCCTGGACGGATCGGTGGCCTACGCCTGGTCGGAGTACAGCGAAGGCACCTACCGGGTAGTCACCCGAATGCGCGACGTTGAGAGCGTGTTGCAGGACCCGCGGACCCTGACCTCAGGCCTGGACTACGCCCTGCACCCGAGTCTCGCCGTGACCACCGACCAGTCGTTGTGGTGCGCGTTCGACCTGATCGTCGCCGCAGGGCACGGGGGTAGCGGACCCACCCGCCTGCGCCCAGCGGCTGAAGTCGGTGCCGACCCCTCGATCGTGCCGGGTGCCCGGTCCGCGGGCGACAGCGTCCCCTCCGATCTGTTGCCGGAGATCACCGCCCGGATCGAGGTGGTGCGCGTCGACGGGCACGGGTTGTACCGCCCCTCAGGTGAGCTGGGCGAGGCGCTCGATGTTGTGCCCGCCGGTCTGCCGAAACTGACGGCAATGCCGAACGGCGGGCTGGCGCTGACCTACCGCATCCACCGGCGGCTGCCGCTGATGACCTTCTACTGGGAGATCGCGACCCAGTTCCTGACCGCCGGAGCCTGGCAGTCGCCGATCACCTACTCGGGGTCGGACGGAACCCTGGAAGAGGTCAGCACCGCGGCAACCGCGGACGGGTTGATGCTGGCCGCGCAGTGCGATGACCGGTTGCCGCGTGCACTGCAGTGGACCGAAGGGTTCGGCGGTCGTGAGTGCCTCTACCTGACCGATCATCAGGGATCGATCATCTGGCACAGCCTGCAGGACGTCGGCGCGATCGTCACCGCGCAAGTGGCGGCACCGAAGTTCACGATGCCCCCCGTCGCCGACTCCCGTAACGCCGGCCAGCTCATTGACTCCTCGATGCCGACCCTGCACGCGGACGACCGCATCGAAGCCCGCCGCTGGCTCGGGGCGGACGCTCCGCGTCACGTGGCCTCGGTCGGCGACCGGGAGTACACGCTGTACTGGGGCGACCTGCACCGACACTCCCTGGTCAGCCGGTGCACCGCAGGCGACGAACCCAATCTTGAAGATTTCTACCGGTACGCCTGGGACGTCTGCGAATACGACTTCTGGGCAGTCACCGACCACTCGGAGAACTCCAGCGAATACCAGTGGTGGTCGATTCAGAAGATCGCCGACCTGTTCCACATCCCCGGGCGGTTTGTGCCGTTCTACGGCTTCGAATGGACCTCGCCGGCATCGGGACACCAGAACGTGATCTACGGCGATGTCCGCCGTGGCGCCCCGATCTACTCGGCCTTCGCCGACGGTTCGGACACCCCTGACGGACTGTGGAAAGGTCTGGAGAAATTCCCCGATTTCCCGGCGATCACGATCCCGCACCACCCTGGTTCGGCCATGGTCTACAACGACTGGGACTACCACCACCCGCAGTACAGCCGGCTGGTCGAGATCTTTCAGGCCTGCCGCGGAAACTACGAGGCACCGGGCGGGTTCCGCCAGTACTCCGACGCGACGGCGACTGGCACGTTCACGATCGATGGGCTGCTGCGCGGTCACAAGTTCGGCCTGATCGCATCGTCGGATCACGGCTTCGGCGCCAGCTACGTCGGTGCCTATTCCACCTCGTTGGAACGCGGTTCGATCTTCGAGGCGCTGCAGTCTCGCCGTACCTTCGCTGCCACCACACGCGACGTGGTTGTCGACGTCCGGATGGGCGACACGTTCCTCGGCGAGGAGACTGTTCAGTCCGGCCCGCGCGAGTTCACAGTGCATGCCCATGGGTTCACAGACCTCGCCCGCGTCGACATCCTGCGCAACGGGGTCGTCGTGCACGAGGTACTGCCCGACCTCGACCTGCCCGAAGGCTGGATACGAGTGCCGTTGCGGCTGGAGTGGGGCGGCGCCGAGCAGCTCACCGCATGGGACGGCGACCTGACCATCACCGGTGGGCGCGTGGTGCAGACACCGTTCTGGAGCCCGGAGGTCGTCACCGCTGATGACGCGCGCATCTCTTGGCGTAATTCGACACGCAGTTTCGGGGAGCCCTACGGGGCTCAGCGCGGCGGTATCGAGTGCACGCTGGTCGGTTCGCCGGACGCGAGTGTTGATATCCGGGTGGGTGATCGTTCCACGACGCGGTCCCTGGAGCAGCTGACTGAGATGGACCAACCCCTCGACGTCCCCGGGAAGGTCGGCACCTTCGCCCTGCAATCAGGAGCCGGCGGGTTGTCGAGTTTGGGGAAGAGATCGGTGGACTTCACCTGGAGCGACGAGCACGACGAAGACGAAGCCTTCTATTACGTTCGCGTCTTCCAGATCGACGGTGAGATGGCATGGTCATCGCCGATCTGGGTCACCCCTCCCGGTATCTCATCGGCACCCTCGGAGGCTTCCGCCTGAAACGTTCTTTCCGTAGATCTGTCTTTGGACAAACATACCCCCACCGGATGAATGCGGTGGGGGTATGAGTGGTTATTTAAATGCCCAGAAAGAATCAGACGGGAAGGATTTTCTTGTCTCCGGGACTGAGAGGCATGTCTTTTCCGGCTTTGTAGAACGCAGTATGCTGAGCGGGCAGCGGAGTTCTTCCGCGCAACAAGTCCGCGGTCTTCTCAGCCAGCATTACCACCGGTGCATAGATGTTGCCGTTGGTTACGAACGGCATCACCGAAGCGTCGGCGACATGGATTCCCTCGAGCCCGTGAACTCCCATGGTGGCCGGGTCGACCACGGACATCTCGTCGGTGCCCATTCGCAGGGTGCAGGCGGGGTGCAGGGCAGTCTCGGCGTCCTTGGCTACCCATTCGAGGATTTGTTCGTCGGTCTCGACCCCGGGCCCCGGAGAGATCTCGCCTGCACTGAACGGCGCCAATGCCGGCTGGCCGAGGATCAGGCGTGCGGTGCGCACGGCTTCGGTCCATTCACGTTGATCCCCCTTGGTGGACAGGTAGTTGAACCGCAGTGCCGGTTTGACGTACGGGTCGCGACTGGTGATCTTGACCGAACCGATGGTGTCGGCGTACATGGGCCCGACGTGTACCTGGTAGCCCTCGCCACCCTCGGGCGCCGACCCGTCGTACCGCACCGCGATCGGCAGGAAGTGGAACATCAGATTCGGGTAGGCGACCTCGTCGTTACTACGCGCGAAACCGCCGCCTTCGAAGTGGTTCGTGGCGCCCGGGCCCTTGCGCAGGAACAGCCACTGGGCGCCGATCCAGGGCTTGTACCGATGCTTGAGGTAGCGCTGCATGGTGACGGGCTGCTTGGACGCGTGCTGAATGTAGACCTCGAGGTGGTCTTGCATGTTTTCCCCGACACCGGGCAGGTCGTGCACGACGGGGATGCCCAGGGCTGCAAGTTCGGTGGCGTTTCCGACTCCGGAGAGCTGGAGCAGCTGCGGGGAGTTGATGGCTCCGGCGCACAGGATGATGCGCTGCGCACGCACCTCGAGCCCGCGACGACGTCCGCGGTCGTAAGTCAACCCCACGGCACGCTTACCCTCGAACAGAATCTTCGTGGTGTAGGCGCGAGTGACCACGCTCAGGTTGGGGCGCTTCATAACCGGGTGCAGGTAGGCCCGCGCCGCAGACAATCGGCGTCCGCGGTGCACGTTGCGGTCGAAGGGCGCGAAGCCCTCCTGCCGGTACCCGTTCACGTCGGTGGTGCGAGGAAAACCAGCTTGTTCGGCGGCCTTGAAGAACGCTTCGAACAGCGGGTTGGTGGCGGGGCCGCGTTCCAACACGAGGGGACCGTCGTGGCCGTGGAATTCGTCGTCTGGGTCGGCCGCCAGGCAGTTCTCCATCTTGCGAAAGTAGGGCAGGCAGTGTGCGTAGTCCCAGTCCTGCATGCCGGGCAACGTCGCCCATCGTTCGTAGTCCATCGGGTTGCCCCGTTGGAAAATCATGCCGTTGATACTGCTGCTGCCGCCGAGCACCTTGCCTCGTGCGTGATACACACGACGCCCGCCCATCAGGGGTTCCGGTTCGGACTCGTACTTCCAGTCGTAGAACCGACTTCCGATCGGAAAGGGGAGCGCTGCCGGCATATGAATGAAGACGTCCCAGAGGGAATCGTTGCGACCGGCTTCCAGAACCAATACCCGGCGTTTGGGATCCTCCGTCAATCGTGCGGCTATAACGCAGCCGGCTGACCCGCCTCCCACGACTATGTCGTCGTACCACATGACGTCGTCAGACATCAGTCCTCCATTTACAGTGCGTGGGGAAACAATGCAGAGCCTAGCATCGACGTTTCTTACCAGAGGTGCGTCACCTCCGGTAAGAATCCTGCTCTACCCAAATAACGGTTTAGGGATGGTCGGCGTGTCACCAGCGCCGGCGAGGAATAGATCGCGCTCGAGCAGTTCGATCAGCTGTTGACGCATCGTGTCTACCGTCACTCCCGGAATCCCAGTCAACACCTGTACTCCGAGACCATCGGTCAGAGCGGTGAACCGCAGGGCGAACGCAGCAGTGTCGACGTCGCGGAAGATGCCTTCGCTCTGACCCCGAAGCGCGATGCGACGGACGGCGTGGGTCCAGCGTGAGTAGAACTCGTTGTGGACAGCTCTCAACTCGGGCTGGAGTGCAGTCTTGGTCCAGAACTGGAGCCAGACCGACCATTCACGCCGCAGTTGTCCGGGCTTGGGAAGTTGCAACTCGATGAGGGCGAGCATCCGTCGGCCGGCGTCTGGCTGGAGGTGTAATTCCTTGCTCTGCCGGGAAAAGGCCTGCTCGACGCAGTGCTGTAGGGCGTAGGTGAGCACATCCTCTTTGCCAGGGAAGTGATAGTGAACCGCGCCGGTGCTGGTGCCGCAGACGGCAGCGATGTCGCTGATCCGCACCGAGTGGTAGCCGCGGTCGGCTATGAGGGTCGCCGCCGCCTCGAGGAACCGATTGCGTAAATTCTCGTCCCGCAATTCTCGGGTGACGTCCTCAGACGGATTTCCTGGGCGCGCCACCCCGAGGTGCTCCGGTCCACTTCCGTCCACGAGCCACATCAGCGAGACATCTGCAGCAGTGGCGATGGCCGCCAGTTCGGTAGCGGTGAATCGCCGCGATCCATTGAGGGATTTAGACAGCTTTGTGGGTTCTAGGCCTACTGTTCGCGCAAACTCTCGCTGCGTTGCGGAGCTGGCCTCTACGACCAGCCGAACACGATCCTGGAGGGTGTCGACCATCAGGTCATTCTGACTCTACATTGCGTATATCGCAACAAATGGGGACATTGGTGATGCCTGAAGAAGCACCGAGTCCTTGACGTCCGGTGCTGATCGGAGCAAACTCTTCGCAAGCCAACTGATTGGTCGGTCAGGTAATCGTCCGGTCGTGCTGCAGTGGTCATCGTCGGCCCGCACGACCGACGGACTCGTCCCAATCCGGCTAGCGAAAGAACCGAGCATGTCGCAACTAGACCCTCTCGGGTCCTTGTTCTCGCCCAGCGCCATAGCCGTGGTCGGAGCCAGCGACGACGATCGCAAGTTCGGGAACTGGATTTCGGTTCAGGCGTTGCGAGGGAAGATTCCGGTCCACCTGGTCAACCGCTCCCGAGAAACCGTCTTGGGAAGGTCCACTGCGCCGACTATCGAGGCGATCGGCGCACAGGTCGACTTGGCCGTTATAGCGGTACCGGCGGCGAGTTTCGAGGCCGCTGTCGACGACGCTCTCGATTCCGGGGTACGCGCCATCGTCGGGATCAGCGCGGGGCTCGGTGAGTTGGGACAGACCGGCCGCGAGACCCAAGAACGTGTGGCGGCCAAAGTTCGCGTCGCCGGTGCCCGGCTGCTGGGGCCCAACTCCTTGGGACTGCTGGATCACACGACCGGGTTGACCGTCGCTTCGAATGAGTTCCCAGTCGGGTCTGTCGGCTTGATCTTCCAGAGTGGGAACCTCGCACTCGAGCTTGCATCGCTGTTGTGCGAAAACGACATGGGCGTCTCCCGGTTCGCCAGTCTCGGCAACCAGGCCGACATCGATGCAGCAGAACTCATCGAGGCGTATGCCCTCCACCCGGGTACCTCGGCGATAGCGCTGTACTGCGAGGACTTTCGTGATGGGCGTCGCCTTGCGCGAGCAGCGCACCTAGCCAGTGAGGCAGGGAAGCCGGTCGTGCTGCTCACTGTTGGCTCGACGGCGGCCTCGGTGCGCAACGCCCGGTCGCATACTGGCGCGCTCGCGTCGTCCCAGGTCGTCGTCGATGCCGCATGCCGCGCCGCCGGAATCGAGCAGGTCACCTCACCCGCGCAGATGGCCAATCTCTTGCAAGCCCTGGTCCGCACCAACGCGCCTCGGGGGCGACGTGTCGCTGTCCTGTCAGACGGTGGTGGTCATGCCTCTGTCGCCAGCGACATCGCGACGTCGGTCGGGCTGCAGGTCGTCGAGTTTCCACCCGAGCTCCAAGCCTGCGTCGCCCGGCAACTGCCCGTGACCGCCGCTGTGGGAAACCCAGTCGACGTTGCCGGCGGCGCGGAGCAGGACATCCACTCATTCGCCCGAGTTCTCGATCTCCTGGTGAAATCCGAGGCCGTGGACGCGGTGCTGTCAACTGGTTATTTCGGTGGCTACGGAGCGTACGGCGCCGACATCGGGGCTCTTGAAATCGAAACCGCGCACGCCATGGTCGCCAACTCCACCGGTGCCACGTTCATCGTGCAGACGATGAACTGGCAATCTCCCGCGGCGACCGTTCTTCGAACGGGTGGGACCGCGGTCTATTCGGGCATCGACGAAGCGGCGTGGGCGCTGGGCCGACTCTTCGATCGGCAGGCGCACCCGCCCACAGGGATCCCCGATTTGCCGCCGCCCGCCGCCGTAGCAGCCGAGCCCGGGTACCACGCCTCACGGCGAATCATCGCAGCCACAGGTATCCCGTTCGTTCCTGCCGCTGAGGTGTCCACCGTCGAAGAGTTGCTCGAAGCAGTGACCGACCTTCGGTTTCCCTTGGTGCTCAAACACCTCGGAAGTGAACACAAGTCCGACGAAGGAGGTGTCATCCTGGATATTTCAGACCCCGCCGCACTTCTTCGCGGCTGGGAGGTCTTGCAGGAACGCTTCCCACCGGCCGCATGCTCCGTGGAGGAGATGGCCGACCTCACACACGTCGTCGAACTCCTGGTCGGAGGCCGTAATGACCCTCGATTCGGTCCCGTCGTACTCGTCGGAATCGGCGGAATCTTCACGGAGATTCTGGGTGACGTCCGCTGTGCCCTGGCCCCGATCACCCCCGCCGCGGCTCGCGATCTGTTGCTCTCGCTGCGCGGGTCTGCGTTGCTGACGGGAGCCCGGGGGCGGCCGGCCGTAGACATCGACGCGGTGGCGGCCATCGTCGCTCAACTGTCGACGCTCACCGCAGAACACCCGGAGATCGCTGAAATCGAATGCAATCCGGTCGCTGCAACCCCAAGGGGGGCGGTTGCCCTCGACGCTCGAATCGTGCTCGACCAGCCCGGGTCCAGCCAGCAGCCGCCAAGCGGCGAGGACCCCAACGAATCCATCACCACCAAAGAAGAATTGAGGATTGTCTGATGAACCGCAACGTCATCATCACCTGCGCGCTGACCGGTGCCGGTGACACCACCTCCCGGTCCGATCTAGTGCCCGTCACCCCCGAGCAGATTGCCGAGTCCGGCATCGCCGCGGCTCGTGCGGGTGCTGCCATCGTGCACATTCACGTGCGCGACCCGAAGACCGGCAAAGGATCGCGCGACGTCGCCTTGTATCGCGAGGCGGTAGAGATCATCCGAGCCTCCGACGTCGACGTGGTCGTGAACACGACTGCGGGGATGGGCGGCGATCTTGTGCTGGACCCCCAGAACCCCACGACCTTCGCCCCGGGCACCGACCTCGTCAGCGGGGTCGAGCGGTTGGCGCACGTCCAGGAGCTGTT
>JBBPZD010000204.1:0-16158 GCA_038199265.1 Actinomycetales bacterium | reverse complement strand
TGCACCAGCACCGAAAACAGCAGGAGCAGCACGTATCCGAGCGCTACGACGTACGCAGCGTTAGATGACAACTGTGGCAGGACGCTCTGCACCTGCGGTCCGAAAACAATCACGATGAAGATGGCGATGATCGGCCAGGTGCGGCCGATGTACACAGGAACGCCACGAACTTGTCCGATCCGCCACCCTGGGACGGAACGGTCCGAAGGTTGAGGCATGGCCTAAGGCTAACTGGCGCCCGCGGGCGGGAGCGGGCCGCTGTCGGTGCCGCGCTCTACAGTCTGCTGCATGACGTCAGACACTCCAGCGGCCCAGACGGGAACTGCTGCCTCGCAGGCTCCTTCTCCGGTGACCGGGAGCTCGGCCTCCTCGCGTCGTTCCAGGCGGTCTGGCCGCACCGCGGCTCTTTCCCCCAGCCGTGCCTCGGACTTCATGCAGTGCCCGTTGCTCTACCGGTTTCGTACGATCGATCGGCTGCCTGAACCGCCGAGTCCGGCGGCCGCTCGCGGGACACTCGTGCATTCGGTACTGGAGCGACTGTTCGACGTCAGGGCGCCGGACCGCACGGTCGAACACGCTCGAACGCTGATAGCCCCGCAGTGGGCGGCACTGGTCGCCGACGAGCCCGAGCTCGCCTCGCTCGTCGGCGCAGGGCCCGACGGGATGCGCCAGTGGATAGAGGATGCCAGCAGGCTGGTCGACCGTTGGTTCCAACTGGAGGACCCCACCAGGCTGGAACCTGCAGAACGGGAGCTCTACGTCGAGACCGAGATCGACGGGCTGACGCTGCGGGGGTACGTCGACCGACTCGACGTTGCTCCCGGAGGTGAACTGCGGGTGGTCGACTACAAGACCGGTCGGTCGCCGTCGCAGTTGTTCGAAGCTAAAGCACTGTTCCAGATGAAGTTTTACGCCTTGGTTTTGTGGCGTGCCCGCGGCGTCGTGCCTCGCATGCTGCAACTGGTCTACCTGGGCAACTGCGAGCTTGTCCGCTATGAGCCGGATGAGTCAGACCTGCTGGCGACCGAACGCAAGGTGCAGGCACTGTGGGCAGCCATCGAGCGTGCGGCTGCCGACGGGGACTGGCGGCCCAGCCCGTCGCGATTGTGTGACTGGTGCAGTTTTCGAGACATCTGCCCGGCCCACGGCGGTACTGCCCCCCCGTTACCGGCTCACGCCAGCGAACTCGCTGTGGACCCGCAGCGTTCCGGGTCGACTGCCGCAACCGACTGAAAGGCCTTCAGGACCTGTCAATGGACCGGTTCGAACAGGTCCAGCAAATCGTGCGGGGTGAGTTCGGCGAGAGATTGGAGATGCACAGCTCCGATCAGTCTCGGCACTGCCACGATGTGGGGTACGGCAAGAGTGCGAACGCCCGCAGCGACAGCCGAGGTCACCCCAGGGGGCGAATCCTCGATCGCGACGCAGTCGGCCGGCTCCATCGACAGCGCCCGGCAGGCTGCGAGATAGGGCTCCGGCGATGGCTTTCCCTCGCTGACCACATCACCGGTGATGACAGCGGCGAAGGTCCCCTCGGGCAACGAATCGACGAGCACCTGAGCGAAGGACCGGTAGGACATCGTGACCAGCGCGTTCGGCACCCCCACATCGCGCAGCGCGAGCAACAATTCCCGAGCTCCCGGTCTCCACGGCACGTGCTGCTTCATCTGTCGGACCACGGACTCCAGAAGCACATCGACAATCTCGGGCGAGGACAACGTGACCGGTGAGTTGGCGCGGATGATGTCCGCTGACACCAGTAGCTGATTACCGACGCATTCGTGTGCCAGCTCGTCGGTCCAGGTACCTCCGTAGGACTCGACCAGGGTGTGTTCAGCCTCTATCCAGTAGGGCTCGGTGTCGACGATGGTGCCGTCCATATCCCATAGGACGGCCTTGGGAAGTGCCCGGTTCCGCACCGATCAGTCCTCCGGTTCGTAACCGAGGTTCGGTGACAACCACTTCTCTGCGACCTTCAGCGACCAGCCCTTGCGCCTGGCGTAGTCCGAAACCTGGTCGTTGCCCAGTCGGCCCACGACGAAGTACTGACTGTCCGGGTGCGAGTAGTAGAAACCACTGACCGAGGCGCCGGGCCACATCGCCATCGACTCGGTAAGTTCCATGTCGGTCTGCCGGTTGACGTCGAGCAGGTCCCAGATGGTCTGCTTCTCGGTGTGTTCCGGGCAGGCGGGGTACCCCGGAGCGGGACGAATGCCGACATACTTCTCGCCGATCAACTCGGTGTTGTCGAGATTCTCATCGGGTGCATAGGCCCACAGTTCTTGGCGCACGACGCCGTGCAGGCATTCAGCGAACGCCTCAGCGAGCCGGTCGGCCAACGATTCGAGCAGGATCGCGCTGTAGTCGTCCAGCTCGTCCTTGAACTTCATGATGCGCTCGGTCGCGCCCAGACCTGCAGTCACCGCGAAAGCACCCACATAGTCCTGCAGCCCGGTCTCTTTGGGTGCGACGTAGTCGGCCAAAGAACGGTTGGGCACGCCCTTGCGGTGGTCGCCCTGCTGGCGCAGGTGATGCAAAGTCGTGCGGACTTCGGTCCGACTGTCGTCCGTGTAGAGCTCGACGTCATCGCCGACAGCGGCAGCGGGGAAGAACCCGACCACCCCGTTGGCGGTCAGCCAGCCTTCTTCGACGACGGTGTCGAGCATCGTCTGGGCGTCGTCCCACAACTTGCGCGCAACCTCGCCGGTGGCGGGGTTGTTGAGGATGTCGGGGAACCTACCCTTCATCTCCCAGGCGTTGAAGAACGGCTGCCAGTCGATGTACTCGCGCAAGGTAGCCAGCGGGTACTCATGGAAGGTCTTGGTCCAACTGACCTCGCCGTCTCTGTCAGCCTGCCCCTGCAGGAATTCAGGCCGCTTCGGGACATACCCGTCCCAGTTCATCGGGGTACGACATTCCAGCGCCTTCTCGTAGCTGATCAACTTGCGATCGGTGCGCTTGGCCGCGTGACGCGCGCGCAGCGAGTCGAAGTCCGCGTCGACGTCGGCGAGCAACTTGACTCGGCGCTCCTGCGACAGCAGCGCCGCCACGGTGGGCACCGAACGCGACGCGTCTTTGACCCAGATCACCGGCCCGGAGTACTTCGGGTCGATCTTCACCGCAGTGTGCGCACGCGAGGTCGTCGCGCCACCGATGAGCAGCGGGATGTCCAGGCCGAGGCGTTCCATCTCCTCCGCGAAGCTGACCATCTCGTCCAGGGAGGGGGTGATCAGCCCGGACAGCCCGATCACGTCCGCGTTCTCGGCCTTCGCGGCATCCAGGATCTTTTGACCCGGCACCATCACGCCGAGGTCGACGACGTCGTAGTTGTTGCACTGCAACACCACACCGACGATGTTCTTTCCGATGTCGTGGACGTCGCCCTTCACCGTGGCCATGATGATCTTGCCGTTGGAGTGGACCGCGTCACCCGGCTTGCGCTCGGCCTCGATGAACGGGATCAGGTGCGCCACGGCCTTCTTCATCACCCGAGCCGACTTCACGACCTGCGGCAGGAACATCTTGCCGGCTCCGAACAGATCACCCACGACACCCATACCGTCCATCAGCGGGCCTTCGATGACCTCCAGCGGTCGCCCGCCGGAGTCGGCCAGTTCCTGACGCAGCAATTCGGTGTCGTCCACCACGTGCTCGTCGATACCCTTCACCAACGCGTGCGTGATCCGCTCGCGCAGCGGCAGCGAACGCCACTCCTGCTGCTCCGCAGGGGTTTGCTCGCCGGTCGCGTTGTGCCGTTCGGCGATTTCCAGCAAGCGTTCGGCTGCGTCATCACGCCGGTTGAGCACAACGTCCTCGATACGGTCACGTAACTCCGGGTCGATCTGGTCATAGACCACCAGAGCGCCCGCGTTCACGATGCCCATATCCATCCCGGCGCGGATCGCGTGGAACAGGAATACCGCGTGGATGGCTTCCCGCACCGGATTGTTCCCACGGAAGGAGAACGACACGTTCGAGACGCCACCAGAAATGAGCGCGTGCGGCAGATTGGCCTTGATCCAGGCCGTGGCGTCGATGAAGTCTCTGCCGTAGCTGACATGCTCTTCAATACCTGTCGCCAGTGCGAAGATATTGGGGTCGAAGATGATGTCCTCGGCGGGGAAGCCCACCTCGTCGACCAGGATCCGGTAGGCCTTCGCGCAGATCTGCTTGCGTCGCTCGAGGGTGTCGGCCTGCCCCTGTTCATCGAAGGCCATCACCACGATCGCTGCGCCGTATTTACGGCACAGCGTGGCGCGTGCGATGAACTCGGGAACGCCTTCCTTCATCGAGATGGAGTTGACGATGGACTTGCCCTGGATGCAGCGCAGTCCAGCCTCGATGACCTCCCACTTGGAGGAATCGACCATCACCGGCACTCTGCAGATGTCCGGTTCGGAAGCGACCAGCTTCGTGAAACGGTCCATCGCCTCGACGCCGTCGATCATGCCTTCGTCCATGTTGATGTCGATGACCTGCGCGCCGGCCTCCACCTGCTGACGTGCCACTGCCAACCCTGCGGTGTAGTCACCGGCCTTGATCAACTTGCGAAACTTCGCCGATCCGGTGATGTTCGTGCGTTCCCCGACGTTGACGAACAGCGATTCGGGCAGCACGGTCATCGGTTCCAGGCCGGACAACCGCAATGCGGGAACGATCGTCGGGGGCACCCGCGGACTGTGCTGCCTCGCCTGCCCGGCAATGGCCGCAATGTGTTCCGGCGTCGTGCCGCAGCACCCGCCCAGGATGTTGACCAGACCGTCAGCCGCGAACGACCCGACGATCTCGCCCATGTGATCGGGTTCCTCGTCGTATTCACCGAAGGCGTTCGGAAGCCCTGCATTCGGATAGCAGGAGATGAAGCAATCGGCGATGTTGGACAGTTCCTGCACGTATTGGCGCATCTCGTGGGCGCCGAGCGCGCAGTTCAGGCCCACCGCGAGGGGCCGCGCGTGCCGCACGCTGTTCCAGAACGCCTCGGTGACCTGCCCGGTCAGAGTGCGGCCCGAAGCGTCGGTGATGGTTCCGGAGATGACAACCGGCCAACGGCGCTCGCGTTGCTCGAAGAGTGTTTCGAGCGCAAAGATCGCGGCTTTGGCGTTGAGCGTGTCAAAGATCGTCTCGATCAGCAGGATGTCTGCGCCACCGTCGACAAGCCCGCCGGCCTGTTCCAGATAGGCCTCGACCAGTTCCTCGAACGTGACGTTGCGCTTGCTCGGGTCGTTGACGTCGGGGGAAATGGAGGCCGTCCGGCCAGTGGGGCCAAGGGCACCTGTCACGAAACAGCGCCGGTCCGGGTCACCCGCCATCGCGGCGTCACACGCCTCGCGAGCCAGCCGCGCCGAGCAGAGATTGAACTCACGCGCGAAGTCCTGCATGCCGTAGTCAGCGAGTGAGATGCGCTGAGAGTTGAAGGTGTTGGTCTCGATCAGGTCTGCGCCACCCGCCAGGTACTCAGCGTGAATGGACCGGATCAGGTCGGGCTGAGTCAACGACAACAGGTCGTTGTTTCCCTTCAGGTCACTGTCCCAGTCAGCGAACCGCGCGCCCCGGTAATCCGATTCACCCAGCCTCTCCCGCTGGATCATGGTGCCCATCGCGCCGTCGAGCATCAGAATGCGCGAGGCAAGTAAGGTCCTGAGCTCGTCCGTCCGGTCTGGTTGAACGGCGGAATCGAGGGCGGTCTCTTCGGAGCGGCTGCTCACTGGTGGTGTCCCTTCGTCGGGGTGACCCCCCGATTCTACGAGGCGACGTCTCCTATCCACGTATGTCGGTCGTGGGCGATTACCCGCGCACTCAATAGGCTGTCGGCCAAGACCCGGGTCGCTCGGGTGCGCTGCTGTCGAAGGAGGCCCCCGTGATCGAGTTCGAGGACGTGCCGCTGTTGCGCGACCCGATTATGATCGCTGCCTTCGAGGGGTGGAATGACGCCGGCGAGACGGCTAGCTCGACCCTCGGCCATCTCATCGCGATGTGGGATGCCGAACCGCTGTGCGCGATGGACCCGGAGCTCTACTACGACTTCCAGGTCAACCGTCCGCAGATCTCCGGCGAGGGTCGTTCCCGAACGATTACCTGGCCGACCACGAAGGTCTACCTGGCACGCGACACTCCCCTGGATCGCGATGTCTTGCTGGTGCAGGGGATCGAGCCGTCCATGCGGTGGCTCGGGTACACCCGCGAACTGATGGGCCTGGTTGCTGAAACCGATGTGTCGATGATCATCACGCTCGGGGGTCTGCTGGCCGATGTGCCGCACACCCGGCCCATCCCTGTGACGGTGACCTCCGACGACGAGCAGTCACAACTGCGCTACGACGTCGAAGCCGGAAAGTACGAGGGTCCATCGGGCATCGTCGGTGTACTTACGGATGCTGCTCGTAGCGCAGGCGTGCCGAACCTCACCTGTTGGGCCGCCGTGCCGCACTATGCGGGTGGCAGCCCGTCACCCAAGGCGACCCTTGCGCTGCTGACCCGGTTGGAGGAGTTGCTCGACACGCTCATCGGGCACGCCGACCTGCCGGATCAGGCCCGTGCGTGGGAGCACGGGGTCGACGAACTGGCGGCGTCCGATGACGAGGTCGCCGAATACGTGCACTCCCTGGAGGAAGCGCAGGACACCACCGAGCTTCCCGAGGCGAGCGGTGACGCTATCGCGCGCGAGTTCGAGCGGTACCTTCGTCGCCGCGACGACGACGACTGACCGGAGAACGATCGACTCCCGGGGCACTTAAACGTCGCTGCGGGCGCGCCAGTCGCCGAGGCGCACCGACCCACCCCGCAGTTTCGCTGCGCGGCGCTCGTCGAGCACTGCGTTCAGCAGGAACCCGGCCACCACGACGCCGCTGATGACCAGTACCCACGCGGACAACACGAAGGTCGTACCCACGAGTCCGTAGTCGTCGACCTGTTCGGTGATCTGCCCGGGAATCCAGAGCTCGGAGCCGACAGACACCATGACTGCGCCGACCGTGATGAGAAGTGATCCAGGGGCCAACTTCGACCACGGCACTCGCCGCAACAGAAGACACCACTGGGTCCACCAATAGAACGCGCCGATCGAGACACCGAGGGTCAGCGATTCAAGGGCAATCTCTGCTGCCCCGTTGATGGGCCAGTTGCGGGTGCGGCCGCTCAGCCAAATGGCGGCCCCGAGGGAAGGAACGAGCGAGGCGACCCACACCAGCCGCATCCACCACCACCGTTGCCAACGCAGCCGCGGTCGATCCCAGGCAATCTCGAGGATGCGTTGCGTCGTGCCGGCGACACCGACCGTGAAGATCACCGCCAACAGGAGACCCAGCGAGAGCTGACTCCAACCAGGGTTGCTGGTCGGCTGCAACAACGCCCGCAGGTCGCTGGTCCCAGCCGCATCCAGGCCGAGCAGATCACTGATCAGTCCAACAACGGATCCTTGGCGTAGACGGCGCAACATCGCAGAGGTGGCCACCAACAAAGGAACGACGCACAGCAGCTGTTGGGCTGCCAGTGCAAGGGTGTAATGGCCCAAGTCGAGCGTCTGCGATCGACGCAGGGTGTGACCGGGAAGGGTGCTCTGCCACCGCGCGTCGATCGCATCGACGATCTCCATCGCCCGGCGCCGCTTGTTCACGCCGCCAATTGTCCTCGCTCGACCTTGGCTGTATGCACTCGGCGCCGCTAGAGTTGCGTTGTCACACGCCGGGCGTGGTGTGCTTACGCAGTTCGCGCTTGGCAAGCGCGTTCTTGTGCACCTCATCCGGGCCATCGGCGAACCGCAATGTTCGGATCCCAGCTGCAGCGCGCGCCAGCGGGAAGTCCTCCCCCAGGCCGCCGGCCCCGTGCGCTTGAATTGCCTTGTCCAGAATCCACTCCACGGTGACGGGTGTCGCGATTTTAATCGCCTGGATCTCGGCATGGGCGCCTTTGTTCCCGACCGTGTCCATCAACCACGCGGTCTTCAACACCAGCAGTCGAAGCTGTTCGATCCGAACCCGGGACTCGGCGATCCAGTCTCGAATGACACCTTGCTCAGCGAGTGGTCGGCCGAAGGCAACCCGTTCGCTGACTCGCCGGCACATCATCTCTACAGCGAGTTCGGCGACGCCGATGCTGCGCATGCAGTGGTGTATGCGGCCTGGGCCCAGGCGAGCCTGCGCGATGGCGAACCCATCTCCTTCCCCGCTGATCAAGTTGGTTGCCGGCACCCGTACCCGATCGAAGACGATCTCGGCGTGACCGCCATGGTCATGGTCGTCGTAGCCGTACACCGTCATGCCGCGCACCATCTCGACCCCCGGTGAGTCCCGCGGCACCAGGATCTGACTTTGTTGACGGTGTCGCTCGGCACCCGGATCGGTCTTACCCATCACGATCAGGATCTCGGCGTCGGGATTCATCGCGCCGGTGATCCACCATTTGCGGCCGGTGACGATGTAGTCGTCGCCATCGCGTTCGATGCTGGTCTCGATGTTGGTCGCGTCCGAGGAGGCGACGGCCGGTTCGGTCATGGCGAAGGCCGAACGAATGTGCCCTTCCAGCAATGGCGTCAGCCATCTCTCTTTCTGCTCGGGCGTGCCGAACTGCTCGAGGACCTCCATGTTGCCGGTGTCAGGTGCGGAGCAGTTGACAGCGGCAGGTGCCAACTCCAATGCCCGGCCGGTGATCTCGGCGAGCGGCGCGTACTGCAGGTTGGTCAGGCCGGCACCGTTCGAACCGGGCAGGAAAAGATTCCACAGCCCTGCGGCTCGGGCTTCGGTGCGCAACGTCGCCAGGGTCGAGCTGCGGGTCCACGCCCACCGGTCCCCGCTGGACTCCAGCTCAGAGTGGAAGGTGCTCACCGACGGGATCACCCGTTCGTCGACGAAATCCCGCAATATGCTGATGAGTGCCTTGGTGCGCTCGTCGTACTCGAAGTCCATGTCAGCCTTCCCGCAGGGCAGTGAGCCCGGCCCGGACAAGTGGTTCAACCGCTTGTCCCACGTTGTCGAAACCGGAGCCGACAGTCTGGCCCCGGGTGTAGCGATAGTGGATGCCTTCCAAAATGGTCGCCAACTTGTAGTAGGCGAGTCCGAGGTGCCAGCCGAGGTGGGAGACGTCCCGTCCACTGGCGTTGGCGTATCGGCGCAGCAGCTCATCGGTTCCGGGGTACCCCGGCGCGTTGGCGACGTCAGATACTCCCGACTCGGGGGTGATCTGCGACAGCCGCTGGTACACAGCGAACAGCGCGACATCCGACAGCGGATCACCCAGGGTGGCCATCTCCCAGTCCAGGACAGCGGTGATCTCATCGGCTTCGCCGATGAGCAGGTTGTCCAGTCGGTAATCGCCGTGCAGGATCGAGATGTCGCCATCGCTGGGCACGGACTTCGCCAAGAGGTCGGCGAGCTCCTGCGCGCCGACCAGCTCACGACTGTGCGAGTCAGCCATCTGCCTGGTCCAGCGGCGCACCTGGCGCTCCAGGAATCCTTCGGGCCGGCCGAAGTCGCCGAGCCCGACCGCGTCGTAGTCGACCTCGTGCAAGGCGACCAGGGTGTCGAGAAGTCGATGCGCGATGTCACGCGTGCGGGTCGGCCCGAGCAGCTGCAACTGCGAGGCATCGCGATACGGCGTGCCGCTGACGAAGTCCATCACGTAGAACGGCGCGCCGATGATCGAGTCGTCCGCGCAGATGGCGTACGTCGCTGGCACCGGAACGGCAGTGGTTGCGAGCGCGGAGATGACGGTGTGCTCACGCACCATGTCGTGCGCAGTGGAGAGCACGTGCCCCAGCGGCGGGCGGCGCACGATGATCGTCCGTTGCCCGTCGCCCACCTGGTAGGTCAGGTTCGATTTGCCGCCGGCCACGATGTTGCCGGTCAGGTGCTCACCCATCAACCCGGGTGCTTCCCGGTGCAGAAATGTGGCTAGCGACCCCAGATCGAGACCACGCGGATCGTCGGTCACGGCACCAGCACCGAGACCGTCTCGGCAACACATGCCGGCTTGCTGCTGCCCTCCAGTTCCATCGCGACGGTGACCACGCACTGCGCCCCGTTCGCGCCTCGGGAGAGGGCTGTCAGTGTGGCGCGCGCCCGCAGTCGCGAGTCGACCGGCACCGTTGCCGGGAAGCGGACCTTGTTGGAGCCGTAGTTGATACCCATCGACAACCCCTCGACGGCGTAGATCTGCCAGACGAGCGACGGGATCAGCGACAGAGTGAGGTACCCGTGCGCGATGGTCGTGCCGAACGGCCCCTGTCTCGCCTTCTGCGCGTCGACGTGGATCCACTGGTGATCCCCTGTTGCGTCAGCGAACGTGTCGATCTGCTGCTGGGTGACGGTGTGCCAGTCGCTGACTCCCAACTCCTGACCTACCGCAGCTTCCAGCTCATCGAGTCCGTTGAACGTGCGCATCAGAGGGTCTCCTTGCAGTGGATCGAACCGTGGGGGCCGACGACGGTCGGGCGTGTTGCGCTCACGGAATCATCACGACGCGACCCACCGTTTTTCCATCGGCCAGGCGTTGCAGGGCATCGGGCAGAGCATCGAGGCCGATTCGTTCGCTGACCAACGGCACAGCAACACCGTCCTGCGCGAGCTGGGACAGCGTCGCGTGGCACTGCGTCATCAGCTCGGGGATCTTGGACTTGTACAGACCCCAGTGCAGTCCGAGGATGGAGTAGTTCTTGATCAGAGCATGGTTGAGCGCGGCCGACTGGATTCGCCCGCCCGCAAAGCCGATCACCACGATGCGGCCTTCGAACGCAATGCATTTGGTCGACCTGTCGTAGGTGTCACCGCCAACCGGGTCGTAGATCACGTCGGCGCCGCGCCCGTCCGTGGCGTCCTTGACGACCTGGACGAAGTCTTCGGTGTGGCGATCCACGACGATGTCCGCGCCCAGTTCCCTCGCGAAGCGTGCCTTCTCAGCGCCACCGACGACCCCGATCACGCGGGCTCCAGCTGCTTTTCCGAGTTGGACAGCCGAGCTTCCGACGCCACCGGCTGCAGCGTGCACCAGAAGGGTTTCCCCTGGTTGCAGGGCTGCGCGGCGGTGCAGCGCGAACCAGCTTGTCTGATACCCGATCCAGAACGAGGCCGCCTGTGCGTCATCGAGGCACGCGGGCGCTTCATGCGTGTCGGTCGCATCGAGCACCGCGAACTGCGCAAATCCTCCCGACGGCAGCGAAGGCGATCCGATGACCCGCGCCCCCACGGCAAAACCCGCTACGCCGTCGCCGATCGCGGTGACCTCACCGCAGACCTCCACACCGGGGGTGAAGGGCAGGGGCGGCCGTACCTGGTACTTGCCTTGACACATCAGCACGTCAGGGAAGTTCAGGGCCGCGCCGAGCACCCGCACGGCCAGCTGCCCTGCAGCAGCCTGCGGTACGGGAACATTTTGCAACGAAAGCACGTCGCGTGGATCGCCGAGTTGCTCGACCCGCCACGCCCCCATCTGCTGGTCATCTGGCCCGTTCATCACTGCTCTCCTCTGGCGTTCTCGAGCTTGCGTTGCAGTTTGTTCATCCCGCCGAGCCACCGGTCAGGATCGGTCGCTCGTGTTACGGCGTATCCGGCGACCTCTGGGTGGGGCAATATGTAGAAGTTCTCCGTTTCCAGTGCCGATGCGACTGTTTCGGCGACCTGCTCCGGAGTCAGTGCATCATCGTGGCTCAAGAGCTCGACCAATTCTCCGGACGCCTCCAGCATTCTGGTCTGCACGCCCTGTGGGCAGATTGCCTGCACCACCACTGCGCGATGCCGATACGTGACGGACAGCCATTCCGCGAAGGCGACGGCCGCATGCTTGGTCACGGCGTACGACGGGTCGCCGAGGATGGTCAGGACCCCGGCCGCGGACGCAGTAACGACGAACCGGCCACCGCCCTGGCGTTCCCAGATCGGTTCGAGAGCACGCGCGGCGCGCACATGGGCGAGCACGTTGACATCCATCGCGCGGGCCCAGTCGGCGTCTGTCGTACCCGACAGGTCTCTCGCGATCGCGATTCCGGCGTTGGCGAAGAAGATGTCGATGCTGCCCAGCTTGCTCTGTGCGGCATCGATCAATGAAGTCACCCCGTCGCCGCTCGAGATGTCGGCGACGATGGCGGTGGCCCCGATCCGCCCGGCCAGTTCTGATAGTTCTGCGGCATCGACGTCGCTGACCACCACTCGGGCTCCATCAGCTGCCATCCGGGCGGCGATGGCGGCACCGATTCCCCGCGCCGCACCCGTGACTACGACGGTGCGGGCGGCGCCCTTAGAGGTCGGGGAGGACACATCCGACATCTCAGACTCCCCCGGTGAGGGTGACCCCGCCGTCCAATACAAGTGTCTGGCCGGTCACCCAGGCGCTGTCTGCCGACAGCAGGTAGGTCACTGCTGCAGCGATGTCTTCAGGCACACCCAGTCTTTTGAGCGGGTACGCGGACGCCGCCTTTTCCTCGCCATCGGCGTACAGCGCCTGGGCGAACTGCGTCTTCACGACAGCGGGCGCCACTGCATTGACCCGGATCCCCGGGCCGAGTTCGACAGCCAGGCTCTCGGTCAGCGAGATCAGCATTGCCTTGGTCGCCCCGTAGAACGAGATGCCGGGAGCAGGCCGGACCCCTGCTACCGAAGCGACATTCACGATCGACCCGCCGTGCTCCTGCATCCAGGAGCGGTACGCCAACTGCACCCACGACAGCACCGCGATCGCGTTCACTTCGGTCGCTTTACGTGCGGCCCCGAGGTCGATGTCGACCAGCGGACCGTAGGAGGGGTTGATACCTGCGTTGTTCACGAGCAGATCGAGCGAGCCGAACCGCTCGATGGCCGTATCGATCGTTGCCTGTTGGTGCTCAGGGTCGTCGGCCCTGCCCGCGACGGCGAGCGCAACGCCCGACCCACCGAGTTGTTCAGCCGCTTGGTCCAACGCCTCCTGTTTGCGAGCCGTGATGACGACTCGACCGCCTTCGTCGACGATCTGCTGAGCGATGGCCAGGCCGATCCCTCGGCTGGCCCCGGTCACGACAGCTGTTCTCCCGGACAGACGACTCACGCATTTCTCCTCATCGTGCGGTGGACTCTCGAATGGAAAGGAACGAGCAGGTTCAGCTCAACCGTTCCAGCACCATGGCCATACCCTGGCCGCCGCCGACGCACATCGTCTCGAGCCCGAACTGTTTGTCGTGGAAGCGCAGCGAGTTGATGAGCGTGCTGGTGATCCGGGCACCGGTCATGCCGAACGGATGACCGATCGCGATGGCTCCACCGTTGATGTTCAATTTGTCCCAGGGCACACCGAGGTCGCCTGCGGACGGGATGACCTGCGCGGCGAACGCCTCGTTGATTTCGACCAGGTCTATGTCACCGATGCTCATCCCGGCGTTCGCGAGAGCCTTGCGCGAGGCCTCTACGGGTCCCAGGCCCATGATCTCGGGCGAGAGGCCGGTCAGGCCGGTCGAGACGATACGCGCCAGCGGGGTCAGACCCAGCTGCCTGGCCTTGGTGTCGCTCATGATGACCACGGCAGCGGCCCCGTCGTTCAGCGCGCAGCAGTTTCCTGCGGTGATGGTCCCATCGGGGCGGAATACCGGCTGCAGACCCGACACCTTGTCGAGCGTGACACCGGCGCGCGGGCCGTCGTCGGTACTCACCGTGTTGCCGTCGGGCAGGGTCACCGGCGTAATGTCCGTCGCCCAGAAGCCGTTGGCGATGCCCTGCTCGGCAAGGTTCTGGCTGCGCACTCCGAACTCGTCCTGGTCGGCACGCGAGACCCCCCTGAATGAGGCGACGTTCTCGGCCGTCTGGCCCATCTGGAGGTACACGTCGGGTAGGGCGCCGTCTTCGCGAGGATCGTGCCAGGTGGGGCCCCCGCCGGCGGCCGCCTGCTCGGTGCGCCGCCCGGCGTCGGCAAAGCGGGGGTTTGTCGTATCGGGCCATCCGTCGGCCGACCCGCGGTCGAAACGGCTCACCGTCTCGACACCCGCCGAGATGAAGACGTCACCCTCTCCGGCCTTGATCGCGTGCATTGCCATCCGCGAGGTCTGCAGGCTGGAGGAGCAGTAGCGGTTCAGCGTGACCCCTGCGACATGGTCCATCCCGAGCATCACCGCGACGGTGCGGGCCATGTTGAAACCGGATTCCCCGGCCGGTTGCCCGCAGCCGAGCATCAGATCCTCGATATCGGCGGTGTCCAACTCCGGCACCTTGTCCAGGGCCGCCTGCACCATCGCTGCGGCGAGGTCGTCCGGCCGCATGTCGATCAGTGAGCCCTTGCGTGCTCGGCCGATCGGGGAACGGGCTGCGGAGACGATAACGGCTTCGGGCATGGGTGCTCCAGAGGTCGGGTCGGGACTTCAGACGGCTTCAACAGCACGAGGAGGGCCGACTAAGCGCTTGCTTACTGAGATCCACCTCACCTTAGCGGTCACCAAATTGTTATCCAACGAATTGCGGGTGACGGCGTCGCAGGAAGGGTCCATCCGGCACATTTGCTGCTGGTCGTCGGTGTCCCTTGGAGCACCTGTGGTCGCTCAGTATCGAGGAGCAGCTCCATCTGGACTGGCCGCTACTGCTGGGCGCGCTGCTCATCGCGTACCGCAGGCCCTCCCCGCATTGGTCGCGTTGCCAGAAAACTGCGCTGTCGCTTCGCGGCGAGCAGGTAGTCAGGGAATGAGCAGCAGTTTGCCGCTGGTCACCCGGCCCTCGAGAGCTTCATACGCCGCTGCAGCGTCGTCCAGCCCGTAGGTCCCACTGATGTCGATCTGCAACGAGCCATCGGCCAGCGAAGCGAGCACCGCCCCCGCCCGCCACTTCAGCTCTTCACGGGTGGCGAGGTAGGCACCCAGTGAAGGCCTGGTCACGAACAGCGAACCGAGTTGGTTGAGCCGCTGCAGGTCGAACGGCGGCACTTGACCGCTGGCTCCGCCGAACAAGGCCATCGTCCCGCGCGGACGCAGCGAGCGAAGCGATGCCTCGAAGGTCGCCTTCCCGACTCCGTCGTAGGCGACGTCCACTCCCCTGCCTGCGGCTCCTCGTACTGCCGCTGCGAGTTCGTCGGGGCGGCGGTCGTATTGGCGGTAGTCGATCACGTGAGCGGCCCCGAGGCGCGACGCGGTCATCAACTTTTCCGAAGTCCCCGCTGTCGCGATGACGTGGGCGCCCTTGTGGGTGATCATCTGGACGAGTAGCTGTCCGACTCCCCCGGCGGCTGCGTGCACCAGAGCGATATCTCCCTCGCGCACCGGGTAGAGCGACTCAGTCAGGTAGTGCGCGGTCATGCCCTGCAGCATGGCTGCCGCTGCGAGGGTCAGGTCCAGCTCGTCCGGCACGGCTACCGCTGACGACGCGGGAAGGTTGACGAGTTCAGCCGCCGAACCGCTGCACTGACCCCAGGCAACCCTGTCTCCCAACCGGAACCCCAGAACCCCGTCGCCCACGGCCTCGACGGTCCCTGCGCCCTCGTCACCGGATACGAACGGGGTCGACCCCGGATAGATCCCTCGTCGTTTGTAGACGTCGATGAAGTTGACGCCGACCGCTGCGACCCGCACCTGTATCTCGCCCACTCCCGGTTTGGGAACATTGAGTTCACGGACCTGCAGGACCGAGCGGTCACCGTGTTCGGTGACGAAGAGCGCGTGTGTCATGACGGTCACTGTAGGTCGCCTCATACCGGATCGCGCACCACGATCTGACGTGATCCAACCACCTCGAAACCGATCTCGGGTGAGCCACGTTGCCGGACGCGCGAGTCAGCAGGTCCAGTGGATGTGCACCACCCCGGCCCCGGCCTTCAGCGCTACGGCGATCGCTGGGTGGTGCGCAGCCCTGATGCCGCATTCAGTCGGCGAGTCATTCGAACGGGGTGGGGTCGCCGGAGCCGACCCGGATGACCTCGGGAACCTCGCCCGACCAGTCGATGACGGTGGTGGGTTCGTCGCCGCACTCACCCGAATCGATCACGGCGTCGATCTGGTGATCCAGTTGCTCCTTGACCGCCCAGCCGTCAGTCATCGGCTTCGCTGCCCCCGGCAGGATCAGGGTGCTGGACAGGATCGGGTCGCCGAGATCAGCGAGCAGCGCGCACGACACGGGGTGCGCGGCGATCCGAATCCCTACGGTCTTCTTCTTGGGCTGCAGCAGCCGTCGCGGAACCGTGCCCGTCGCAGGAAGGATGAAGGTGTAGTGGCCGGCATCCGCAGCTTTG
>JBBPZD010000203.1:0-22552 GCA_038199265.1 Actinomycetales bacterium | reverse complement strand
TTGGAGATGGGCCGATCGGTCAGCCGTTGACGCCGACCTGGGTCCAGTCGATCGTCTCGAACTGGGTGGGGCCGTAGTTCACAACGCCCTTCTTGACGCCCCAGATGAGCGGGGTCGTAGCGATCGGGATCAGCGCGACATAGTCCGCCAGGTCCTTATCGATTGCCGCAACGTCATTGAGACGCGAGGTGGGGTCCAAATTCGAGATGGCCGCGTCCCACAGCTTGCCCTGGTTCGGACCGGTGTAGCCCGTGTAGTTCGAGCCACCCTTGGCGGGGTAGACGATGGCCTCGGAGGACGACACGGGCAGCGATCCGCCCTGCCAGGTGAAGGACGCTGCCTGGTAGTTGCCGTTCTGGATGTAGTCGGTGAAGTATTTAGCCGACGGGACGGTGCTGACAGTCACCTTGATCCCGACCTGCTTCAGCAAGGTCTGAATGAGCTGGGCCCGCTGGGCGTTGGTGGCGACTCCAGAGGGAACGACGATCGAGAAGCCGACCGGAGTACCGCCCTTTGCGTAGTACCCGTCGCTGCCCTTGGTGTATCCCGACTTCTTCAGCAGGTCCTCCGCCTTGCTTTTGGAGTAGGGGTATGCCTTGCCGAAATCGTCGGTGTAACCCTTCTGGCCCGGCATCAGGATGATGTTGCCCTGTGTCTGCGGGGGCACCCCGAGTCCCTTCTGCACCACCTTGGTGAAGGTCTCACGGTCAAGGCCAAAGGCGACCGCCTTACGGAAATCGACATCGTCGAACGGGGCTTTGCGAATGTTCATCGTCAGGTGGTTCCACTGCAACCCGCCAGACCTGAGCATGGTTGCGTCCGTGCGACCGGTTGCCTGCTTCACCACATCGGCATTCGCCTGGGTATCGACGACGTCGATCTCCTTGTTCACGAATGACTGACCGATCGAGGTCTGGTCGATGGCTCGCCAGACGATCTTCTGCAGCTTGGGTTTACGACCCCACCACTTCGGGTTCGGCGTCTCGGTGATGATCTGGGCGCTCGCGTCGTACTTGCTGATCACGAACGGGCCGTTGCTCGGGTACTGCTTCTTCTCATACGTCTTGTTGAAATGCTCGGGGGTGTCGGTTACGACCGATGGCAACCAGGGGTAGACGAACCCGACCCAGTCGGAGAACTTCTTCTTGAAGGTGACCGTGTACTCATACGGTGTCGCGCCCTTCGTAACCGCGCTGATGTCTTCGAAGCCGGTCGTCGCAGCAGGTTCGTACTTCGTGTTCGTGCCGTTCATCGACTTCCAGGCGTTGACCTGGTCCATGTAGGTGATCGGCTTGCCGTCGGACCACACCCCCTTGGGGTTGAGCTTGACCTCGATCTTCTGCGGGCTGTCGCTGACGACCTTCGCCGAGACGATGTAGTTCGGATCCGGCTTGTAGGTGCCGTCCGGGTTGTAGGTGAATCCGAGTCCGGACGGTGTGATCGGATTCTGGATCGTCTGGGTGTCGCCCAACAGCCCGTTGGCCTGGAAGTTGTTGAAGTTGGAGGGCATGTTCTGCACCTGCGCGGTCAACGTGCCACCGTCTTTGACCTTGTCGTAGGCCATCTTCGTGTAGATCGAAGCTGGCAGGCTGGCAGCTTTGCCGCCACCGGCCGCCTTCGAGGTAGTCGGCTTGTCGCTTCCTCCGCCGCCACACGCCGCGAGGGACAGGGCAAGCCCCACCCCCATGGCAGTCGCAACTGTCATCTTGCCGCTCATGATGTCTCCTTCTCGGTGATGTTGACCCCGGTGACCCGCAGCGGATTCTCTTCCGCGTAGTGACAGGCAACCGAAGACTTGCGGACCGAGCGCAGGCTCGGATCCTCCTGGCGGCAGCGCAACTGACGCCGTTCGTCCAGAAGTTTGAAGAGCGGGCATCGCCCGTGAAAATTGCAGCCGTCGATCTGCTGAGTGGGACTGGGTAGGTCGCCTTCGAGCAGGACCCGTTCCCGGGTTCGCTCGACCCGCGGGTCAGGGATGGGCACGGCAGACATCAGCGCCTGTGTGTACGGGTGCTGCGGGTGGCTGAACACATCGTCGGCACCGCCGTACTCCACGATCCGACCCAAGTACATGACGGCAACTGTGTCCGCGATCTGGCGCACGACTGCCAGGTCGTGGGCTACGAACAGATACGACAGTCCGCGACTGTCCTTGAGGTCCTGGAGCAGGTTGATCACACCGGCCTGGATCGACACATCCAGAGCTGAGACCGGTTCGTCCAGGACCAGCACCTTCGGGTCGGTGGCCAGCGCTCGAGCGATGCCGATCCGCTGACGTTGCCCGCCGGAGAACTGATGCGGATAACGACCGGACATCTCGGGATCCAGCCCTACCGTCTCCAGCAGTTCGCTGACCTTCGCCGAGCGCTCGTCGCGACTCGCTCCCCTGACGGTGAGGGGCTCGGAGACGATGTCCTCGATGCTGAGGCGCGGGTCGATCGCAGCCATCGGGTCCTGGAAGACGACCTGGATGTCCCCGCGCAGCTTGAGCCGGGCAGCTGCGCTCAGGGTGGATACATCGACGCCGTTCAGCTCGATCGTTCCGCTCTGCGGCTTGGCGAGCTCGAGGATCTCCAGGATGGTGGTGGACTTCCCGCACCCGGACTCCCCCACCAACCCGAGCACCTGCTTCTCGGTGAGCTCGAAACTGATGCCGTCGACCGCCTTGACCGAGCCGATGACCTTGCGGAAGACGACGCCCTTGGTCAGTGGGAAATGTCGGATGAGATCGTTCACCGCGAGCACTGTGGTGCCCTTCACCTGTGCTTGTTCTTCCGGTGGCACCGGCTCGGGAGTCGGGAACACGTCGGAGATGCCGAGGCTGCCGTTCTCGAACTCGTTCGCCCGGATGCACGCCACCTCGCGGCTGCCGATCACCTGCAGCTCTGGCTCTTCCACCAGACACGCGTCGATCACCGCGGGACAACGCGGCGCGAAAGGGCACCCGGGCGGTAGGTCGGCCAAGGACGGCGGGCGACCCTCCATCGGCACCAGTCGGGTATGCCCAGCTGTCTGCATGTTCGGCACGGAGCGCAACAAGCCCATCGTGTACGGCATACGCGGTGCGGTCAGGACGTCTTCCACGCTTCCGGTTTCGACCAGCCGACCGGCATACATGACAGCGACCCGGTCGACATTGCCGGCAACCACACCGAGGTCGTGAGTGATCAGCACCACGGCGGCGCCGGTGAGTTCTTTGGCCTTCTGCAGCACCTCGAGGATCTGCGCCTGGATGGTGACGTCGAGAGCAGTGGTGGGTTCGTCGGCGATGATCAGATCGGGGTCGTTGGAGATCGCCATCGCGATCATCACCCGCTGCCGCATGCCACCGGAGAACTCGTGCGGGAACGCCTTCACCCGGCGCTCTGGATCGGGAATGCCGACCGTGGTGAGCAACTCCACCGCACGAGCCTGGGCTGCTTTGTCCGACAGACCTGAGTCGTGCAATCGCAAGGCCTCGCCGATCTGGTTGCCGACCGTGTAGACCGGCGTCAACGCGGACAACGGATCCTGGAAGACCATCGCGATCTCATTGCCACGCAGTTTGGACAGATCCCTGTCGCTACGCCCGAGCAGCGTCTCGCCGCGGTACCGGATATCACCGGTGATACGTGCGGTGCTGGGCAACAGCCCCATCACCGCCATCGACGACACCGACTTGCCCGAGCCGGACTCCCCCACGATGCCGAGGAACTCGCCCCGGTTCACCTGGTAGGAGATACCTCGCACCGCACGAACCGTCGGGGCGCCGCGCTGCACGAATTCCACCGACAGGTTGTCGACCTGCAGCAGAGGAGACGTCGATTCAGTCACTGGTAACTCCCGAGGTCGGGTCGACGGCGTCACGCAGGGCATCGCCCACCAGACCGACCGCAAACAGCAGCAGGACGAGGGCGATGGCGGGGAAGAGGAACAACCAGGTCTGAGTCGTCGCGCCGGGCGTTCCGTCGGCGATCAGAGTGCCCAGTGAGATCTGCGGGGGTTGCACACCGAAGCCGAAGTAGGACAGGGCGGTCTCGGAGCTGATGGCGTACACGACACCGAGAGTCGCGTCGATGATCAGCAACGACGCGACGTTCGGAATGATGTGCCGAAAGATGATTTTTGGGGTCTTGACACCCATGAAACGGGCGGCCTTGACGAAATCCCGGTCTTTCAAGGACCTGGTCTGCGACCGCACCACCTGCGCCATGATCATCCACCCGAAGGCCGGGATGAAGAAGACGAGCGCCACCCAGGACAGGCTCTTCAGCGACGGGCTGATCAGCAGCAGAATGAAGAAAGACGGCAGCACCAGCATCAGATCGATGAACCACGACACGATCTTGTCGAACCTGCCGCCGAGATAACCCGTGAAAGCGCCGATGATCGCGGCGAAGACCGTACCCAAGGGCCCACCGACCAGGCCGATCACCAGCGAGATGCGTAAGCCGAGGGCAGTCTCCACGTACAGGTCGTGGCCGATCCCGTCAGTGCCGAACCAGTGCGATCCACTGGGTGCGGCGCCCGTGTTCAACAGGTCAGAACTACCCGCGCCGTAGGAACTGAGCATCGGACCTAGAAACGCCCACACGATCAACGAACCCACGATCACGATGCCGACCCAGAACCGAGCGGTACCGCGCAACTCGAGCCAGATCAGCTTTCCGCGGCTGGCTTGATTCTTCCTCTTTTTCGCGGTGTCGAACGGGGCGGAGGGCGGCTTCGGCTCCTCCAAGATGCGCTGATTGTCCAGAGCCATCAAATTCTCACTCTCGGGTCGAGTGCGGCATACAGGATCTGAGACAGGGTCGAACTGATCAGGATCAGGATCGCGACATAGAAGATGGACCCGGTCGTGGCGTTGATGTCGTTCTGGGTCACCGAGTCGAGTGCCAATTCACCCATTCCGTGCCAGCTGAAGATCTTCTCCAGGAAAACCGACCCGGCAATGAGTAAACCGAAGCTGTAGGCGAAGAACGTCGACATCGGGATCAACGCGACGCGCACCCCGTGTCGAATCATGGCCGAGCCCCTTGTGCGTCCCTTGGATCGGGCGGTTCGGATGTAGTCGGCACTGAGCACGTCCAGCATCGCGTTGCGCTGATACCGCGAGTAGGCCGCGGCGCTGGTGAGAGTCAAGGCAATGGTCGGCAACAGGATGTGGCTTGCCCGGTCCAACAAGATCGACCAGAAACCACTCTTTCCCGGGGTGTACTGACCGGTGAAGACGATCGCGTTGCTGCCGATCGCCTGATTGAACTTGGTCGCCACGATCATCAGGAAGACACCCAGCACGTACACAGGGACGGCGAGAACCAGATAGGAGAGGTAGGTAACAGCCTGGTCACTTGCCTTGTACTGGCGGACCGCGCCCCACACACCGAAGACGACGCCGAACACCGCGCCCAGGATCGAACCGACCAACAACAGTTGCAGGCTCACGCCGGACCGCACGATCATGTCGTGCACCACCGTGGTGCCATCGAACTTCAACCCGAGACTGCCGTGGAAGATCAACTCGGTGAACCAGTGCCAGGTGCGTTCCAGCACCGGCACGTTCGGGTTGGTGCCGTACCGATCGAGGGTCCGCGCGATCACCTCGTCGGAGGGGCGCGGGTTGCGACCGAGATACCGCGCTGCGGGGTTCTCGAAGATGCTGGCCAATATGTAGCTGAAGGTGGTGGCCACCAAGGTGAGGATCACGTAGTTGAAGAACCGTCGCAGCAGGAAAAGACTCACCGGCGAGATCCCCTCTCATTACGGGCCGTATCCGTCGGGGCAGCAACCCAGGAGCGCCGCCGGTTGCCACGAAGTGCGTCGGTCACAGCGACCATGAGCAGAGTGTGAGGAGAAGCGCGATGGCGCACGTCACGAGGAGGGGGGTATTCCAACGATTCGCCACCTGCTCGGTGGGTCGGTGAGTCATCGCGTCCATGCGTTCCTCGATCAGTTGTTGAACCACGCCGCTGCTGGCCTGCAGTGCACCAGAGCGGGCACGGCGCTCGGCGACACTGGTAACAGGACGACCTGGGTGGGTTTGCGCGTGTACTTCACTGCGGCGGGGGGCACGGGCCTGGTTGCCGGGAGCATTCCAGGAACGGTAGGTGCGCTCGCCGGACTTGGCTGCAGGGTCTGTCGCGACGATCTCGACCAGGCCGCGGGTGCGGACGAACCGCACAGCGCCGAGCGGGATGACATGGGTGCGCAGCACGTTGGACACGGTGATGTCGCGATCACTGACCGTCAGGTGTGGTCGAAATAGCACCGTCCAGGTGAGCAGCGCGACGGTCGCCAGCGTCAGCAGTACCTGAGCGGCAATGGGCCAGGGCTCCTGGGCAACGGCGAGCACCGCGCAGACGGCGCAAAGGACCCATACGCAGCCTGAGTAGAACCAGGCCGACGGACTACGGAAAGAACGAGCGGGCAGGCTTCGGTCTGTTGTGCCCACGTCATTGGTCGAGGAACACCGACGTTGACGAGTAGCAGACACGAAACAGAACTCTCCCAGCAAAACGACATGGATTGTGTCGATCGGAGCAGGGAACAATCGCGTGGTGGCAAATCGCTCTCCTACTAAGCAACCTCCCACACACAACGGCCTCGAGAGAAGACCCACGCACCGACGGTGACCAAACCGTTACCGGTCGGTATCGACCCCTCGGATGGTTTTCCTCAGCATCTCCCAGCGGGTGCCCAGGCTGGCTTCCCAACCGCGCCCCGTCGGGTGGTAATAGTCAGCCTTTGACAGCAGATCGTCGGGCAGGAACTGTTGCGCTCCAACGCCGTTCGGCTCGTCATGGCTGTAGCGGTAACCTGCGCCGTGGCCCAGATCGGAGGCTCCGGCGTACCCACTCCCACGCAGGTGCGCAGGTACCGAGCCCCCGAATCCGCCACGCACATCGGCGATCGCGGCGTTGACACCGGCATAGGAGGCGTTCGATTTCGGCGCCAGAGCGTTGTGCACCACTGCCTGCCCCAAAATGATCCGCGCTTCCGGCATCCCGATCTGAGCGACGGCGTGCATCGCTGCGACGGCGGTCTGCAAGGCGGTGGGGTCGGCCATACCGACATCCTCACTCGCCGCAATCACGATGCGACGGGCGATGAAACGCGGATCCTCCCCCGCTTCCAACATTCGCGCCAAGTAGTGCAACGCTGCATCGACATCACTGCCGCGCATCGACTTGATGAGCGCGCTCGCGACGTCGTAGTGCTGGTCGCCAGTGCGGTCGTAGCGCACCACGGCCTGATCCATCGCCTGCTCGACGTCGATCAGCTCGATACGGCCGGACGCCCTGTCTTCAGCTACGCCTGCGGCTGCCTCCAACGCTGTCAGCGACCGCCGACCGTCTCCACCGGCCATCCGGACCAGGTGGTCGCGAGCATCGTCGTCCAGTTCGAACGCCTGCGCCAACCCGCGCGGGTCACTCATCGCATCAGCAAGCAGGTGAGAGATGTCGTCATCGGCCAAGGAGGTCAGCCGCACCAGCACCGACCGCGACAACAGAGGCGCGATGACACTGAACGATGGATTTTCAGTGGTTGCAGCCACCAGCACGATGAGCCGGTTCTCGACACCTGGGAGCAGTGCATCCTGCTGCGCTTTGCTGAATCGGTGGATCTCATCGAGAAAAAGTACGGTTTGGCGGCCGTACAGGTCACGCTCTCGAGCAGCCTGGTCCATTACGGCTCGTACATCTTTGACGCCAGCGTTGATGGCGGACATCTCGACGAAGGTGCGCCCCGCTGCGTCGGCGACCAGGTGCGCCAACGTCGTCTTGCCTGTTCCAGGGGGCCCCCAGAGAATGGCCGACATCGATCCCGCAGGACCCGTCGCGCCCTCGACCAGCCGCCGCAGCGGACTGCCTTGGCGCAGCACGTCCGCTTGACCACGCACTTCCTCCAGGCTGCGGGGTCGCATCCTGACCGCGAGCGGTGCATTCATCCCGGAACTGGTTCCGGGTCCGGAGAACAGATCAGCCACGAACGCAACCGTAATGGGCACCCATGACATCGACGTCGCGAGAGGTTCGTCATGATGGCGCGATGAGTGAGTTCGACGATGCGATCACAACCACGGGCCCCAACGACGACGGCGCCTACCTGGGCCATCTCACCGACGACTGGGGAATCGGCGAAGCGGTCAACGGCGGCCTGCTGATGGCGCTTGCTGCCCGAGCCGCTGGAGCTGCCTCGCGAGCGGGTGGAGGACACCTGGATGCAATCACTTTCAGCGGCGTATTCCTCTCTCCGGGGGCACCCGGGAAGATCGAAGTTCGACCGACGCTGCTGCGCACGGGGCGGTCGATGACCAACGCCGAGGCAGTCGTGACGCAGCCTGTCGACGCAGTGGACGTCGAACGTTTCCGAGCGCTGATCACCCTCGGAGATCTGGACAGGTATACCGAGGTTCCCCGCAAGACCGTCCCAGCACCGTCGATGCCCGATGTATCGGATTGCATCAGCGCCGACGATGCCCCGGCCAGTTTCTCCAAATCCGGCTTGCTGCAGCGTCTCGACATGAGGCTGGACCCGGAGACGGTTGGTTGGGTGATGGGCGCGCCGAGCGGCAGAGGTGAGATGCGCGGATGGCTTCGACTGGCCGACGGACGTGAGCCGGACGCGCTCTCGCTGCTGCTCGCTCTTGACGCGTTTCCTCCCGTGGTGTTCGACCTCGGTTCGCAGGGGTGGGCTCCCACGATCGAGTTCACCGGGTATGTGCGGGCCCAACCCGCACCCGGGTGGCTTCAGGTGCGTACCCATACCGACCACCTGCAGGGCGGTCTGTTCAATGAGGACTGCCAGATCTGGGACAGCACCGGCGCGCTCGTCGCTCAGTCCCGCCAGCTGGGTTCCGCACGCTTCCCGGCCGCATGATCGACACCGACCCATTCCTCGTCGGCGACCTGCCCGAAGGTGCGTTGGCAGGGGCCTGGCACGAAGGTGCTGCGATCGCAGTGCGACGAATACCCCCGATGCGACGCGGACCGTCGATGCTGTTACTCGGCCCCATCGAAGATCTGGGCCCGATGGTGTCCCGACTTCTGAGCGCCGGAGCGTTACGCGAGATGACCGGAATAACGGTCGAACGGCACATGCTTGCCCAGGTGCAAGCCCTGCTGGCCGATGCCGGTATGCCAGTCGGCGCCGGTGGCGACTGGGATTGGATGTGGACATCAGAACAACCGATTTTGTGCCAGGGCGAACAGCAGGTCGTCGAACTCGACGAAGTTGCCGACCTCGACGCGATCCTCGCGCTCTACACGCTCGCCAACCCGCACGCGGAATCCCAGCCGGGTGAGGGCGTCACAGCCGCCTGGCTAGGCGTTCGCGACGGCACCGGTCTCGTTGCCGTCGGGGCACTGCACCGCACGCCTGCCGGATACCCGCACCTGACGGGTATCGCGGTGTCACCTGCTGCCCGCGGCAGCGGATGGGGTACCGCACTCTCGGCGGCGCTGACCCGCCGGGCACTCACGATGGCGCCGATGAGCACGCTCGGCATGTACGCCGACAACGACACCGCCCGCGCCGTCTACGACCGGCTCGGCTATCAGGTCGCCCGAGCCTGGTCCTCCCGTAGCTTCCTTTGAGAATGTCCCCGGCCACCCCACAACGACCGCCGGGCAGCTCGCACTGACAGTGATAGCTGGCTGTCAACATCTCAGGGGTTCGGCCAGGTCACTGCACGACGGATGCTCCTTGTGATCCGGGTGCGGCGGTGACCGGGTGGGCATCCACTCCGGCTTCTTTGCGCTGTTCGGCGGTGATCGGCGCGGGTGCCGCCGTCAGCGGGTCGTAACCGCCGCCGGACTTGGGGAATGCGATCACCTCGCGGATCGAGTCCATTCCGGCGAGCAACGCACAGATGCGATCCCAGCCGAAGGCGATCCCGCCGTGCGGGGGCGCACCGAAAGCAAAGGCATCGAGCAGGAAGCCGAACTTCTCCTGGGCCTCCTCGTCCGACAGGCCCATCACCTTGAACACCCGCTCCTGCACATCGCGTCGGTGGATACGGATCGAGCCACCACCGATCTCGTTGCCGTTACAGACCATGTCGTAGGCGTACGCGAGCGCACTACCCGGGTCGGTATCGAAGGTGTCGGCGAACTCCTTCTTGGGGCCGGTGAACGCGTGGTGCACTGCGGTCCAGGCACCCGATCCGACAGCGACGTCACCTGAGGCTATGGCGTCAGAGGCAGGCTCGAACATCGGCGCGTCGAGGACCCACAGGAAGGACCACGCGGACTCGTCGATCAGCTCGCACCGCTTCCCGATCTCCAGGCGCGCGGCGCCCAGTAGGGCGCGCTCGCTCTTGCCGGGGCCCGCAGCAAAGAAGATGCAGTCGCCGGGCTTCGCACCGACATGCCCGGCTAGGGCCGCCGTCTCGGTCTCACTGAGGTTCTTGGCCACCGGACCGGTGAGGGTGCCGTCCTCCTGCACCAACACGTAGGCCAGTCCGCGTGCACCACGCTGCTTGGCGAAGTCCTGCCAGCCGTCCAGGGTGCGGCGCGGCTGCGACGCACCCCCGGGCATCACCACGGCCCCGACGTACGGAGCCTGGAACACCCGGAAACCGGTCTCGGCGAAGAGTTGCGTGCACTCCACAAGTTCGCATTCGAAGCGTAGGTCCGGCTTGTCCGATCCGTAGCGGTCCATCGCGTCGGCGTAGGTCAACCGGGGGAACGGCGTCGGCAGGTCGACACCGATGACAGCCCACAATGCCTGGGCGATCGATTCGCCCAGTTCGATGATGTCGTCCTGTTCGATGAAACTCATCTCGATGTCCAGCTGGGTGAATTCCGGCTGGCGGTCGGCGCGGAAGTCCTCATCGCGGTAGCACCGTGCCAGCTGGTAGTAGCGCTCCATGCCGGCGACCATCAACAGTTGCTTGAACAGCTGTGGGCTCTGCGGGAGCGCGTACCAGCTGCCGGGCGCGAGACGCGCCGGCACCAGGAAGTCCCTAGCACCCTCGGGGGTGGATCGCGTGAGGGTCGGGGTCTCGATCTCGACAAAATCACGCTCGGCGAGGACGCTGCGGGCGGCCTGGTTGACCTTGCTGCGAAGGCGGATCGCGCCACCGGCGTTGGGGCGGCGCAGATCAAGGTAGCGGTACTTCAGTCGAGCTTCCTCGCCGACAGTTACTCGCTCGTCGATCTGGAAGGGCAGCGTCGCCGACGCGCTCAGCACCTCGATGTTCTCAGCGACGACCTCGATCTCGCCGGTGGGCAGTTCGGTGTTGAAGTTCCCGTCGGGTCGCACCCGCACGCGACCGGTGACCTGGACGCAGTACTCGTTGCGCAGGTCGTGGGCGCCGCCCTCGTCCAGCACCTCATCGCGGACGACCACCTGGGCCACCCCGCTCGCATCGCGCAGATCCAGGAAGGCGACACCGCCGTGATCGCGTCGTCGGCCCACCCAACCGGCGAGCGTGACGGTCTGGTCGACGTGGTCGGCGCGCAGTGTGCCGGCCTCCTGGGTGCGAAGCACAGGGAGATTCCTTTGCTATGGAGAGTGTGGTGTCAGCCGCCAGTCAGTGGCGACCTGACCTCCATCGTACGGAAGGCGCAGCGACCCCGGCATCTCACTTTTCATCGAGGTAGAACCAACGCCCTGCTCGGCGCTCGAAGACGCTACGCTCGCGCATCGTTCCGCCGTCGTAGGACGCTACGAACTCGACCTCGCCGCGCTGGTCTCCGATGAGTCCGTCAACGACCTCGATCACTCGCAAGCCTTTCCACCCCAGGCTCGCGTCCAGCGCCACCTCAGCGGGGCGGGTGCGCGGGTGCCAGGTGCGCCACAGGTGTTCGGCGTTGCCGTAGAAGTTGGCCGTGTACCGCGAGCGCATCAGCTGTTCGGCGGTCTCGGCGAGAGCTGTGGTGGCCAGCAGCGGCCCGCAGCAGTCGTCGAAGGGGTCTTTGGAGCCACACGGGCAGGGGTCCGACATCGGCCCAGCATGCCAAACGACGCTGTCCCCAAACCACTGGGCAGCGGCCTGCCATCTTGACTCATGACCGCCATCCGGCGCCCATCTCGCAAGTCGGCGATGGACCACTAGCCTTGTCGCCGTGTCCAAGGTTCTGAACTCACTGCCCATCGGCGAGCGCGTCGGCATCGCCTTCTCCGGAGGCCTCGACACCTCGTGTGCCGTCGCCTGGATGCGTGAGGGAGGCGCGGTTCCGTGCACCTACACCGCCGACCTCGGCCAGTACGACGAAGATGACATCGCCTCTATTCCGGGGCGCGCAGGACAGTACGGCGCAGAGCTGGCCCGTCTGGTGGATTGCCGTGAACCGCTGGTCGAAGAGGGCTTGGCCGCGATCGCATCGGGCGCGTTCCACATCCGTTCCGGCGGACGCACCTACTTCAACACCACACCACTGGGCCGGGCAGTCACCGGCACGATGCTGGTGCGCGCGATGGCCGACGACGGTGTCTCCATCTGGGGTGACGGTTCGACCTACAAGGGCAACGACATCGAGCGGTTCTACCGCTACGGCCTGCTTGCCAACCCGGGTCTGCGTATCTACAAGCCGTGGCTCGATGCGGACTTCGTCGCTGAACTCGGCGGCCGTCAGGGTATGTCGGAATGGTTGACCGAACGCGAGTTGCCCTACCGCGACAGCGCTGAGAAGGCCTACTCCACCGACGCCAACATCCTGGGCGCGACGCACGAGGCCAAGCGGCTGGAACACCTGGACACCAGCCTGGAGATCGTCCAACCCATCATGGGCGTGGCCTTCTGGGAGGAGTCCGTGTCGATCGAGACCGAAGATGTCACGATCGCCTTCGAGCAGGGCCGCCCGACGTCGATCAACGGCCGGCGCCTCGACAATGTCGTCGAGCTGATGCTCGAAGCCAACGCCATCGGCGGCCGGCACGGCCTGGGAATGTCGGACCAGATCGAGAACCGAATCATCGAAGCCAAGTCACGCGGCATCTACGAGGCGCCCGGCATGGCATTGCTCTTCATCGCTTACGAGCGCCTGGTCAACGCCATCCACAACGAGGACACCCTCGCGTCGTTCCACAACGACGGCCGCCGCCTGGGCCGGTTGCTCTACGAAGGCCGCTGGTTCGACCCGCAGGCACTGATGGTGCGTGAAGGTCTGTTGCGCTGGGTCGCGTCAGCGGTCACCGGCACCGTCACGCTGCGACTACGTCGCGGTGAGGACTACTCGATCCTCGACACCCAGGGACCCGCGTTCTCCTACCACCCCGACAAGCTGTCGATGGAGCGCACCCACGACGCCGCGTTCGGCCCGGTCGACCGCATCGGCCAGCTCACGATGCGCAACCTCGACATCGCCGACACCCGCGCCAAGCTCGAGTTGTACGCCGCTCAGGGCCAGCTGGGTACCGAGACCCATCTCATCGGTGCTTTGGAGCCGGGCGGTGCCCAGCAGATCTCGGCCAACCCGGGTGCGGACGACGATGACATCGCGCTGGACAACGCGGCAATGGAATTCGGCACCGATTAAGCACTCGGATCGACGAGTGTCTGCGTTTTCGCGGGAACGGATGCACGAATCTGCGGACACTCGTGCCGCCACTCGGCGTTCAGACGTAGGCGGCCAGCCGGTCCAGCGCCGTCTCCAGATCCTCGGTGGCGCCGCAGAACGAGAGGCGCATGAAGCGGTGACCGTCGATCGGGTCGAAATCAACCCCTGGGGCAAGAGCTACGCCGGTGCCGTCGAGCGTTTCGTGACACCAACGCAACGAGTCCTGGGTGAGGTGGCTGATGTCGCAGTACGCGTAGAACGCGCCGTCCGGCGGCGCGAACGAAGTGATTCCCAGCTCCGGCAGGCGGCGCAGCAACACTTCACGGTTTCGGGCATACCGCTGTACGTGCGAGAGCAGTTCGGGTTGAGCCTGCGGTGAGAACGCAGCGATGCCACCTGCCTGCGAGACAGCCGGCGCACAGATCGACAGATTGCCCTGCAAGAGATCGACCGGTCGCCGTAGCTCCGGCGGCAGTAACGACCAGCCGAGACGCCATCCGGTCATGGAGTGGTACTTACTCACCGAGCCCATCACCGCACAGTCCCTGGAGAACTCCCACGCACTGACGCAATCACGACCGTAGGAGATGCCGTGGTAGATCTCGTCGGAGATCAGCAGCACGTCATTGTCGGCACACCAGAGTGCGATCCGCCGCAGTTCCTGCGGGTCGATGATCGTGCCGGTGGGGTTCGACGGGCTGGCGAGGATGACGCCGTCCGGTCGTTGCGGCATGGCCTGCAGCATTTCTACGGTCGGTTGGAAGCGAGTCTCCGGCCCGCAGACCAGATCGACCGGAACGCACCCGAGGGCCTGGACGGTGTTGCGGTAGGCGGGATAGCCCGGCCGGGTCATCGCAATCCGGGCACCGGGCTCGAACGCAGCCAGGAGCAGGGTGCTGAACCCACCCGATGAGCCGTTGCTGATGAGCACTTCGCCTGGATCGACTGAGAGGCCGTAGGACGTTTCGTAATGCCCTGCGATCGCAGCTCGCAGAGCCGGGATGCCGTCGGACTGCGTGTATCCCAGCAGTTCGGTGTCGATGGCGAGGTGCACGGCATCCAACACGGCTCGCGGTGCTGGGGTCGACGGCTGCCCCACGCAGAGAAGAATCGCGTCCCCGTGGCTGGCTTGCCGACCGATTGCAGCGCGCACCAACTCCATCACCTGGAAAGGAGCAACTGCACTGCGAGAGGAAAGTAAACGGCTCATCGGCCCACCAGGTCCCTATCCGGTCGTGGGGTGATCATCGGTAGGCGGGGTGAAAGGCCCACCGGGCGTCAGCGGGTCGCAGACCGGCCCAGCCGCGCTGGCGGGCCAGATACGCCGCCATGATGCCGGTGATGCCAGGCCCGTTGTGCAGGCTGCCGGCCATCGCAGCATTGACCGCATCATCCAGTAGAACCCAGCGGACTGTCATTCCGGCTTCCTCACCTTCGCGCTCGAATCCTTCTTCAGGGGCGTCGAACACGTCGCGGGCCAGGAAAATACGAATGCTCTCCGACATCGCACCTGGTGAGGTGAAGATGTCGAGCAGCACATCCCACTGGGAGGCGTCGAGGTCGGCCTCTTCGCGCAGCTCCCGAGCAGCTGCGTCGCGGGGGTCTTCGCCGGGTTTGTCCAACAGGCCAGCAGGTATCTCCCAGTCAAAGGTGCGCACGGGGTGGCGGTACTGCTGAATCATGGCCACTTCCTCGTGGCCGGGCGCACCGCGCAGGGCCACTACGGCCACCGCTCCGGTGTGCTCGATGTAGTCCCTTGTCACTTCGCCGGCGGCACCCAGGTCGACGACATCGGTGCGTACTTCCCAGACCTTCCCGACGAACGAGGTCTTCGACGACACGACACGCTGCCCGTCGTAGCGGTCCTGCGGCTGTCCGGCTTCGGTCACGGGGCGACGGTCGCCTGCGTCGACGAGTCGTGGGGTCGCGTACTGGGGACGTCCACCAACCGACTCGCACGCTGCTCATCGATGGCTGCGCCGACCAGACCCGCGAACAACGGGTGAGCGCGGTGCGGGCGGGACAAGAATTCCGGGTGGGCCTGGGTAGAGACGTAATAGGGGTGCACGTCGCGCGGCAACTCCACGAACTCCACGAGACCGCCGTCCGGGGACGTACCGCTGAAGACGAGACCAGACCCGGCGAGCTGGTCGCGGTAGTCGTTGTTGACCTCGTAGCGGTGCCGGTGCCGCTCGGAGACATGTGTTGTCCCGTAGGCCTCGGCGACCACAGATCCTTCAGCGAGCACCGCCGGGTACGCGCCGAGGCGCATGGTGCCGCCGAGATCGCCTGTTCCTTCGACGTACGCCTCCTGCTGCGCCATCGTGGCGATCACCGGTGCCGAAGCGTCCGGGTCGAACTCCGAGGAAGACGCACCCTCGATGTGGGCGACGTTGCGCGCGTACTCGATCACCATGCACTGCAGGCCCAGGCAGATACCCAGAGTCGGCACCTGGTTCTCGCGCGCCCACTTCAGCGCGCCGAGCTTGCCTTCGATCCCGCGGACGCCGAAGCCACCGGGAACGAGTACTGCGTCCACACCGCCCAGAGCCTTCTGCGCCGCAGCCGGGGTACTGCAGTCGTCGCTGGCAACCCAGCGGATCTTCGTCTTGGCGTCGTGGTGGAAACCGCCGGACCGTAGTGCTTCGGTGACCGACAAGTAGGCGTCGGGCAGGTCGACGTACTTGCCGACGAGGGCGACCTCGACCTCATGGTGGGGGCGATGCACCCGTTCCAGCAGCTCGTCCCAGTCGTGCCAGTCGACGTCCCGGAAAGCCAGCCCGAGTCGGCGCACCACGTAGGCGTCCAGGCCCTGGGTGTGCAGCACCTTGGGGATGTCGTAGATGCTCGGCGCATCGATCGCTGCTGCACAGGCCTCGGTCTCGACGTCGCACATCAGCGAGATCTTGGCCTTGATGCTGTCGGGAATCTCGCGATCGGCGCGCAGCACGAGCCCGTCCGGCTGGATACCGACCTGCCGCAAGGCAGCCACCGAGTGTTGAGTGGGCTTGGTCTTGAGCTCACCGCTCGGCGCCAGGTAGGGCACGAGCGAAACGTGGAGGAAGAAGACGTTGTCGCGACCGACGTCGTGGCGCACCTGACGAGCCGCCTCCAGGAACGGCAACGACTCGATATCGCCGACGGTGCCACCGATCTCGGTGATGATCAGGTCGACGTCGTCAGCGGCCTGCGCGCGCATCTGGGCTTTGATCTCGTTGGTGACGTGCGGGATGACCTGCACCGTGTCGCCGAGGTACTCCCCACGCCGTTCGCGGGCCAGCACCCGGCTGTAGACCTTTCCGGTCGTGACATTCGCGTCGCCGGCAAGGTTCACGTCCAGGAATCGTTCGTAGTGTCCGACATCGAGGTCGGTCTCAGCGCCGTCTTCGGTAACGAAGACCTCACCGTGCTGGAAGGGGTTCATCGTGCCTGGATCGACGTTGAGATACGGATCCAGCTTCTGCATCGTGACTCGCAACCCACGCGCTCGGAGCAGGAGCCCCAGGCTGGATGCGGTCAGGCCCTTGCCGAGCGAAGAAGCAACGCCCCCGGTCACGAAAATATGTTTCGTAATGTCCACCACGGGCTGTCAGCCTACGTTATGAACGGCCGGCCTCAGCCCGCGTGCTGTCGTTTATCCCGGGGTCGCCCCGACCTCCCAGGGGACGAGCACCGTGCAACAGTTCCCGAGCGTGCTCCCGGGCTACCTGGCTGTCACCGACCCCGCCGAGCATGCGGGCGAGCTCCGCCAATCGGGCATCGCCTTCCACCACCGACACGTCGCTCTGGGTAACCTGCCCGTTGCTCTGCTTGTGCACCACCAGATGCCGGTCTGCGTAGGCAGCCACCTGCGCGAGGTGGGTGACGACGATGACCTGCGCGTGCTCCGCGAGCCGCTGTAGGCGGGCACCGACGTCGAGTGCTGCCGCTCCGCCGACTCCGGCGTCCACCTCGTCGAAGACGAACGTCGGAACCGCCCCCGAGCCGGTGGCGACCTCCAAGGCCAGCATGACCCGAGAGAGCTCTCCACCGGATGCCGCCTTCGCGAGGTTGCGCAACGGAGCCCCCTTATTCGCGGCAAGCAGGATCTCGACACGGTCGACGCCGTGCACCGCGTACTCCCCCGGGGTCGCAGTCACCTCGACCTCGATCCGGGCCGAACCCATCGCGAGGTGGGTCAGCTCCTCGCCCACCGACGTGGCAAGGGCGGCGGCCGCGGTGCGCCGAACACCGGTCAGAGCCTCGGCGGCGCTTGCCAACTGGGCCGCGAGGGTCGTCAACCGGTCTTCCAGCAGCACGATTCGATCGTCGCTACCAGCAAGCGTCTCGATCCGCGCGGCAGCCTCCTGGGCCCAGGACAGCACTTCGGCGACATCAGTGCCGTACTTGCGCGTCAGCCGCCCCAGGTCGGCGCGGCGCTGTTGGACGGCTTCCAACCGGGCCGGTTCGATATCCAGTCCGGAAAGGTAACTGCCGAGATCAGCCCCCAGATCACCGGCCAGGATGCCGATCTCGCGGAGTCGGGCAGCCAGGGCTCCCAGTTCGGCATCATGTTCGCCGCCACCATCCAGGGACTGACGGGCGCGGGAGACCAGGTCGACGACATACGGAGCTCGTTCGGGGTCGTCGTTGTCGCCGACGAGCGCGTCGTGAGCGGCAGAGGCCGCCTCGCGCAGGGCGTCGACATGCAACATCCGATCGCTCTCGGCGGTGAGCTGGATGTCTTCCTCAGCCTGAGGGTCGACATTGGCTATCTCTTCCAGCCCGGCTGTCAGCAACTCCAGACGCTGGGCGCGTTCTTGGGACTCGGCGCGCAACGTGTCCAGTTCGGCTCGCGCCGAACGCCACTCTTCGAACAACGCCACGTACGTGGAGGAAGCTGCGGCCAGCTTCTTACCGCCGAACTCATCGAGGACCACTCGGTGCTGGTCAGGTCGCTGCAGGCGCCACTGATCAGCTTGTCCGTGCACAGCGACCAACTGTTGGCCGATGTCGGCCAACACGCCGATCGGCGCGGAACGACCCCCCACATGCGCGCGAGACCGCCCCGCTGAGGAAACGGTGCGCACCAAGATCAGCCCGTCCCGCAGGGCGTCGTCACCGTCTGCACCAGCATCAACAGCTCGACTGAAGGCCGGGCCGCCATCGGCCACCTGGACAACCCCTTCGACCACTGCCTGAGCGCTACCGGCTCGGACCAGACCCGGGTCGGCGCGACCACCCAACAGGAGACCTAAACCTTGCACCACCATCGTCTTTCCAGCGCCGGTCTCCCCGGTGACGACGTTGAGGCCCTCTGACAGTTCCAGCAACGCGTCGTCGATCACCCCGAGCCCGCGCAGGTGGATTTCCCGCAACATCAGCGTTGCTCGCGCGGCACGCTGCCGTCGATACCGCGCCAACCGGACACGGACAAGTCGAACTTGGCGACCAGGCGGTCGGTGAACGGCGCACTGGACAATCTCGCCAACCGGACGGGGCGGTGGCTGCGGCGGACATCGACACGTGCCGAGGAGGGAATGTCGAACGACCGGCGACCGTCGCACCAGACCACTGCCTGAGCATCGGTCCGGTCCAGCAGTTCGATGCCGACGTGCGAGTTGTGATCCAGCACCAGTGGACGTGCGAACAGGGCGTGGGCCGAGATCGGCACGAGGAGCAGGGCGTCGACCCCTGGCCAGACCACGGGTCCGCCGGCCGAGAACGCGTAGGCGGTAGAGCCTGTCGGCGTAGCCATCACGATGCCGTCGGCGCCCCAGGTGGACAGCGGACGGTCGTCGATCTCGATTACCAGCTCGAGCATCCGCTCGCGGGAACGCTTCTCGACCGAGGCCTCGTTGAGGGCCCAACTGCTCCACAGCAACTCTCCAGCGACGCTCACCTCGACCTCGAGGGTCATCCGCTCTTCGACGAGCCACGAGCGATCGACGATCTTCTGGGAGGTCGCGTGGATGTCGTCGCGGTCGGCCTCGGCGAGGAAGCCCACGTGACCGAGATTGATGCCGAGCAACGGGACGCCGTGGTCACGCACCATTTCAGCTGCGCGCAGGATGGTCCCGTCACCGCCGAGCACCACGACGAGTTCCGCGTCATCCATCGAATCGGCGAAATTGGCAACAGAGACGTTGGGCTCGTCCAACACCCCGAAGGCTTCTAGTTCGTCCTGCGGCCCGGTTACCTCGACGCCCGCTGCGGCGAGATCGTGCACGAGCCGCACCGCGATGTCCAGCGCTTCGGCTCGGCGGGTGTGACCGACCAGGACTATCCGCCGGCTCACAGGTCACCTGCAGCGACACGGCTGATGAATTCGTCGATCGACACGTCGGTCATCTTGCCTGCTGGAGCGTGTCGCGCCCACATCAGGTACTCGGCATTTCCCGACGCTCCGATAACCGGGCTCGACAACAGCCCGTGCACCTGTAGACCGACCGAGAACGCATCGTTCACGACGTCCCGCACCACCTGCCCCCGCTGAAAGCTGGACGCCACGACACCGGTGCGTCCCAGCCGTTCGCGGCCGACCTCGAATTGAGGCTTGACGAGCGTCATGAGGTGACCGCCGGGTGCGGTGAGGTCACTCAGGGTTTTCAGGACGAGGCGCACGGAGATGAAACTGAGATCAGCGACCACCACATCAGCTGGTCCCCCAACGACCTCGGGGTCGAGGTTCCGGACCGTCTGGCCTGACATCTCGATCACCCTGGGATCGCCCGCGACCACCGGGGACAGCTGTCCGTGGCCGACGTCGAGAGCGACTACCTGCCTCGCACCCGACTCCAAGAGCACCTGGGTGAAACCGCCGGTCGAGGCGCCGACGTCGATGCATCGAGCACCAGCAACGGTGATCGGGAAGGTATCGAGCGCCGCAACGAGCTTGTACGCGGCCCGTCCGACCCAATGCTCTGCCTCACCCTCTATCTCGACAACGGTGTCGGCCTCGACACGAGTTGAGGGTTTGCACACCACCACCCCCGCGACCCGCACCTGTCGGTTACGCAGCAGTTCGGCAGCCACTGCTCGGGAACGCGCGATATTACGCGCCACCAATGCCTGGTCCAGTCGCATCGTCAACCGCCGATCACCGCGATAGATCGGCGAGACGACGCTGCAGCGTCTCGTGAGCAGCAGTGAGTGAGTTGGTCACACTGGCCAGGTCGGAATCCGAGTCGAGCACGACGTCGAACGCGGCGCGCACCGGGTCGCGCTGCGGCTCGTCAGCGATCGCTGAGCCCTGTGCGAGGTCACGAGGACTGGGAAACTGAATCGTCACGCGCTACTGGCCGGCCCGGCATCGAGGTGCCGGGTATTTCCCTGCTCAACGATCGAATCAGTGGGCGTCGGCGTCGTTGAACCCGGGGTTGTCTTCTGCACTGTCTTTGCTGCGGCCGACCGCTTGGCTGCCGGCTTCCCGGTGGCAGTGGGCAGCCCCTTCGCTGCGGCCTTCTTGGTCGCCGCCTTCTTTGCTACAGCCCTCTTTGCTGCAGCCGTTTTCGCTGCAGCCGTTTTCGCTACAGCCCTCTTCGCTACAGCGGTATTCGCTACAGCGGTATTCGCTACAGCGGTATTCGCTGCGGCCTTCGTCGCCACAACCTTCTTCGTGGATGTGTTCGCCGCGGTCGACTGGGCAGCGGCAGCCTTGATCGCAGCACGGCTCGTACCCGGGGTCGGAACAACGACCATCCGACTACCAGTTGCGGGACGAGCCGCCAGCGCCCGGCGCAAGTCCGCGACCTGAGCCTTGAGCCGATCAATCTCCTCTTCAGCCGATGCCATCCCGCCAGTGGTGATGAGCCCTACTCGCTGCAGCTGCTGGTCCACCTCGGCTCGGAACGTGTCTGCAACCATGCTGCGATTGGCCGCGGCCGCTGCGAGGATCTCATCGGCAACCGTGGTGACCTGACCTGTCACCGATGCTGCTTTCGCAGCTGCGGAACCAACCCCTGGTAGCCCGAAGATTCCCTGGGTCGCATCTGCTGCTCGCTCGCGCGACGCTTCGCTGGCCGCACTGACCATCGCCAAAACGGTGCGTAGGGCCTCTAATGCCATGTCCGGATCCTCCGAGGTAGATCTGGCACGAAGGTCACGTGCCGTTGTCCGATGTCAACGCTACTGCCAACGCGCTACCGCCGAGACGGCCGCCTCACGACTCACTCGGCCAGCATCGATCGCCGACCACAACACGCGGAGGGTGACACGAAGTTCGTCTTGTTCGCGCGTCGATTCGCTGATCTGCGAATCTGACTGCACGTTCTCAAACCTCACCCGCGGCGAGTCGTTGTCAGTGTCGTTCTCGGTGTCCAGGGCGCCTGATACCGATCCCGTCCTCCAATTCGATCCGTCCTGCAAAGGCTCGTCGTAGTCTTCGTCCAGCGAACGGAGGTCAAAGGCGACGAACCGAGGTCGCCAGTCCTTCCTGCAGGCGACCAGGTCTGCCACGCCATGGACACCGGTCAGTACGAACAGGGCGTCCATCCCGGCAGCATGAGCGCCCGCGACGTCGGTCTCCAATCGATCGCCGATGCCTAGCGTGTGCGCCGGATCTGTGCCCAACCGTTGCGCAGCGAGCTCGTACATCAGCGGACCGGGTTTGCCAACGACCTCTGGATCGATGTCCACCGCCATCCGCACGGCCGACACCAGTGAACCGTTCCCAGGGGCCACGCCCCGCTCGGTCGGCAACGTCCGGTCGTCGTTGGTGACGACCCATTGCGCGCCGCCCTGAACGGCGTAGGCCACCTCAGCCAGGTCGCGCGCAGTCACGTCTGGTCCGTACCCCTGGAGCACAGCGAGGACCTCAGATTTCTGCTGCTCCACGTCGGCTGCACCGATCGGACTCAATCCGACCTCACGCAAAGCGTCCGCTACCCCGACACCACCAACCGCCAGCACCGATGAACCTGCGGCACACCGATCTGCGAGCACTTGGGCGCCGGTCACCGAGCTGTTGATCACCTCGTGGCCACTGACGGCCAATCCGAGGTCGTTCAAATGCTGGGCGACCTGCGCCGGGGGGCGGGAAGCATTGTTGGTGGCGTAGATGACGCCGCCCGTGGACCCGCGCTGCTCTC
>JBBPZD010000202.1:0-5954 GCA_038199265.1 Actinomycetales bacterium | reverse complement strand
GCGGCTGGCCGCCGATCAGCACCTGCCCACCGGTGGGGTCGTACAACCGGCCGACGAGTGCGCTGATCGTCGTCTTGCCGGCGCCGGACGGCCCGACGATAGCGACCATCTGACCCGGGTGCGCGGTGAACGAGATCCCGTCGAGCACGACGCCACCGGAGCCGTCGTCGCCGGAAGTGACGGTCTGCAGCGAGGACAGCGACACCGACTTCGCGTCCGGGTAAGAGAAGCTGACGTCGTCGAAGATGACGTCGAGCGGACCGTCCGGCAGCGCCACTGGCTTGTCTGCCTCGGCGACCATCGGCTGGAGGTCGAGGATTTCGAAGACGCGCTCGAAGGAGACCAGCGCAGACATCACGTCTACCCGCACGTTCGACAGCTGGGTCAGCGGCAGGTAGAGGCGGGTCAGTAGCGCGGCGAGCGCCAGCAGGGTTCCGATGGTGAGCGATCCGCGCACTGCCATCACTCCCCCGATGCCGTAGACCATCGCGGTCGCGAGGGACGCCAGCAGCGTGAGGCCCACCAGGAAGATGCTGCGCTGCAGCGAGAGCGCGATGCCGTAGTCGCGCACTCGAGCAGCGCGCTCTGCGTACTCTCGCTGCTCGGTCTCGGGGCGGCCGAAGAGTTTGACCAGCAGGGCGCCGGCGACGTTGAACCGCTCTGTCATCCGGGCGCCGAGGTCAGCGTTCTCGATCATCTGGTTGCGGGTCAAACCCGCTACCCGCTTACCGACGATGCGGGTGGGAATGAGGAACAGCGGCACCAGCACCAAGGACGCCAGCGTCAACTGCCACGACAGTACGGCCATCGCGATCACGATGACCACGAGACTGACCAGGTTCGACACGACGTTCGACATGACAGAGGTGAACGCCGTCTGCGCGCCGATCACGTCGGAGTTGAGCCGGGTCACCAGGGCGCCGGTCTGGGCACGGGTGAAGAAGGCGATCGGTTGGCGCAGCGTGTGGCCGAACACCTCGCGGCGCAGGTCGTAGATGAGCCCCTCACCGATGGTGGAAGACAGCCAGCGCTGGGCGACGCCGAGTCCGGCGTCGAGGATGGAGACGAGGGCTGCGGCCGCAGCGAGCCAGACGACCAAAGAGGTGTCCTTGTTCAGGACCCCATTGTCGATGATCTCCTTCAGGATCAACGGGGTCGCCACCACCATCAGCGCCCCGATCACCACCAGGATCATGAACGCGATCAACGGCCGCTTGAACGGAACGGCGTACCGAAGCACGCGTCTCGTCGTGCCGGGCTTCAGCGGTGCATTCTTGATCGACGCGTCCTGGGTGAGCGAACGCATCGTCATCCAACTGCCCTGCATCGACATGCGCGCACTCCTCTCATCCGCCCGACAGCTTCCGGTCGGTCAACGCCCGACACGGCGAATGTATGCCGCAGCTCAGGCGAGGGTGACCAGGTCGAGATAGTCCGGGCCCCAGTGGTCTTCGACACCGTCGGGCAGCATCAGCACCCGCTCGGGCTCCAGCGCGGCGACTGCGCCCTCGTCGTGGCTGACCAACACCACGGCGCCCTCGTAGTTCTTCAACGCGTCGAGGATCTCTTCACGCGAGGCGGGGTCGAGGTTGTTGGTCGGTTCGTCCAGCAGCAACACGTTGGCAGCCGACACCACCAGCAGCGCGAGCGACAGCCGGGTCTTCTCACCGCCGGACAGCACGTTGGTGGGCTTGAGGACGTCCTCGCCGGAGAACAGGAACGACCCGAGCACCTTGCGCGTCTCGGTCTCCCCCAGGTCGGGTGCGGCGGACTTCATGTTGTCCAGCACTGAGCGGCCCATGTCGAGGTTCTCGTGCTCCTGGGCGTAGTAGCCGAGCTTCAAACCGTGGCCCGGCTGGACCTCACCGGAATCTGCGGCGTCCACGCCCGCCAGAATGCGCAGCAGCGTGGTCTTACCGGCGCCGTTGAGCCCCAGCACGACGACTCGGGAGCCGCGGTCGATCGCCAGGTCGACGCCGGTGAAGATCTCCAGCGATCCATACGATCGTGACAGGCCCTCGGCCATCAGCGGGGTACGCCCGCAAGGGGACGGTTTCGGGAAACGCAGCTTGGCGACCCGGTCCTGCTGGCGCTCACCCTCGAGACCGGAAAGCAACCGCTCCGCACGCTTGGCCATGTTCTGCGCCGCAGTCGCCTTGGTCGCCTTGGCGCGCATCTTGTCAGCCTGCTTGAATAATGTCGCGGCCGTCTTCTCAGCATTTTGACGCTCCCGACGCCGACGCCGCTCGTCGGTCTCACGCTGCTGCTGGTAGGTCTTCCACCCCATGTTGTATTGATCGAGCTCGGCGCGGTTGGCGTCCAGGTGGAACACCCGGGTCACCACGGTGTCGAGCATCTGTACATCGTGGCTGATGATGATCAACCCGCCCTTGTACGCACGCAGGTAGTCACGCAGCCAGACGACCGAATCGGCGTCGAGGTGGTTGGTCGGCTCGTCGAGCAGCAGCGTCTCGGCGCCGGAGAACAGGATGCGCGACAGCTCGACGCGGCGGCGTTGTCCACCCGACAGCGTCTGCAGGGGTTGGTCGAGCAGTCGCTCGGTCAACATCAACGCCGAGGCGATAGAGGCCGCTTCGGACTCGGCGGCGTACCCGCCCTGGGCCTGGAACTCCAGGTCGAGGCGCGTGTAGCGGCGCATGGCCTTCTCGCTAACGGCCTCGTCCTCATCGCCCATCTGCACCTCTGCAGTACGCAGGTCGCGCACGATCGAGTCCAGCCCGCGAGCGGACAGGATGCGGTCGCGCGCCAGAACCGTCAGGTCTCCGGTACGCGGATCCTGCGGGAGGTAACCGACCTCTCCCGACGTGGTGACCTGGCCGGCTTCCGGAATCGCCTGCCCTGCCAGCACTTTGGTGAGGGTCGTCTTGCCTGCACCGTTACGACCGACGAGACCGACCCGGTCTCCCGTCGAGACGCGGAAACTGGTGTGCTCGAGAAGCGTCCGGGCACCGGCGCGGATTTCGATGTCGTGCGCGGTGAGCACGCGGACTCCTCAGCGTTGTAGACAAATGAATGCGCTGATCGGGCCGATCGAATTCCGACTGCAGCGGGGTGCCCGGCATCGCTTGGATGAAACGGGCGCGAAGGATCAAAGTTTACCGGTGGCCACTAACGCGTCGGACCATTCCGGCAGTGTCTTCAGACACTTCTCGTTAGGATATGCCAGCACGCCGACGCTTCTGCCCGGCTTTCAGACCCCCACCACTTCGGAGGCCGGACCCTCGTGACGTTCAACGACAACGCCAACATCGGCAACTCCAACGTGTCCAGCGGTGGTGGCCGGTTGGGCGGAGGCGGCCTCGGTGGCGGCGGTCTCAGTCCCGGCGGTATGCGGATGGGTGGTGGGATCGGCGGCGTGATCCTGACGATCATCGTCGTCGTCATCTACAACTTCCTGCCCGGAGGCACTGACACGGCCAACCCCGCCGCTCCGAACAACCAAATCGCCGGTGACAGCCAGGTGCAGCAGCAACTCGAGGCGTGCAAGACCGGCGCCGACGCCAACCGCGACGATGTCTGCTTGATCAAGGGCACCGTCGCGACCGTCGAGAACTTCTGGAAGACCTACTTTCCACAGGCGACAGGCAAGGACTATCAAGGCGCCGTGACGACGGTCTACAGCGGTAGCACCCAGTCCGCCTGCGGAACTGCGAGCAACCAGACCGGGCCGTTCTACTGCCCGTTGGACAAAAAGGTCTACATCGACGCCAGCTTCTTCTCCGAGCTGACGCGCACCTACGGGGCCGACGGTGGACAGCTCGCCAAGGAGTACGTCGTCGCGCACGAGTACGGCCACCACATCCAAGACCTGCTCGGCGCGCTGGGCCGCGCCCAGCAGGACCCGAAGGGCGCACAAAGCGGTTCGGTACGCACCGAACTGCAGGCCGACTGCTACGCCGGTCTGTGGGCGCACTACGCGACGACCACCAAGGACAACAACGGCACCCCGTACCTCCAGGACATCACTCCTGCCGACATCAAGTCCGCGCTCTCGGCTGCCTCGGCCGTCGGGGACGACCGGATCCAGCAGAAGTCCTCAGGCCGGGTCAACCAGGACACCTGGACCCACGGGTCGTCGGCAGAGCGAGAGAAATGGTTCACCCGCGGCTACCAGAGCGGCCAGATAAACTCCTGCGACACGTTCAACGCCGGCACCCTCGGCTGAGCGGCGCCCGCCTGGTCCGGCACCGCGAATGTCCACCCGACCGCACATCCGGGTACCGTCGTCACTGGCCTGTTGTCGTGCGGCCCCTCGCCGCTTGTCCGCCGACCCGTCACTCTTCTGTCCAAAAGGATTCAACGCGTGCCCGACAACTCTGTTCACCACTTCAACAACACTGCCGTGCTCGCCATCGAGCGCGTCGAGCCGTCCCTGGTCGTCACCTCGGCGCAGTTCGACGATCAGCTCAGTGAGGTGTACAGCCGCACCCACATGCGGCCCGGCCTGCTCGAGCTGATAGTGGGGATCCGGGAGCGTCGCTGGTGGGGTGAGGGCGAGACGTTCATCGAAGGCGCGGCGGTTGCCGGTCGGGCCGCGATCGCGGCGAGCGGGGTGGCCAAGGAGAACATCGGGCTGATGATCAACTCCTCGCTCAGTCGCGAATGGCTGGAGCCCGCGACTGCCGTCGTCATGCACAACGCGATCGGGTTGCCGCGCTCGTGTCAGAACTTCGACCTGACCAACGCCTGCCTCGGTTTCGTCAGCGGCATGGAGATGGCCGCAGCGATGATCGACTCCGGGCTCATCGAATACGCGCTGGTCGTTGCCAGTGAGGACTGCCGGCCGGTGCAGGAGGCGACGATCGGGCGCCTTCAGACGGGCGACATCAAGTCCGCAGACGTGATGGCCGAATTTGCCGCTTTGACCCTCGGCGCCGGATCGGTGGCGATGGTTCTCGGCCGTGCCGATCGGCATCCCGAAGGTCACCCGGTGGTCGCTGCCGTGAGTCGTGCGGGAACGGAACACCACGGCCTCTGCGTGGGTGACAACGAGACGATGATCACCGACCTCAAGGGCCTGCTGGATGCCGGGTTGGAGCTTGTCGGAGCGCTGTGGGACGAGTCGGCCGAGGAGCTCAAGTGGGATCAGGGAATGGACCGCTACGTTCTGCACCAGGTCTCCAAGGTGCACACCGAAGCGCTGTGCGCCCAGTTGGGCATCGATCTGTCGCTCGTGCCGGTGACGTTCCCCGAGTTCGGCAATATCGGACCGGCCTCGGTTCCCTTCACCCTTGCAGAAGGAACCGAGGGTCTTGAGCAAGGCGACCGGGTGTTGCTGATGGGCATCGGCTCGGGACTGAATGCCTGCTGCCTGGAAATTACGTGGTGACGCGCGACACCAGTTCGCTACGCATTCCCGATCTCACCGGCCTGCCAGGCCTCGATCCTGCCTGGTCCCGTGTTCTGCAGGTCGCCGACCCCGAGGGTGTCACGCGATCCTGGCACTACCTGGACAACGGCGCGACGCCGACGGTCGGGACGCTGCTGTGTGTGCATGGCAACCCCACCTGGTCCTACCTCTGGCGACGTTTGTTCGCCGAGGCTCCAGCCGGATGGCGCATTGTGGCGCCGGACCACCTCGGAATGGGTTTCTCTGAGCACCCCGGCTCGCCCCGCACGGCCGCGCAGCGGATCGCCGATCTGGGCACCTTGACCGACGCGCTCGGCATCGAGGGGCCCGTGGTGACGATCGGGCACGACTGGGGCGGCCTGCTGTCGTTGGGTTGGGCGCTCGCGCATCTGCCGCAGCTACGCGGTGTCGTGCTCGCCAATACGGCCGTGGCTCAACCTGCCGGCGATCCAGGGCCTGCGTTGATCCGATTCGCGGACCTGCCCGGCCTACGGCAGATCGGATGCGTCGTGACCCCTGCCTTCGTCCGCGGGACTCCTGCCTTGTCCAAGCCGGTCGTCCCCCGGCCGATCCGCGAGGCTCT
>JBBPZD010000201.1:0-6316 GCA_038199265.1 Actinomycetales bacterium | reverse complement strand
TGGCCCCACGGCCAGTTCTGCCCCGAGACCGGGAGCTCGGCCTCGACCTGCTCGTAGTGGGATCGGAGGTCGTCGTAGGCGATCGGCCAGTCGACTCCTACCCCGTCGTCGGTGGCGGTGGAGAAGTCCGAGGGGTGGAATCGGGGGGTGTACCCGGCGTAGTGCACCATCGAACCGCCGACGCCGCGACCGGAGTTGTTCTTGCCGAGCTCGATCGGGTCCGAGCCGCCAATGATGCGTTTTTGGGTCCAGTACAGCTCGTGCGAGCCGGCCTCGTCGGAGACCCAGTCCTCGTCGGGGTGCCAGAACGGCCCGGCCTCCAGGATCACGACCTTCCAGCCCTGCCGAGCCAGTCGTTGGGCGAGCACCGATCCGCCTGCACCGGCGCCGATCACGACCAGATCGACCTCCTCATCGGGAGAGTACTGGCGCATGGTGTCCTCACCGGGCAGGTCGCGCGAGTGCACGTCCAGCAGGAACCGGGAGTCGTTGTCTCGTGGTCCGACCGCGCCTTTGAGCAGGCCGCGCAGCAGATCGCTCATGAATTTCCCCTGACGACGTCGGACGGATCTTCGCTGGTCGAGCCATGTGTCTCGAACGGCTCGGTAGTGCTCATGGGCCCCAGGCGCATGTACCCGCGCGGGTAGGCGGGGCCCCCGAAGCCGATCTCGTTCCACGCCCACGGGTGGGAGTAGAACCCGGACAGGACGGCGCGCATGCAGACGCTCCAGGCCCGTGACGGGTCCATCTGCTCCCACGGGCCACCCGAGATCCTGCCGCCCGCGAAGTCGTCGATGATGGCTTCCTGATCGGGCAGCGTCGCCGCGGCGAAACTGTCGGCGCCACGTTCGCGGGCTGCATGGTCCAGGCCGCCCAGTGTTGCCTTCCAGGTGTCGCGGTCATCGGGCATGCCGGCGTACTGGTAACCGTCCAACTGCCCGGTCGCCATTTTCTCGTCGACCGATTCGGCGACCGGCACTCGGGGCTCGCGGTCTTGCGCGAGGACGACGTCGCAGAACGCTCGCAGCGTCGCCTCTTGCGCAGAGTCGAAAAACTGCATCGGACCGGTGGGCTCCAACCGCGCGAGCACGACCTTCGTCGTGGCGTGATCCCAGGTGTCGAGCGCCGACATCACGTCGAAGTCGGGGTACCGCCCGATCATCTGCGGGCTGGTGCCGACGCGCTGCCGGGGCAGCCAGGAAGGGTGTGGTGGCTGCCCGTCGGCGCGTAGATGAGGCAGGTGTGATGGTTTGCGGAAGTCGGGCACGACAACCTACTTCTCGCGGCGTAGCACGGACGCCAACAGGCCCATACCGCCGACCATGGCCATCAGTCCGGGGGCCGAAATCGGTGGTCCCATCGGCAGGTTGTAGGACCACAACGCGAAGCCACCGGGCTTACGGGCAACTCCTCGGGCGTGGTAATACTCGCCAGCGAGTCCGTTGAGCATGAAGATCCCCGAGGTGATCGGCAGCGCGGTCTTCGCCCACTTCTTGCTGAAGACACCGCCGATACCTGCGATGACGAGCGGTGGGGTGACCAGGATCGGGCTCCACATGACTTTGTTGCCGAAGCTGGCCTTGTAGTGCTCCAGGTAGACCTCCGAGCACGTCACTACGGCTGCGAATGCGGTCAACCCCGACAGCGAGCGTTCGAATCGGCCGTACTCCACATTCGTCAGCAGCTTGTCCAGGAGGTGCTCGCTGACCGGCGAGGCCAGCGTGTTCGGCGCGCTCATCGGCGGCGACCGTCCTGTGTGCTGTGCTGAACTCTGCGCGGTATCTGTTGGACTGACGACATGTGCACGCAATCTCCTCGTTCTCATCGCGACCGAGGTCTGACGCCAGTGCGCCAGCGCGAGACCAGGTGATCAGCGCAGCCACGACATGATGTTTGCCTTACGACAAATATAATGGCGGAATTTAACCTGGAGTGCAATGAGTCCGGTGCACCTCCTCGCCAGCGATGCATACCTGGCAACCCGCCCCGAGGACGGCCTGATCAACTCGGCGTGCAGGATAGCTGTGTGGACAAATGCTTCCCAGCAGACGCTTCTCCGCAGCAGACGCAGAGATCAGTCAGCCTCGGCTTGAGAGCCAACGCACCCGTTGTCCGCCGCAGCGATGTTCTCGAGCTGCGATGAGCACCGGGACCAGCGCCGGGACCGCGTTGATCGTCGGCGGTTCGTCCGGCATAGGCCTGGCGAGTGCCCGCGAGTTGATCACCCGCGGCTACCGGGTGGTGCTGATGGCGCGGGACGCCGACCGGCTGACGGTGGCTGCTGAGGAGCTTGGTTCGGATACAACGGCCGCGCCCGCCGATCTGCTCGACGCCGATTCCGTGGCACAGGTCGTGCAGGACATCGTCGCGAACCACGGCGCACTGGATGTCGTTGTGCACACGGCGCAGGTGATGGCGTACGGCCGGATAGAGGACGTACCGCAGGAAATTTTTGAACGCACCGTCGAGACAGCGACCCACGGCACGGCGAACCTCGCTCGCGCGGTCCTTCCGGTCTTTCGCCGCCAGGGCCGCGGTTCGCTGATCATCGTCAACTCCTTGCTCGGTCACATCGTCGTCCCGGAGATGGGCACCTACGTGACCGCCAAGTGGGCACAACTCGCAATGATCAAGACCCTGCAACTGGAGACGCGAGATGCGCCCGGTATCCACATCAGCGAAGTCTCCCCAGGTGCGATCGACACCCCTGTCTACGAGCAGGCCGCCAACTACACGGGCCGCACACCGGCCCCGCCGCCGCCGGTGCTGTCGCCCGCGGTGATGGGTCGTGCGGTCGCAGACTGCATTGACAATCCGCAGAAACACCTGGACGTCGGGCCGGGCAACAAGATCGTGACACTCGGCTTTCGGCTGATGCCCTGGGTGTACGACCGGGTCGTCGGGCCGCTCGCACAGCTCGCCGTCTTCCGCGGTCCAGCCGTGCCGCCATCGGATGGCAACGTGCTGTCACCGGTTCCCGGCCGTGAAGCCGAGCGTGGTGGCTGGTCGTTGCTGGCAACCCGTCGGCGTAGGGAGTGAGCAGGACGCGGTGCGCACGGCTCCGGTCGAGATGTGCCGGTTCAGCCGCAGTTGACCAGGCCCAGGCTGGCTTTGAGGTCGATGACACGTCTGACAGCTTTCGCCATCGTGGCCTCGAACGCGGGGTCGGAGGCCATCCGCGTGGTCAAACCACTGATGAGCCCCGGGACGAGGTTTGGAGCAGCGGTCAGCAACACGTCGCCACCCGCCCGCACGAACCGCACTGCGCGGTCTGCCACCGGGGTCGCCGCGAGGGCCGGGGTGTGTAGGTCATCTGTGATGACGACACCCTTGAACCCCAATTTCTTGCGCAGCAGGTCGTTGATGATCGCGGACGAGAAAGTCGCAGGCTGCTCGGAGTCGAGCTTCGGGTACCGCGCGGAGGACATCATCACGACGCGGGCCCCACCGCGGATCCCGGCCGCGAACGGCTCGAGATGGGGATCGGAGGCCGTCGTGACGTTGTCGGTGATGCCCGCCGAGCTGTAGTCGGTGTTCTGCTGGATTCGGCCGATTCCAGGGAAGTGCTTGAGGGTGGCCGCGAGATTTACTGTCCTGAATCCGCGCAGCACGTCCGATACAGCCGCTGCGACCTTCCCCGGATCGCTGCCGTACTGGCGTTGAAAGGCGCCTATGGGGGCGTTTTTCGCGCCGATGGCGGTCGGAACCGTATCGGCGACCGGTGCCAGATCGAGGTTCACGCCCGCCTTTCGCAACTGACCAGCGAACGCTGCGGCATACGCCGTTCGGGCGCTCGGCTTCATGTCAGCCTGTTCTACCGCGGACACCAGGTCAGGGAAACCCGGGCCTCGCAGTTGCTGCACTTGCCCGCCCTCCTGGTCGGCGGCGATCAACATGCCAGGCATCGAGTTCCGCGCGGCTGCGCGTTGCATGTCGGCCGAGGCTGACGTGACGGCCGCTGCGCCCTTCCAACCGCCCGCGAAGTAGACCGCTCCGACGTGGTGCTTCTGCAACGTCGACCGGACCTGTGCAGTGCCGTTCTGGGTCATCCCGACCATTACGAGTTGACCGGCCCGTTGCTCCGGACTCATCCGGGCCACGGTGGCCTCCACGCAGGACGCAGGGGCGCTGGGCTGACGTGTGGAGAGAGATTGAGGTTCCTGCGTCGACCCCGCCGTCGGCTTCGTCCTATCGGCACCTTCAGGAACCGAAGCCGAAGCTCGCGTGGCGGGCGATGACGCCGCCGCTTTCCCGGAATCCGTGGAGCACCCGGCGACAATCAGGAGGATCGGCAAAGTGCTGCCGATGGCGAGGCGGTGACGGTTCACAGCTCACTGACCATCAGTACGACCTGTGCTCCGCCAATTCTGGTGACCACGATGGTGGTCGCGCGAGAACCCTGGGTTCGCAGTTGACGACGCAGTTGATCGACGTCGATCGATACACCGCGCTTCTTGATGGTCAGGGGTCCTGCGTCGCGGTCGCGCAGAAGGGCCCGAAGTCGCTTGAGGTTGTAAGGCATTGCGTCAGTGATTGCGTACTTGCGTGCCCACGTCAACTCCACGTCGCCGGGGCCGGTGACGTAGCCGACGCCCGGCGACAGTTCGCGACCATCGGTCGCGTTGATCAGCGCGCCCACCAGCCCTGCGCGGATCACCGCGCGATCCGGCTCATACAAGTAGGGCCCGAGTCGGTTTAATTCGGTCGAACGCAGTTGCGCATCGACAGCATCCTGCTCGATGACATGGGCGGGGACGTGCCCATCTCGCAGAATGCACGCGCTGCGACCAGGAGTGCGAACGGCGGCACCGGCCCAGAGTGCGCATTCCAGCACCTCACCGTTGTACGAGGTCCACTCCGCCTCCATGCCGGGAGGCACTTTGGAATGGGGAAAGGCCGGGCTCAGCTTCGCGCCTGCCGCGGGAGCCGCCGTGAGCCAGCCGCGGACGTCCTCCCACGACGGGCTGAGGTCCTCCAGCCGGAAGAGTCGGCGCGTCCGTCCGTTCGCATCCGCCACACCTGGCGTCCGTCGCGCTGGGTCAACCCACACCCCGCACGATCTGCCGTCCTCGCCGGTCGGCAGATCGACCTGGTGTGCGTCAGCGTGCAGCACCTGCGCTCGGGGCCAGGCTCGCAGGTTGATCGCCGCTATTGCTGCAGTCGCCTCATCCGTGTCGACGGCGGACAGTCGCAGTCCCGCCGCGGCGATAGCTGAGGCGTCAGCGCCGATACCGCACCCCAGGTCGTAGACATGTTGGATGCCGGCTTGTACGAACCGCGCCGCATGGCGTTCGGCGATGACACCTCGCGTGGCTTGTTCCAGACCGTCCCGGGTGAAGAGCATCTCGCGTGCGACAGCGCCGAACTTGACCTCGGCGCGAGCACGAAGTTCTGACTGGGTCAGCGCGGCCGCGACCAGGTCGGGCGCGAAGCCCTCACCACGTAGTCGGGTGCCGAGGGACATTGCCGTTGATGCGTCATAGGGAGGCAGTGCCTGTAGCAGCCCCCATCCTTCACCCGATGCGAGCCGATGCACCAGGGCGGGATCCATGGGTCACAGTCTGACGCACCTGGAGCGAGGTGCCCATCTGCTGACCCGGCGCCCGGCAGCGCGACTGCGGCTGCGGCTGCAGGTGGCTGGCACTCGAGTTGCACGAGTGCTAACACCGGCATAGATTCATCGTTGGCACTCGACCTGTGACAGTGCCAGCGTCAGCACCCGAGACCGACCCCGCGACGGCGGTCTCACCTCGCCGCCGTTGGCACATGGACACCAGGCCCTCAACTACCTGCCAACGGCAGGCCCCCAAAGGAAGGTCACCACCGTGTCGGTCAACATCACGCCGCTCGAAGACCGCGTTGTCGTCAAGTCCATCGAAGCCGAGCAGACCACTGCCTCCGGTCTCGTCATCCCGGACACCGCCAAGGAGAAGCCCCAGGAGGGCGAGGTTCTGGCAGTCGGTCCCGGCCGGGTCGACGACAACGGCAACCGCGTCCCGCTGGACGTCGCCGTCGGCGACAAGGTCATCTACAGCAAGTACGGCGGCACCGAGGTCAAGTACTCCGGCCAGGAACTGCTCATCCTGTCGGCACGCGACATCCTCGCGGTCGTCAAGTAACACCCGCGAACTTCTGGTTCGAACGCACGCCCCGGCGCTGGGCCCATGCCGGGCACCTCGCCGGGGCGTCGTCGTACCCCTTGCACCATTCTTCGCACTTCGAACATGTAAGGACCACATATGTCCAAGACGCTGGAGTTCAACGACTCAGCCCGCAAGTCCCTGGAGCGCGGCGTTGACGCGCTCGCCAACGCCGT
>JBBPZD010000200.1:0-3069 GCA_038199265.1 Actinomycetales bacterium | reverse complement strand
CCTTGCGGCTGATGCGAACGCTGCTCGTACGTGAAGGGCTGGCGACCTGATGGCTACTGTCCTGCTTCTGCGGCACGGCCGTAGCTCGGCGAACACGGCCGGAATTCTTGCCGGTTGGACTCCTGACGTGCACCTGGACGACACGGGGCGCGGTCAGGTGCAGCGACTTTCCGACCAACTGGCGGGACTGCCTCTCGCGCGGGTGGTCTCCAGCCCGTTGGACCGTTGTCAGGAGACAGCGGCCGCCGTCGCTGCCCCGCACGCGTTGTCAGTTGAGACCGACGGCGATCTGGGGGAGTGCAAGTACGGCGCCTGGACCGGCCAGAAGATCTCGGTGCTGGCCAAGGACCCGCTGTGGCGAACGGTGCAGGATCAACCGGCCGCGATGGTCTTCCCGCCGTCGGAGGACTTCGAATCGGAGTCGCTGGCTGCAATGCACGCTCGTGCGGTAGCGGCTGTTCGTCGACTGGACGCTGAGATCTCCGAATCCCATGGCCCACAGGCGGTGTGGTGCGCCGTTTCGCACGGTGATGTCATCAAGGCAATTCTGGCCGATGCCCTGGGGTTGCACTTGGACCAGTTCCAGCGCATCGTCGCCGGGCCCGCGTCGCTGTCCGTCGTGCAGTACACCCCCGGTAGGCCGTTTGTAGTGCGGGTCAACGATCAAACGGGAGAGGTTGCTGACCTGATGCCCAGCAAGGAAAAGCCCACCGGCGACGCGACACCCGGTGGTTCGACGGGCCTGGACGCAGCCGAACCTGCACCGTCGGCCACCGGTGCGGTCAGCTCCGATCTGGCCGATTAGAGTCTGGATATGCGTCTGTTGGAGTTCGAGCACCCCGACCGGTTCGTCGCCGGCACCGTTGGTGCGCCCGGTGCGCGGACCTTCTTCCTGCAGGCTGTCCAGGGGCGCGCAGTCGTCTCGGTTTCCCTGGAGAAAGAACAGGTCTCCGTGCTTGCCGAGCGAGTCAATGATCTGCTGGACGAAGTCGACGCCACTGCCGACGTACCTGAGGCACCGCAGGACAATGAGCCGCTGTCGACGCCGATCGACGACGAGTTCCGGGTCAGCACGATGAGCCTGGCCTGGGAAGCAGATCGTGAGGTCGTGATCATCGAGTGCCATGACCGTGAGGTCGCTCTCGAACCTGACGACACCGGAAGAGAACTGGTGGAGGTCACTGATCAGGACGCCAGTCTGATGCGGGTGGTGCTGCGACCCGAGCTTGCTCGCGAGTTCGCCCGGCGCAGCCTGGCCGCTGTCGCGAGCGGGCGCCCGCCCTGCCCGTTCTGTGGTGATCCCCTCGAACCTACCGGCCACGTCTGCCCCCGTGCCAACGGATATCGACGCTAGTCGCGGGGACGTGCTCGCGGCTTTGCGCGAGGGCGAACTCGACATCGAAGGTCGGCTGGTGGACGCCTCGAACGTCGCGCTGCGGGTATGGGTCGGCACCAGTGACCCCGATAAGCCGATAGCGGCCGTTTACAAGCCCATTCGCGGCGAGAGTCCGCTCTGGGACTTCCCCGACGATTCGCTGGCGGCTCGCGAGGCGGCGGCATTCCTGGTATCGCAGGCAGGGGGTTGGGACCTGGTGCCGCCCACTGTGTTGCGCGACGGTCCGCTCGGCGCGGGGTCGCTGCAGCTGTGGGTCGGCCCGTTGGATGAACGCCCTGACCACGAGTTGTTGCGGGTAGATAGCGGGTCCGAAGCACCCGAGGGTTACGTACCGATCTGGTCTGTCTTCGACCGGCGGGATCGCCCACAGGTGGTGTCGCACGCCGATGTCCAGTCCCTGCGCGATCTAGCCGTGCTCGACACCGTTCTCAACAACGCCGATCGCAAGGCCAGCGCGATCATCGTGGACGGCGAGGGGCGGGTATGGGCTATCGATCAAGGTCTGTGCTTTCACCATTCGCCCAAATTGCGCACCTGTCTGTGGGGGTTCGCCGAGGAGCCCCTCGACACAGCGAATCTCGCGCGGTTGGAACGCCTCGCGAAGTTTCTCGACGAGACGAACCCGCTCGAAACGTTGATCACGTCGGCGGAGCTGTCGGCGCTGACGGCGAGGTGCAACCGGTTGTTGCGGGAAGAGGCCTATCCGAAGATCCCCGAGGGGCGAACACCGCTGCCCTGGCCACTCTGGTAGTCCCGATAGACTCAGCCGGTGAATTCTTGGCCTTCTCCGCTTATCCCGCAGCTGAACGGAACCGGAGAGGCGCTGAGGCTCAAAAATCCTGTCACCAACAACCTGGACACCGTCGAACTGCGCGACGAGACAGCTCGCATGTACGTCTGCGGGATCACCCCGTACGACGCGACTCACCTGGGCCACGCCTCGACGTACGTGACCTTCGACCTCGCTGCGCGGGTCTGGCACGACGCGGGCGCCACGGTGCATTACGTACAGAACGTGACTGATATCGACGATCCGTTGCTCGAGCGCGCCGCTCGTGATGGCGTGGACTGGCGTGATCTTGCCCACCAGGAAGTCGAACTGTTCAAAGAGGACATGACCGCGCTGCGGGTGATCGCGCCGGATGCCTTCATCGGTGTTGTGGAGACCATGCCCCGGCACGTCGACGTCGTTAATCGGCTCGCCGCTGCAGGGGTGGCCTATTCAGTCGAGATTCCCGAACAGGACGGTCCTGCCCCTGGGGCGGCAGACGTCTATCTCGACCTGTCCGGGCAGCCGACCTTCGGCGAGGTCAGCGGTTGGGACCGCGCGGAGATGATGTCGGTTTTCGCCGACCGTGGGGGAGACCCCGAGCGCGCCGGTAAGCGTAATGAGCTGGACCCACTTCTCTGGCGTGGTAACCGCGCTGACGAGCCTTCGTGGGATGGCGGGGCAGTCGGACCGGGCCGTCCGGGGTGGCACGTGGAGTGCACCACGATTGCTTTGGACCATCTCGGGATGGGGTTCGATCTGCAAGGCGGCGGCACCGATCTGCGTTTCCCGCACCACGAGATGAGTGCTGTACAGGCGGTCGCGCTGACAGGGGACAAGCCTTTCGCCCAGCACTATGCCCGGCAGGCGATGGTGGCCTACGACGGTGAGAAGATGAGCAAGT
>JBBPZD010000199.1:0-9362 GCA_038199265.1 Actinomycetales bacterium | reverse complement strand
TGTAGCAGCGCGGCGAGACCGTCAGCGACGACGCGTTCGGCCTCGGCGAGGTCAGCGACCAGGACGGTAGGCAGCTGGGGCGGGCTCACGGTGCCGACTGCGGCTTGATAGGTCAGATCGTGCCCGGCGATCTCCGCGCCGTCTCCGGGGTGACCCACGATCGACACCTGACACAACCGGGGGAGTCGGGTGTGAATGCTTGCCCAGTCGAGACCCAGCCGAGCCAGCGCCGACGGGCGGCTGGACACGATGAGCAGGTCGGTCTCGCCCAGCAGTGACCAGAGCGATTCGACGTCGGACTTCAGGTCTATCTGCACGACCTGCTGGCCGGCAGCCAGTTGCTCGTAGTAGGCCGAAGTGGCGGCCAGCAGCGGGTCGCCACTCGGTGGTTCGACCTTGGTGACACTCGCCCCGAGTTCCTGCAGTCGGGCGGCGGCCGCTGGGCCGGGCAGGTTGACGGCAAGACTGAGCACGCGGACACCGGCCAGCGGGAGCTCGCTCATCCGAGACCCCTCACCACGACTCGCCGGACGCGGCCTTCGCCACCAGCCATGCGTTCGGCTCGAAACGAGGGCCGTACGCAGCAGCCAGCTCGCGGGCGCGGGCGACGAAACCAGTGAGGCCGCCGGCGTATCCCTGCATGAACTGGACCGTGCCTCCGTGTAGCGGCGGGTAGCCGATGCCGAAGATCGACCCCACGTTGGCGGCGGCTGCGGACTCGATGACGCCCTCCTCGAAGCACTTGGCGGTCTCCAGGGCCATCGCGAACAGGTAGCGGTCCTGGATGTCGACCATCGGCGCCGATGCGCCCGTCTGAGTGAAGTGTTCGCGGATGCCAGGCCACAATTTCTTGGGCGCGCCCTGCGGGTAGTCGTAGAAACCAGCGCCGCCCGCGCGACCCAATCGGCCGAACTCGCCGACCATCTGGTCGATGACGGCGTTGCCGGGCTGTGCGGCAAGAACGACCCCGGCCTGCGCGGCCGCTTTCTCCGCCTCGCCGCGGATGTGCTGGGTGAGGCTCAGCGAGACCTCGTCGAGCATCGCCAACGGCGGGGCAGGGAAGCCGGCCATCGTCGCAGCCCGCTCGATGGTCGCGGGGTCCATGCCTTCCTCGACGAGCGCGACCCCTTCGAGGATCAGTGTGCCGAAGACGCGGCTCGTGTAGAAACCCCGGGAGTCGTTCACGACGATCGGGACCTTGCCGATCTGCTGCACCAGGTCGACGGCGCGGGCCAGTGCCTCATCTGAGGTCTGTTCCCCGCGGATGATCTCGACGAGCTTCATCTTGTCGACGGGGGAGAAGAAGTGCAGTCCCACGAAATCGGCGGGCCGAGTGACGCTCTCGGCCAGGGAGGTGATCGGCAGCGTCGAGGTGTTCGAGCACAGCAATGCGTCTTCGCCCAGCACGGTCTGGGCCTGCGCGAACACCTTCGCTTTGAGGTCGGCGTCTTCGAAGACGGCCTCGATGACCGCATCGCAACCCTTCAGGCCGCTGGCCTGGTCAGTCGGGGTGATGCGCGCAAGTACTTCGTCGCGCGCCGCGGGGGTCATCTGTCCCCGGGACACCTTCTTCTCCAGCAGCCGGGCGCTGTGGCTCTTACCCTTCTCCGCACCCGCTGCAGACACATCCTTCAGGACGACGTCGATGCCGCGGGTGGCGCCGGCGTAGGCGATACCCGCACCCATCATCCCGGCACCGAGGACGCCGACTCGACTGACCTTCGAGGTCTCGACGTTTTGCGGGCGGAGTGAGCCAGAGGAGATCTCCTGCAGGTCGAAGAAGAACGCCTGAATCATGTTCTTGGCGATTTGTCCGGTGGCCAACGAGGTCAGGTAGCGCGACTCGATCCGGCTCGCGGTATCGGCGTCGACCTGCGCACCTTCAACGGCCGCGGACAGGATGGCGCGCGGCGCGGGGTAGGCGGCGCCCTTGAGTTGTTTGCGCAGGTTTGCCGGAAACGCGGGCAGAAACTGCGCGAGCTTGGGGCTACTCGGGGTGCCGCCGGGCATCCGATAACCGGCGCGGTCCCAAGGCTGAGTGGCGGCGTCGACGTCACTGGTGTTGGCGAGGATCCAGGCACGAGCGGCCGGCAGCAGTTCGCCGGGAGTATCGACGATATCGTCGACCAGGCCCTTTTCTTTTGCCTGCGTCGGGCCACGCTGCTGGCCTTGCATGAGCCAGTCCATCAACGCGCTCTGTAGGCCGAGCATTCTTACAGTTCGTGTCACACCGCCCCCGCCAGGCAACAGACCAAGGGTGACCTCGGGGAAGCCGAACTTTGCCGTTGGGTTGTCGACCGCGATGCGGTGATGGGCCGCGAGCGCGATCTCCATACCGCCGCCAAGCGCGGCGCCGTTCAGCGCAGCGACGACGGGTTTGCCTATCTGCTCCAAGCGGCGCAGCTGGGCCTTGAGGGTCTCGATCTGCTCGAAGAACCGGCCAGCATCCTCCGGCTGCACCGACTTCAACATCACCAGGTCACCACCGGCGAAGAAGGTCTTCTTCGCACTGGCCAGGATGACGCCGGTCAGGTCGCCCGAGGTCGCATCGGCTTCGAGCTTGTCGAGCGCGGCGGCCATCCCGGTGGCGTACCGCTCGTTCATCATGTTGGCGCTCGACTGCGGGTCGTCGAGCAGCAACGTCACGATCTTGTCGGCGTCTTTGCTGTATCGAACCGCTGAGGTGTGTTCGGTGGTGGTGCTGTCGGTCATCGAATGTCCTTGAAGTCGGAGGAGTTCAGAGCGCGCGAGGTCGGCTGACGGCTCAGATGCGCTCGATGATGGTGGCGATGCCCATGCCGCCGCCGACACACAGGGACGCCAGGCCCGTCTGCAGGTCGCGGCGTTCGAGTTCGTCGATCAGCGTGCCGAGGATCATGGCGCCGGTCGCACCGAGGGGGTGGCCCATGGCGATTGCGCCGCCGTTGACGTTGACCCGGTCGTGGGAGACTCCCAGGTCGCGCATGAAGCGCATCGGGACTGCGGCGAAGGCTTCGTTGATCTCGAAGAGGTCGATGTCTGAGGCTTGCAGACCGGCCTTGGCGAGCGCCTTGAGCGCGGCCGGGGTGGGGCCGGTCAGCATGATCGTGGGGTCGGCGCCGCTGACGGCAACGGCCAGCACCCGGGCGCGCGGCCGCAGTCCGAGCTCGCGGCCGATCGAATCGCTGCCGATCAGGGTCAGCGCTGCACCATCGACGATGCCGGAGGAGTTGCCCGCGTGGTGCACGTGGTTGATCTCGTCGACCCAGTGGTACTTCTCCAGGGCGACCGAGTCGAAGCCGCCGAGGTCGCCGATGTCCTTGAACGAGGGCTTGAGCCTGGCAAGGGACTCGACCGACGTGCCGGGGCGGATGGTTTCGTCGTGGTCCAGCACGGTGAGGCCGTTGCGATCAGCGACCGGGATGACGGATCCCTTGAAATACCCGGATTGCTCGGCGTGTGCGGCGCGGGCGTGTGACTCGGCGGCGTATGCGTCGACGTCGGAACGCGTGAAGCCTTCGATGGTGGCGATCAGGTCGGCTCCGATGCCCTGTGGGACGAAGCTGGTGGTGAGTGCGGTGGCGGGGTCCATCGCCCACGCGCCGCCGTCCGAGGCCATCGGCACCCGCGACATCGACTCGACGCCACCGGCGAGGATCAGGTCTTCGAAGCCGGAGCGCACCCGACTGGCGGCCTGGTTCACGGCCTCCAGCCCGGATGCGCAGAACCGGTTGAGTTGCACGCCGGCGACGGTGTCGGGTAAGCCCGCTGCGAGGGCGGCGGTCTTGGCGATGTCGGCGCCCTGGTCGCCAACGGGCGTGACGACGCCGAGCACCAGGTCATCGATCCTGTCCACGTCCAGCTCGGGGTTGCGCTTGCGTAGCTCGTCAATCAGCCCGACCACCAGGTCGATCGGCTTGACCTCGTACATGGAACCGGTCTTCTTGCCGCGCCCACGCGGTGTCCGGATAGCGTCGTAGAGGATTGCCTGCGGGGTGTCGACCATCTGAGAACTCCTTTTTCGACAGCCACAACCTGCTCTTCGGCAGGATGTGACGGCGACGTGCATCGGTCTGCTGACCGTAACACTTACAGTGGCACTGTAAAGGTCTTGTAGGTCTCGCTGTGCGACTATTCGAGCATGTCCGACACCCCCGCGCCGCAGCTGACGCTCGACGAACTAGTGGCGCGATGCGGGTTCGCGGCCCGCACGATCCGGTTCTACACGGGCCGGGGGATGCTTCCCCAGCCGGAGCGGCGCGGTCGCTCGGCCTACTACACGGGCGACCACCTCGCCCGGTTGGAGCTGGTGCGCGAGCTGCAGGCACACGGGTTCACGCTCACAGCGATCGAGAGCTATCTGAGCAGGCTCCCAGCCGATGCGAGCCCCGAGACGATCGCGTTGCACCGCACGCTACTTGCGCCGTGGATGCCCGACCTGCCCGAGACGATGTCGCGCGCCGAGTTGCACGCGCGTGCCGGTCGACCGCTGAGTGCTGACGAACTGTCAGTGCTCGTGACCCTCGGCACGGTGCAAGCGGAGGGGGAGGATCAGTACCGGGTCGCGGTGGCGCACCTGTCGATCGGGGTGTCCATCCTGGACCTCGGGCTGCCGCCAGCAGCCGCCCTCGCTGCCCAGCAGATCTTCGCTGCCCACGGCCGGGTCATCGCCGAAGAACTCAGCGATGTGTTCCGGACGATGGTGTGGCCGGCGTACAAAGAATCGGGGGTGCCGCCAGATGAGTTACGGCAGACCATCGAGCGTTTCAAACCGTTGACGGTCGCGGCGCTGGTGACGTCGTACGAGTCTGCGGTCAACGAGACGAAGCGCGAGGCTGCCGCGCGCCGCACCCACGAAGAACGGCCGCCCACTCCCTAGGGAGTGAGCGGCCGATCTATCGTCTTTGGCTGAGGAGCGTCAGGCGGCGTCGCTGAGCGCCGTGAACTCCTCGTCGGTGAGCTCGATGCTCGCCGCGGCGGTGTTGCTGTCGAGATGCTCGACGCTGGAGGTGCCAGGGATCGGCAGCATCACCGGTGAGCGCTTCAGCAGCCATGCCAGCGCGAGCTGCAAGGGAGTGGCGCCATGCTCCTTGGAGGCGGCGGCCAGCGGGCCGTCCTCCTTGGACAGCTCGCCGGTGGCGAGCGGGAACCACGGAATGAAGCCGATCTGCTCGGTCGTGCAGTGGTCGAGTAGTTCTTCAGCGTCGCGGTTAGCGAGGTTGTAGTGGTTCTGCACCGAGACGATGGTGGCGGTCTTCTGGGCCTCTTTGAGGTCGTTGACGCCGACCTCGGACAGCCCGATGTGCCGGATCTTGCCCTCGTCCTGCAACTGCTTCAGTTCCCCGACCTGATCGGCGACGGGGTAGGCCGGGTCGATGCGGTGCAGCTGGAAGAGGTCGATGCGCTCTTGCCCGAGGCGGCGCAGCGCCATCTCGACCTGCTGGCGCAGGTAAGCCGGCTGCCCGAGCGGGGTCCACACCCCCGGGCCTTGGCGAGTCAGTCCGGCTTTGGTCGCGATGACGACGTCATCGGAGTACGGGTGCAGTGCTTCGCGCAGCAGCTCCTCGGCGACGTAGGGGCCGTAGGAGTCGGCGGTGTCGAAGAAGGTGATGCCGATCTCGACCGCGCGGCGCAGCACGGCAATGGCCTGGGCGCGGTCCTGTGGGGGTCCCCACACGCCCTCGCCCGGCAACTGCATGGTGCCGTAACCGAGGCGGACGACGGGCAGGTCACCGCCGAGCTGGAACGTGCCGGACTGGGTTGCGTTGGGCTGTGTCACAGAATATTTCCTTAGTTGAGCAATGTGGTCTGACCTCTGGTGCAAGGTTGCCTGACGTTCGAGCATTCCCGCAGCTGCGGTTGATTCGCGGTCGAGCACCCGTCCGGGCTATCCTTCCCGTCGCCGCACCGCATCGTCTCGGGTGCGTCCTGGACGTGTAGCTCAGCTGGTTAGAGCGCTCGCCTCACACGCGAGAGGTCAGGGGTTCGAGTCCCTTCACGTCCACTCACAAAAACAGCTCCTGAACTGCGAAGACGCGGATCGGGAGCTTTTTCATTCTTGGCGTGGGCCACACGTGGGCCACTGGGCAGACAGTTGCCTTCTGATCGATCGACCTGTAGGGCATGCCTGGCTTTCCACGGTGGACGCCGCGGTCGACGAGTTGCTGGGGGCGCCTCTGACCGAGCCTTTGGACCCGGGCCGCGTGACGCTCTACGTCTGCGGCTTGTGGGGACCTCACCTGCGGCTCAGTCACAGCGAGCAGGAGAGTGCAGGACGACACGATCACCTGGAGCGACTTCGCTTGGGACAACGGCTGTGAGCCGACGGACCCCATCAGCGAGGCACCCAACTCGGTAACCTTTAGAAGGACCAACTACGCCGCCGAGCTCATGACCGCTGAGAAGCGTGTCGCGGCCTTTCCCTTCGACCAGCTGGCTCACGAAGGGCGCAAGTTTCTCTGGCCGTGGCAGTGGGGCTGGCGCTTTCCCACTGATGACATTTAACTGTCTCTGCCACAGGACGATCCTGAAACGGTGCGGACGGGCGACGGTGAACTTCATTCGTTCGATGATGGGCGGTTGCGGTGCTGCTGATCGCACTGAGGTCGCATCGATCAACCTAGGCTCGAGTGAAACCGATTCGCGACCTATCCACCCGGGCGGCCCGCTCTCTCCGCCGTGTCTGTGCGCGCTGTTCTCTGGGATGCCGACGGCGTCCTTCACACCCCTGACCGCTCCTGGAATTCAGCGGTGCAGGTGGTCACGCAATTCCCTGAGGCGTTGATTGGCGCTGCAATCGACGAGGACCGAATCCGCGCAACGGCCCACCGACTAGGCCTGGGCGTTCACGTCGACGACATCATTTCGGTGTGGTCCACGTTCGACCTGCTAGGACCAAGTCTGGAGGTCGTGTCCCAGGTGCGAGCGGCGGGAACAGCGTGTTACCTCGCCACCAATCAGGACTCCTACTGAGCCGCATGCATGCGTCAGAAAACTGCATACGACCAGATCCTCGACGGGGCGTACTTCCCGTGTGACATCGGCATCGCGAAGCCCTCGACATCCTTCTTCAAAAACATCGCCACCGACCTGAGCCTCGTGCCAGGTGAACTGCTGTTCCTCGACGACCAACCCAAGAACATCGCAGGTGCTCGATCAGCCGGACTCAACGCGGAGCAATGGACACATGAAGACGTAGTCGCACGGCTACACGACATCCTGCAGGACCACGACGTCCAGGTCGACCGAGCCGGCAACAAGTCCTGCCAGTAACCCTCGGCGGCGGCCAACGAACAGTCGGTACACCGGATGCGAATACCAGCGAGATAGGACCGACCGATCAGCATGTGTCAGACGGGGATCGGTGAACGGGACGGGCGCCCGGCTGAAGCTGACCACTTCGGGTGGGTCTGGGGTAGCTCGCCTGGATACTCGCCGGATGGCTTCTTATCCCTAATCCTGCCGGCACTTCAGTTTGTGCAATGCACAGGGACCCACATCAAATGACCTCCCTTCATGCTGCGTCGCCTCGCCGACAGCATCGAGGCCGCCGACATCACGATGGGCTAGGTGCTCGACGCGCAGATTTCCGGCGATGAGATCACCGAACACGGCTCGTGGTGGAGAGCAGCCTGTGCACCTTGGCGATGTGTACCGGGTTGGTGTCCCAGCTCCAGCCGGCGAACGACACGATGTCCGCCTCGGTAAAGGTGCGGCCCTGCGTATGGAAGACCTGCCCGCGGGAGAAGTCCTCGAAGAACCAGTCGGTCGGTGATTCGAGACTTGGTGTCATGCACTGATCATCGCGGGTTGGCTGGCGTACCACCCGCCGCCCGTGAAAGGGGATAGTCACGTGGTGGGTATGTCGACGAGGCCCACAAAAGGTGCGCAGTGGATCAGTCCGGGCGGGGCTGTTGACGATTCTGCTTGACCTCGGAGCGCTCACGCTTTGCTTCCAGCCGGCGACGGTGCGAGCCGCGGGTGCGACGGGTTGGACGGCGGGTCGGCGAGGGCACGACGGCGTCGCGAAGCAGTATGGCGAGACGCTCCCTTGCCGCGGTTCGATTGCGTCGCTGGGAGCGGTGCTCGGCGGCGCTGATCGTGAGCACCGTGCCGGACAGCCGGGTGACGAGTCGCTCCAGCGCGAGTTCCCGCTGAGCCTCGGTCAGCGCTGTCGTGGTTCCGATGTCGAGCCTGAGTTGCACGCGTGAATCTGCAGTGTTGACGCCTTGGCCGCCCGGTCCGGACGCGTGCGAGAACTGCTCGAGAAGCTCGCCGGCTGGAATGGTCAATCCCCGGGGTGCACCCGGTCCCGATGGTATCTGCAGGTCGTCCACATCGGCCAGTCTGACGGACAACGGCGACGTGGTCGCGTTCCTCAGCGAGTGAGTTCACGATCTCGTCGCGGGTTCAACGACGGCCGGACCTTCCAATTTCCACGAAGTCCTTGTGCAGCAGTTCCTGCACGCGTGGGCTGTTACTTCTGGTGGATGACCTCATGAGCTCATGCTCTGCCGCTGTGATGATTGCCTGTTGCCTCACGCGAATCAGTGTTTCAGTCAGCCCGTTCACCGATCGGCGAACGGGTCGTTCGTGCGCGATCCGATCGGTGCGGCCAGCGGGAAGTGGGGCTTGTCAGAATGAGGTGGTGCTTCCTGCAAACCTCGCCGCCCTCGTCAAGGATGTTGCTTCTGCGGACCCATGTATCCGCGACGATCTGGCGTATCCCCAGCTGGCTGCGCTCATCAAATCGGGCCAGGTGAACGATGAGCAGTTGACCGAGTTGGGTTATGCGATGGTTCACCGGCTGCACCATCCACAGATTCAGGCTCGGACGTTCGCCCCGCTGATCCTGGCCCGTGTCGCCGCCAAGGACGTCTGGCACCAGGACTGGACCAGCGTCTTTTTGGACTGGTGGGTCGGTGAGGTGGATCTGCGTGGGTACGACGAACATCTCGGGTGGTTACACGCGGTCGCGCACGGAGCGGACTGCGCCGGCCAGTTGGGAATGCGCCAGCTTGCAGACCCGAGCGTCTTGCTCGATGCCGTCGCCGCACGAATGGTTACGCCCACCGAGTATGTGTGGCGCGACCAAGAAGAAGATCGAATGGCCGCGTGCATCTGCGCCGTCTTGTGGCCTGCGACCCAGCTCAGCACCCGGTGGATGGATCCGATCGGGGCACTCTTCGCCGCCGGTGAGCTCGGGCCGGTTCCACCCAACGCGAGCAACACCATGCGGACCCTGCGCAGTCTGTACGTTGCCCTCTGTCAATGCCGAGTGAAAATTGACCCCTTTTTGCTGATCGAATTTTGACCCCTCTGGCTGGTTGGTTACTTGGTTTTGTTGGTCTGGTTTTGGCGGTGTCCTCGAGTCCTGTAGGAGT
>JBBPZD010000198.1:0-11398 GCA_038199265.1 Actinomycetales bacterium | reverse complement strand
TTGTCACCGGGCATGACCATCTCGGTGCCTTCCGGCAGGCTCACGACGCCAGTGACGTCAGTGGTGCGGAAGTAGAACTGCGGGCGGTAGTTGTCGTAGAACGGCGTGTGACGGCCACCCTCATCCTTGGACAGGATGTAGACGCTTGCCTCGAAGTTCGTGTGCGGGGTGGTGGTACCCGGCTTGACGATGACCTGGCCACGCTGCACGTCTTCGCGCTTGATGCCGCGCAGCAACAGTGCCGCGTTGTCACCAGCCTGACCGGAGTCGAGCATCTTGTTGAACATCTCGATGCTGGTCACCGTGGACTTGACCGGGCCCTCGTTGAGGCCGACGATCTCGATTTCCTGGTTGATGTTCAGCACACCGCGCTCGATACGACCGGTAACGACAGTTCCACGACCAGTGATCGTGAAGACGTCCTCGACGGGCATCAAGAAAGGCTTCTCAACATCGCGCACGGGCTCGGGGATGCTTTCGTCCACCGCGTCCATGAGCTCCAGGACACTGGCCGACCACTTCTCGTCGCCTTCCAGCGCCTTGAGAGCCGAGACCTGGACCACGGGCAGATCGTCGCCGGGGAACTCGTAGGCGGACAGCAGCTCACGAACCTCCATCTCGACCAGTTCCATGATCTCTTCGTCGTCCACCATGTCGGCCTTGTTCAAGGCAACGACGATGTAGGGAACGCCGACCTGGCGAGCCAGGAGCACGTGCTCCTTGGTCTGCGGCATCGGACCGTCGGTCGCAGCGACCACCAGGATGGCGCCGTCCATCTGCGCGGCACCGGTGATCATGTTCTTCACGTAGTCGGCGTGCCCGGGGCAGTCGACGTGCGCGTAGTGACGCTTCTCGGTCTGGTACTCGATGTGCGAAATCGTGATGGTGATTCCGCGCTGCTTCTCTTCGGGCGCCTTGTCGATCTGATCGAAGGCGGACTGCCCGTTGAGGTCGGGGAACTTGTCGTGCAGCACCTTGGAAATTGCTGCGGTCAACGTCGTCTTACCGTGGTCGATGTGACCGATGGTGCCGATGTTGAGGTGCGGCTTACTGCGCTCGAACTTGGCCTTACCCACTGGGTACTCCTTCAAAAGCTGGTGTCTGACGCCGGGGCGTCCTTATTTGTGTGTGGTGCTGTTGGGAAGACGACCTACGCCGCCACTGAGGATCCCGCTGCGTCGCCCGCAACGCGAACGACTTAGCGGGGCGTCCTCATTCGCCCCGGATCTTCTTGATGATCTCTTCCGCCACGTTCTTGGGAACTTCGGCGTACGAGTCGAACTGCATCGTGTAGTTGGCACGACCCTGGGTCTTTGACCGAAGGTCGCCAACGTACCCGAACATTTCAGACAGTGGCACGACCGCTCGCACGATCTTTGCTCCACTGATGTCCTCCATGGCCTGGATCTGGCCACGGCGGGAGTTGAGGTCGCCGATCACATCACCCATGTAGTCCTCCGGGGTGCGGACCTCTACCGCCATGACCGGCTCGAGCAGTGCAGGATCGGCCCGACGGACCGCTTCCTTCAGCACCATCGAACCAGCGATCTTGAACGCCATCTCGGAGGAGTCGACGTCGTGGTAGGCGCCATCCAGCAGGGTCGCCTTGATGCCCACCAGGGGGTAACCGGCCAGGACACCGAGCTGCATGGCCTCCTGCATACCTTGATCTACAGAGGGGATGTACTCCCGCGGGATACGACCACCGGTGACTGCGTTGACGAACTCGTAGAGCTCACCTTCGGCAGTGTCCAGCGGCTCGACGGTGACCTGAACCTTGGCGAACTGGCCCGACCCACCGGTCTGCTTCTTGTGGACGTAGTCCAGCTTCACCACGGCCTTGCGAATGGTCTCGCGATAGGCGACCTGCGGCTTGCCGACATTCGCCTCGACCTTGAACTCCCGCTTCATGCGGTCGACGAGGATGTCGAGGTGCAACTCGCCCATGCCCTTGATGATGGTCTGACCGGTCTCTTCGTCCTGCTCGACCTGGAACGTCGGGTCTTCCTGAGCAAGCTTCTGAATAGCCATACCGAGCCTTTCCTGGTCGCTCTTCGTCTTCGGTTCGATAGCAACCGAGATGACGGGCTCCGGGAAGGTCATCGACTCCAGGACGACCTGGCTGCTCACGTCCGAGAGGGTGTCACCGGTAGTGGTGTCCTTCAGACCGATGAACGCATAGATGTGGCCCGCCGAAGCAGTCTCGACCGGGTTCTCCTTGTTGGAGTGCATCTGGAAGAGCTTGCCGACGCGCTCCTTACGGCCCTTGGTCGTGTTGATGACCTGGCCACCGGTCGACATGCGACCGGAGTAGACGCGCACGTAGGTGAGCGTCCCGAAGAAGGGGTGGGTCGCAACCTTGAACGCGAGGGCCGAGAACGGCTCCTCGGTGCTCGGCTTGCGGATGATCTCGACCTCTTCGTCGCCCGGCTTGTGCCCGATCATGGGGGGCACGTCCAACGGGTTCGGGAGGTAGTCGATGACCGCGTCGAGCATGGGCTGAACGCCCTTGTTCTTGAATGCGGTTCCGCACAGGACAGGGTTGACCTCACCGGCAATGGTGATCTTGCGGATGCCGGCCTTGACCTCGGCCTCGGACAGTTCTTCGCCTCCGAGGTACTTCTCCATGAGGGCGTCGTCACCTTCGGCAACGCGCTCCAAAAGAGCGAAGCGGTACTCCTCGGCCTTCTCCTGCAACTCCGCCGGGATCTCCTCGGTGGAGTACTCCTCACCGAGCGCGGTCTCACCGCGCCAGGTCAGAGCCTTCATTGCAACCAGGTCGACGACACCGACGAAGTCGGACTCACTGCCGATGGGCAGCTGGATAACCAGTGGCTTGGCACCCAGACGGTCGATGATCGTCTGCACCGTGTAGTAGAAGTCGGCGCCCATCTTGTCCATCTTGTTGACGAAACAGATGCGCGGGACGTTGTACTTGTCGGCTTGACGCCAGACCGTCTCGGACTGGGGCTCGACGCCCTCTTTGCCGTCGAACACTGCGACAGCGCCGTCCAGGACACGTAGCGAACGCTCGACCTCGACAGTGAAGTCGACGTGGCCGGGGGTGTCGATGATGTTGATCTGGTTGTCTTTCCAGAAGCAGGTCGTCGCGGCGGACGTAATGGTGATGCCGCGCTCCTGCTCCTGCTCCATCCAGTCCATCGTGGCGCCGCCATCGTGGACTTCACCGATCTTGTAGTTGACACCGGTGTAGTAAAGAATGCGCTCGGTGGTCGTGGTCTTGCCGGCATCGATGTGGGCCATGATGCCGATATTGCGGACCTTTTTCAGGTCGGTCAGCACTTCCTGCTGTGCCACGGTGTGGTTCCTTATCCGCTCGTCGAATGGTGTGGTGAGTGTCGGGTGCGCTGACCGACCGGCCTGCGTACCCGACAGCTATCACCAGCGGTAGTGCGCGAAGGCCCGGTTGGACTCGGCCATCTTGTGGGTGTCCTCGCGGCGCTTGACAGCGGCGCCGAGGCCGTTGCTGGCGTCGAGGAGTTCGTTCATCAGACGCTCGGTCATCGTCTTCTCACGACGCTGGCGTGAGTAGCCGACCAACCAGCGCAGCGACAACGTCGTCGCTCGGCCGGGCTTGACCTCGATGGGCACCTGGTAGGTGGCACCACCGACGCGGCGGCTCTTGACCTCGAGGCTGGGCTTGATGTTGTCGAGCGCGCGCTTCAAGGTGACGACGGGGTCGGTACCCGTCTTTTCGCGGGTGCCTTCGAGCGCGCCGTACACGATGCGCTCGGCGACGGACTTCTTGCCGTCCAGCAGGATCTTGTTGATCAGCTGGGTCACCAGGGGTGAGCCGTAGACAGGATCGATGACGAGGGGGCGCTTGGGGGCGGGACCCTTACGTGGCATTACTTCTTCTCCCTCTTGGCGCCGTACTTGGAACGGGCCTGCTTGCGGCTGCGAACACCCTGGGTGTCCAGCGAGCCACGGACGATCTTGTAACGAACACCGGGAAGGTCTTTGACTCGGCCGCCACGTACGAGCACGATCGAGTGCTCCTGCAGGTTGTGGCCCACGCCGGGGATGTACGCGGTGACCTCGATGCCCGAGGTGAGCTTGACGCGTGCAACCTTGCGCAGCGCCGAGTTCGGCTTCTTGGGTGTCGTCGTGTAGACGCGGGTGCACACACCGCGTCGCTGGGGGCTGCCCTTGAGTGCCGGCGTCGAGACCTTCGTGGCCTTGTCCTGCCGACCCTTACGGACGAGCTGGTTGATGGTAGGCAACCTGTTAACTCCGTCTGTTCGTAGTCTTGTCGACGACCAGGCTGATGCCCGGTCGATTCCTTGGATTGCCAGCGCCGCCCGCAACGACTCCCGATTCGGTGTGTCGTCGTAGTGGGCACTGGAGCCCTCCCCCGCACTTCCCAGTCGATCAACAAAGATCTGACCGGTCTGCCCGGCGAGGGCGTGTGTCGCAGCCTGATGTGCCGCAAGCGCCTGTTTCTGCTTCTGCCGGAACAGCGTTCACACCGATCCGGCACCACCAACAAGAACTCGGACGCAGGGCAAAACTACGCACGACCGTCAAGGATACCCACCAGCCCGGAACGGCTCCAAATCAAGCACACCACCGGATCGAGTGGCCGTGTCAGCTCGACGGGTGCATGAGGCGGGCGGGATGATGACTGCCGTGGGGGTCCTTCGGCAACAGCACGGCGTAACCGCGATGGCATCGGCGTTCGTCGTGACAGCCGCGGTGTACCTGGTGTTCGGTCTGCGCCCGTCTGATCTGATCGTTGCCTCGCTTGTCATCCTCGTCACCAACGTCCTGCCCGGAGTCGTGATGTGGCGCGCCCTGCGGCCCCGCGACGGGTGGTGGCTGGAGGACATCGGCCTGGGTTGGGGGTGCGCGCTGGGTCTCAGTGTCGCCAGTGCCGTGGCGGCGGGCCTGATGCACCGCCCGGTTCTCTCCCTGCTTCTGCCACTTGCCGTCACCGCTGCCCTACTGGCGACAAGGCCCGTCCGGCACCGGGTACGTGCGGCGCGGTGCGCGCGGACACCCGTCGGGGTGGGGTATTCCGTCGGCGCCGCGATGCTGCTCGGCCTCATCACGAGCGTGGGTTTCATCGATCAGCACAAACTGTCGTACGGGAAAGCGGTGGGGCTGCCTTACTCCGATACCTATCTGCACCTCGCCATCAGTCGTTCCATCCTGGAGCGAGGGCCTGTCAGCTGGCCCACGGTGGTCGATGAACCTCTCGGCTATCACTGGTTCGCCCACGCCTGGGTTGCGCAGATCGCCGGCGCGGGCGACCTCGGCGTCGATGTGACCTTGCTACGCGTGCTTCCGCTGTTCGCCCCCGTCATTGTCGGCTGCGCTGTGGCCGGGGCCGCACTACGCCTCACCCGGTCCGCCAGAGCCACAGCTCTCGCCGTCGCGCTGGTCAGCATCGGCGGCGTCGCCTCGATGGTGGGCGCACCCTCCGGTTACATGGCCATCGTCCCGGCCTCACCCACTCTGGCCATCTCGGTGCCCCCGACGGTCGCGGCGGTGACGCTGATCGCGATGCGATGGCGACAGGAGGTGAACCGATGGTCGCTGGTCGCGATCTTCGCGCTGGCCGTCATCGCTACCAGCACCAAGGGCTCGACCACTCCTCTACTGCTCTCTGGACTTGGAGTGGTCATCGTCCTCGCGGCCTTCATCGACACAGCAGCAGCCCGGGCTGCCGCTGTGGATGCCGCGGTACTCATAGCCGCCGTCGTCATCTGTCTGCTGGTGGTCTTTCATGGATCTGCAGATGCTCTGACGTGGGGTCCTGGCGACCGATCCGCCAGATCGTCTCTCGGCGACCTGGGCAGCCCTCCCGGAATCGTGGTCGCGGTGAGCTACTCGGTGCTCACCGGATTGGCACCAGCGGTGCTGGGAGTGCTTGGGCTCGCGACCGGGCGCGTCCGCCTCGGCGACGACTCGTGGTGGTTGCTCTGGCTACTGATCGGCGGGACGGTCGCTGGCTCGACAGCAAGCGCAGTCTTCCTCCAACCGGGTGGTTCTCAGGCTTACTTCGTCATGTCGGCGTTGCCCCTGGCAGGGCTGGCATCGGCAGTAGGCTCCTGCTCTCTGGCGCCTGCACCAGCGCTGACCCGGCGCGGATGGGTGTCGGTGGCCGGTGTCGGCTTGACCGGAGGGTTCGCTGTCTGGGCCCTGCCGGGCACCATCGACAAGTTCGGCCTGGGTCTGGCCTACCAGATCGCCCTGCAGACGGTGCTCTCGGTGACGCTCGTGGCAATCGCCGCAGCAGCGGTCTGGGCTTGGACAGGTCGCCGAATTGCAGTCGTACTGTGTGTTGCCCTCTGCGGTATGGGCAATGCAGCTCTGGCACGTGCTGCCTACATCGCCGACACGCCTCTGATCCGGACCAAGACGTACTCGATCACCCAGTTCAGTGCAGTGACTCAGGGCCAGCTTGACGCTGCCACCTATATCGGCGACCACTCGGCCACCGGCGACCTGGTGATGACCAATCGCCACTGCGGCCGGCCGGTCACCCCCGACCAGCCATGCGACAGTCGGCGGTGGGTGGTCTCAGCGTTCAGCGGACGGCAGTCGCTCGTCGAGGCGTGGGGCACCACTCCCACCTCGGCCAAGTTACGTCCGCGCGGTCGGGAACTGATCACGCTGCCCTATTGGAACCCTTCCCTCTTACGTCTCAACGACGGTTTCGTCGACGCACCTACGAAGGCTGCTCAACGCGAGTTGTGGGCACGAGGCGTGCGCTGGGTCTACGTCGACCGGTTGCTGCCACACGCGGCGAACCTGAGCCCGTTCGCCGCACTTCGCTATCGGAACGCAGACGCCTCAGCCTGGCAGCTCGACCGGCCGGGCAACTGACCGATCGGCAGCTACCGACGGCCTCGAGGGGCCCACTGCAAGCATGGCCAGCAGCGGCACACTCACCAGCATCCCGACCGGCGGTATCGCCGTACCCGAGTCGTTCGCGAAAAATCCGATGACCCAGCAGATCACAGCCGCCGCAAGCCCGGTGCCGAGGAAGGGGAGCTGCGTCCACAACCGGCTCACGGGAAGAGAGACCCTGGTGCGCGGGGCCATCAGCACGGCGATTGCGGCTAACAGCAGCGCCGGCACCATCAGAGTCAGCGGGCTCGACGTCACCATCGAAGCATTCAGTTTGCCTATCTTCGCGAGCCCACCAGCGCCGCCGCCGTTGCGCAGACCGGAGATGAAACCACCGAGATGGGTGCGGTACCGAACCGGTGAAAGATAATCGATCAACGACAGTCCCATCACCACCACGACTGTGATCGCGAGCGTGACTGCGACACGTTTCCAGGTGACCTTCAACCCGGCGGCATTGAGGGCGAGATAGGCGAACGCCGGGATCAGTGCCGTCGGCCCCCCGCCGTCGGCCCCCCACGCCGGATACCCGTCCGCCAGCACAGTCGGCACGGCGACGAGAATCACGGTGACGAATGCCAGGTCACGGCGGCCTGCCCTGATGAGGGTGTCTGCGAGGAGCGCCGCGATCAACAGCCCACTGGTCGCGAGCATCGCGAAACCGACGTTTCCCATCCCGTAGTAGCGGCCGCCGTACAACGGCTGCAAACCCATCATCGACGTGAGTTGCAGCCTCGAACCGTGCATTGCATCGTTCAACACCACGAACCAGGTGACAGTCAGGATGACCAGCAACGACCCTGCCGGGTGCCGCCGCCACGGTCCGGCGAGGGCAGCGAGAGCGACTCCGACCGCGATCAGCAGGACCCCCGCCGTCAGCGCGAGGCCGGGACGCTCCGAGCGGTACCACGGCAGGATGCCCACCGCGAAGGTTGCCGCCGGCAACGCCGACAGTGCCCCTGCGGTGACTGCGATCTCGAAACGCAGCACTGGGTGCTCCGAGGGCAACCGCCCCTGCCGATAGGCACGGCGGACCCGCCATCTCCAGAGCAGTACTCCGAGGGCGACAACGATGACGCCGATGATCAGCGAACGGGGGAAGAAACTGCGAATGACCGAATGTTCGACGGACAACGACTGACCCAGATCTCTCGCCAGGGTCACAGGCCCGTACTCGCTACCGCTCGGCTCCACCGCCGGAGCCCGCGCCTCCGGCAGCGTCGGGGCGGCCGAGCCGTAGCGCTGCAGGAGCAGCGCGGTGAGATCGACGGTACCGATCAGTCCGATCTGACGAATGTTGAGAGAGCTGAGTCGGCCATGGGCGACACCGGGACCGGTGATGACGACTGCCCGCAGATGTTCCGGAGTCGAGTCGTCGGCCAGTGATGCCACGATGAGGGTCGCATCGGCCGGAAGCTTCGCGACAACCTGGGCGAGCGCACTGTCCTTCGCGGTCGTCAGGCTGACGAGCGTTATCGGGCAGGTGGTGAAATCGGTCTCTGCGATACCGGGGGCGTAGTTCTCGACAAATCCGGTCCGGTCAGCCGCCCCCAGTGCGCCGCCGCTGCCCACCCCCGTTACGCACGTACCGTTCTGCTGCGCGGTGGAGGAGAGTCGGCCGATGTCTGCCTTCGGCGAGCGTGACAGCGCGATCTTTCTCCAGTCCGACCACTCCGGATAGAAAGCCGTCGTGGGGCTGGTGCGGACCGGCTGCTGGACGGCCGGGCAGACCCCCACCGGTTCCCCTGGCAAGGTCTCGCGCACCACTGGACCGACTGCGGTCCGAGTGCCGGCCGAGAGGCTGAGCCATGAGTCCGGGGTACAGCTGTGGCCGGACAGGTTGCGGGTGAGCATCCCGCCGACGGCGCCCTTTCGAGCCAGTGCGTACAGGGTCGGGTTCGCCGTTGCCGTCGTGCTGTTCCAGTCGATTTCCGGGACCCGCACGACGACCGTCACGCCCGTCTGCTTGATCGTTTGCAACGGCGGACGCTGGGTCAGCAGCGAGGTCAACAGCACCCCGCCGAGACCGGATGCGAAAACCAGCACGCACACGATCAGCCAGCGCCGGGTCACCGCGCCAGAGTACGGGGAAGTGCACAGGTCCGTACCCTCTCGACTACGCCGCACGCAGATGCCCCTGCGAACCGCATGGTTCGCAGGGGCATCTGTCAACACCGGCAGGGCCGGCGCCAGGTCAGTCGAGACCGAGGGACGCGTCGTCCAGACGAACTGCCTCGCCCGAACCCGGACCGAAGGCCGGGTAGTCGTAGCTCTGGTAGTCCGGCAGTGCGTACAGCGCCGCCTTCGCTTCCTCGGTCGGCTCCACCTTGACGTTGCGGTAACGCGCAAGGCCGGTGCCGGCTGGGATGAGCTTTCCGAGGATGACGTTCTCCTTGAGGCCCAGCAGCGGGTCGCTCTTGGCGTGCATCGCTGCCTCCGTGAGCACCCGGGTGGTCTCCTGGAAGGAGGCCGCCGACAGCCACGAGTCGGTCGCCAAGGAGGCCTTGGTGATACCCAGCAGATCAGGTCGACCCGACGCCGGGCGGCCACCTTCGGCCACGGTGCGACGCGAGGCGTCCTCGAACCGGCCACGCTCGGCCAACTCGCCGGGTAGCAGATCGGTGTCGCCCGCCTCGATGATCGTGATCCTGCGCAGCATCTGCCGCACGATGACCTCGATGTGCTTGTCGTGAATAGACACACCCTGCTGGCGGTAGACGCTCTGCACCTCGTCCACCAGGTGCTTCTGCACCGCACGGGGACCGAGGATGCGCAGCACCTGCTTGGGGTCGATCGCGCCCTGCACGAGCAGCGCGCCGACCTCGACGTGGTCGCCATCTGCGATCAACAGGCGCGAACGCTTGCTGATCGGGTAGGCGTGCTCTTCCGAGCCGTCGTCCGGGGTAAGCAGGATGCGCCTGGTCTTGTCGGTGTCCTCGATCTGCACGCGGCCTGCAGCCTCGGCAATCGGGGCGACACCCTTGGGCGTGCGAGCCTCGAACAACTCCACGACACGGGGCAGACCCTGGGTGATGTCATCACCTGCGGCGCCACCGGTGTGGAACGTACGCATCGTCAGCTGGGTACCGGGCTCACCGATGGACTGGGCGGCGATGATGCCGACGGCCTCACCGATGTCGACCAGCAGACCAGTGGCGAGCGAACGGCCGTAGCACTTGGCGCAGGTACCGACCCGGGACTCGCAGGTGAGCACCGAACGGACCTTGACCTCTTCCACACCGGCCGCGAGCAGCCGATCCAGGTTGACGTCACCGAGGTCGGAGCCGGCGGCTGCCAGCACCTCGTCGCCGGACTCGACGTCCGTGGCGAGCGTGCGCGCGTAGACCGAGGTCTCCACGTCGTCATGCTCGACCAACGAACCGTCGGCACTGCGCTGAGCGACCGGCAACACCAGACCGCGATCGGTGCCGCAGTCGTCCTCGCGGATGATGACGTCCTGACTGACGTCCACCAGCCGACGGGTGAGGTACCCGGAGTCGGCGGTACGCAGCGCGGTGTCGGCCAGTCCCTTGCGGGCACCGTGGGTGGAGATGAAGAACTCCAGAACCGACAGGCCCTCGCGGAAGTTGGACTTGATCGGGCGCGGGATGATCTCGCCCTTCGGGTTGGCCATCAAGCCGCGCGAGCCGGCGATCTGTCGGACCTGGTGCCAGTTACCACCCGCACCGGAGGACACCATCCGGAAGATGGGGTTGCGCACGTCGAAGTTGGCCTGCATCTCTGCAGCAACCTCGTTGGTGGCCTGGGTCCAGATCTCGATGAGCTCCTGACGGCGCTCGTCGTCGGTGATCAGGCCTCTGTCGTACTGGCCCTGCACCTTGGCGGCCTTGACCTCGTAGCCTGCAAGGATCTCTTCCTTGCGCTCCGGAGTCTGGACATCGGAGATGGCAACCGTGCAACCGGACCGGGTGGCCCAGTAGAAACCGGCTTCCTTCAACGCGTCCAGCGATGCCGCGACCTGAGCCTTGGGATAGCGCTCGGCGAGGTCGTTCACGACTGCCGACAAAGCCTTCTTGTCGATGGCGTTGTTGAGGAACGGGTAGTCCTCAGGCAGCGTCTCGTTGAACATGACCCGGCCCAGCGTGGTCTCCAGGGTGATCGCAGCCAACCGACCGAGCTCGTCCGTCGTCTCGCCCTCGGCGAGGGTGTGACCGACGGGCGGGACCTGGTCCATGATCCGGATGCGAACGGTCGAGCCGAGCTTGATCTCGCCCCGGTCGAATGCCATGCGGGCCTCGGCGTGGGTGCTGAAGGAGCGCAGGTGATCATCGCTGTCGTGCGCCTGCACCTGTCCGTCACCTGAGGTGAGGAAGAAGATGCCGGTGATCATGTCCTGGCTGGGCATGGTCACGGGGCGACCGTCGGACGGCTTCAACACGTTGTTGCTCGACAGCATGAGGATGCGGGCCTCAGCCTGCGCCTCGGTCGACAGCGGCACGTGGACCGCCATCTGGTCACCGTCGAAGTCGGCGTTGAACGCCGCGCAGACCAACGGGTGGAT
>JBBPZD010000197.1:0-28559 GCA_038199265.1 Actinomycetales bacterium | reverse complement strand
GTTCCGGGTCCCCGTGGTCGTGGAAATCATCCTGGAGCGGGTGACCAACGTGTCCATGGGCACCGAACTGAACAACATCGTCGAATTCGAAGAACTCGCAGAACGTCACGAAGACGCGCCCACCGCCGCAGTATCGATGCTGGACTGACGCCGCCGAGCAACGAGCACCGCAACAGATCGGAGATGGCCGTTCAGTCGTGCGCATAGCGAACAGCAAATATCGACCCGGCGTTGCGTTGGTCCGGTAACATTCCGTAGAACGGAAAGATTGTTCCAGTCGACAGGCGGAGAGCTGGTCGCTGGGGGTTCTCCTCGGGGTCACCCAGGCAACCTCAACAGAGTCATTCGGAGTCGACGGGGAGGGGTGGCAACGTGCCGCACAGCAGCGAATTGGGCGGAGTTCAATCTGTCAGCCGCGCTATCGTCATCCTCGAAACACTCGCCGATGCCGGCGGACTCGCGACCGTTTCGCAGTTGGCCACCACAACCGGCCTCCCACTGGCCACCATCCACCGGTTACTGCGGTCCTTGGTGGCCGACGGCTACGTGCGCCAGGAACCCTCCCATCGGTACGCCCTCGGTTCCAGGCTCATTCGGGTGGGAGACGTCGCACGCCGGGTGCACAGCATCTGGGCGCAACCTCGATTGCAAGACCTGGTGGACGAAATCGGTGAGACCGCGAACCTGGCGAGCCTCGAAGGAGACGCGGTGGTTTACGTGGCACAGGCACCCTCCCCCTACGCGGTCCGGATGTTCACCGAGGTCGGTCGACGCGTCACCGCGCACTCCACCGGCGTCGGCAAAGTGCTGATGGCACGACTTGACGACGACGATGTACGTCGACTTCTGCAGCGCACAGGCATGGTGGCCAGCACGGAGCGCACCATCACCACCGCAGCCGCGCTCATCCAGGAATTGCACCGGATCCGGGAAGACGGTTACGGGGTGGACGAAGACGAGCACGAACTGGGTGTGAGGTGCGTCGCAGTCGCGCTCCCCGATGCGCCGGGCAACCTCGCCATCTCGGTGTCCGGGCCGTCCGGACGGCTGACCCGGGCCCGAGTCACGCAGATCGTGCCTGCCCTGCAACTCGTGGCCACCGAACTGAGCAACGACCTGCGCCACGACAGGCCGGGCTGACTCCCGCGCTCCCACCGACTCGCATCGCGACGCAGCTGTCCCTGGGTCCGGTACTGCGAGCGCAGCCGTGGGGGGTCGGGTGCAACCCCAACAGGCCCTAACGAACTGCGCGCCTACGGGTCTGGTGGGCCTGACGGTTCAGCGCACCAGTCCCGCGGTGGCCGCCCTGCCGCAGTCCACGGTCAGTCAGGTTGGGCGACCAGACCCGCCGCCTCGATCCCAGCGATTGCGGCGGACTCGTCGTTGTCCGAGGTATCACCGGTCACCCCGACCGCACCCAGGAGAACGCCGGCAGAGTCGCGCACCAGGACCCCGCCGGGCACTGGCAACAAAGCTCCGCCGACGGCGTGGGTGACCGCCGCGACAAAATAGGGCTGCTGCTCGGCTCTGGCCATGATGGCGCGTGATCCAGTACCTAGTGATAGCGCACCGTGAGCCTTGGCGAAGGCAATCTCGAAGCGTTTGTTGGACGAGCCGTCCTCTCGCTCGGCAGCCACGACGTGAGCGCCGGCATCGAGGACCACGATCGTGAGCGGCTTGAACCCCGCTGACGAGGAATGGTGGCGACTGCCCGCGATGATGGCCCGTGACGTTTCCAGATCCAGGATCACGCGATACCGTCCTCGTTCATCAGTTTGCGAGCAATGCGACGGCGATGCAGGATCGGCTCGGTGTAGCCAGCCGGCTGACGAATCCCCTCGAAAACCAGGTCCCGCACGGCTAGGAACGCCTCACCGTCGTAATCAGGTGCCATTGGTAGGTAGGTCTCGTCGTCGGCATTCTGCCCGTCAACCACTACAGCCATCCGACGTAGCGTCGTCTCGACCTGTTCCTTGGTCACAACCCCGTGCAGCAGCCAGTTCGCGACATGCTGAGAGGAGATGCGACACGTCGCGCGGTCCTCCATGAGGTTCACGCCGTCGATGTCGGGGACCTTCGAGCAACCCAGGCCAGCATCGACCCATCGCACCACGTAACCCAGCGCACCCTGGATGTTGTTGTCCAACTCCGCCTGTCGTTCCTCTGGCGTCCACCCGGCCGGATCACCCAGCGGGATCATGAGCAACTGGTCTCTCGTGGATCGTCGTCCACCGGCAGCCAACTCGCTTTGCCGCTCGGACACATTCACCTGGTGGTAGTGAATGGCGTGCAGCGTCGCAGCTGTGGGTGATGGGACCCAGGCGCAGTTCGCACCGGCCTGCGGATGCTCGATCTTCTTCTCCAACATCTCAGCCAGGTTGTCAGGTGCCGCCCACATGCCCTTGCCGATCTGAGCTCGACCCTGCAGCCCGCATTCGAGACCGATGTCGACGTTGGATGCCTCGTACGCCTTGATCCACGCCTCGTTGCGCATGTCGTTCTTGCGGACCATCGGCCCGGCCTGCATGGACGTGTGGATCTCGTCACCGGTCCTGTCGAGAAAACCCGTGTTGATGAATGCCACGCGATCGCTTGCGGCCTTGATCGCCGCCTTCAGGTTGAGGGACGTGCGCCGTTCCTCGTCCATGATCCCGACCTTGATCGTGAGCGGGGGCAGGCCCAGCGTTTCTTCGACCCGCGCGAACAACTCACACGCGAACGCGACCTCGTCGGGTCCATGCATCTTGGGCTTCACGACATACATCGAGCCCGTTCGCGAATTGCTGAGTGATGTCCCGCCTCTCAGGTCATGGGTGCTTCCAAGCCCCGTGACCAGGGCGTCCAGGATTCCTTCCGGAACCTCGTTTCCCTCGACGTCCAACACTGCGTCGGTCGTCATGAGGTGACCCACCTGACGAATGAAGAGCAGCGATCGCCCGTGCAGAGTCACGGCATCTCCAGCCGCAGACGTGTAAGTACGATCAGGGTTCAGCGAACGAACGAACGTACGTCCGTTCTTCGTCACCTTCTGCGACAGCGTCCCCTGCATGAGGTGGAGCCAGTTGCGGTAACCGAGTACCTTATCTGCGGCGTCGACCGCGGCAACGGAGTCCTCGAGGTCCATGATCGTCGAGACTGCTGCTTCGAGGATGATGTCCTTCACGCCTGCCGAGTCTGTGGCCCCGATCGAGTCCTCGTGATCGACAGCGATCTCCAGGTGCAGTCCGTTGTGGACGAGCAGGACAGCGTCGGGCGCTTGAGCGGAACCGTTGTAACCGACGAATTGTGTGGGATCTTCCAGCCGGAGCACCGCTCCCTCGACAGATACAGCAAGTCCTTGATCATCGATCGCGTACAAGGTGGCGTCGACGTGGGAACCGCCGGAGAGCGGCACGTGCTCGTCAAGCAGCGCTCGTCCCCGCGCGATGACCTCAGCACCTCTTACGGTGTTGAAAGAGGTGCCGCGGGCGAGGTCACCACCCTCCGGGATGACGTCGGTGCCGTAGAACGCGTCGTACAGCGAACCCCAGCGGGCATTGGCCGCGTTGGTGGCGAAACGTGCGTTCAGAAGTGGCACGACCAGCTGGGGACCCGCGATGTCGGAGACCTCTACGTCAACACCCGCGGTCGTGACTGCGAAGTCTTCGGGCTCCTCGAGCAGGTAACCGATCTCCCGTAGGAACGATGAGTAGGCCACCGGTTCGGGAGTTCCCTGGTGAGCGAGGTGGTAGTCGTCGATCTGCTGCTGTAGCAGGTCGCGCTTCGCCAACAAGGCAGTATTTCGGGGCGCGAGATCGTGAATGATCGCGTCAGTACCAGCCCAGAACTGATCCGCATCCACGCCCGACCCTGGCAGGGCCTCCTCGACGAGGAACGTGTACAACTCCTCCGCCACGCTGAGTCGCCCGACCTGTACTCGTTTCGCCATGAAGATCCCTCAGTCATTTTCCGCTTGATGGAAATTGAATTCCGTTTATTGGAAAACTATCCAACACGGGCGAATATATCAAGGTGCCCGGTGCCATCCGGTCTGTGCTCAGCCTGCCCCACCACGCACCTACAAGGCATTGACGTGACCTGCATCACGGTCGTACTGTCGCAATGCGGGAAAATTTTCCCGCATTGCGAAAAATTCGAGGGGTTACTCGATGACTGTTGCCACCCCCACACAGCCGTCTCTGCAGGTCACCGGCCGCCTGCGGGCACAGTTCGTGTCCGCCGTCGGAGAGTCCGGAGTCATCACCGATCCGGGCGAACTACGCACCTACGAGTGCGACGGATTGACCGGCTATCGCACCGTTCCCGCCATGGTCGTTCTACCGCGCACCACCCAGGAGGTTGCGGCCGCCGTGAAACTGTGTGCCCAGCACGGCGTGCCGTTCGTCGCACGCGGAGCCGGCACAGGGCTGTCCGGTGGTGCACTGCCGGTCAGCGACGGCATCGTGATCGGCCTGTCCCGGATGCGTGAAGTGATCGGCATCGATCCGGACAACGAACGAATGACGGTCCAACCCGGCGTCACCAACTCCGGTATCTCCGTACTCGCCTCCCCGCACGGCCTCTACTTCGCTCCGGATCCCTCCAGTCAGATCGTCTGCACCGTGGGAGGAAACGTCGCAGAAAACAGCGGAGGCGCTCACTGCCTGAAATACGGTTTCACCGCGAACCACGTCCTGGGAGTCACGCTTGTCACACCTGACGGCAGCATCGTGCACCTCGGCGGCGACTGCGCTGACTCCCTCGGCCCGGACCTGCTCGGCGTCGTAGTCGGGTCCGAAGGCACGTTGGGCATCGTTACCGAAGTGACGGTGCGGCTTCTTCGTCGGCCCGAATCGGTGCGTACCTTCGTTGCCGATTTTGCTTCGGTCGAGGAGGCCGGTCAGGCCGTCAGCGATCTCGTTGCGGCCGGGGTCATTCCGGCCGCCGTAGAGATGCTGGACAAGCTGGCCATTGAAGCCTGCGAAAAAGCCACCGGTGCTGGTTTCAATCGCGAGGCCACCGCCGCGTTGATCGTCGAACTGGACGGTTTCGACACCGAGTGTGAGGCCGACTTCGACACTGCACGGCGGCTATGTGAGTCCAACGGCTCCACGAATATGCGGATACCGTCTACGTCCGCTGAACGTGCTCTGATCTGGAAAGGCCGCAAAGCGGCCTTTGCGGCGATGGGCCGGATCAGCCCGGACTATTTCGTCCAGGACGGGGTTATCCCGCGCAGCAAGCTGGGTCCGGTCCTGACCCAGATCGGCCAGATGGCCGACGACGCGAGTCTGCGGGTCGCCAACGTCTTCCATGCCGGCGACGGCAACCTGCACCCACTCGTGCTGTACGACGCACGCCATGAAGGAGAGGCCGAGAAGGCTGAGGAGCTCGCGACGGCGATCGTCGAGCTGTGTGTCCGCACGGGTGGCTCGATCAGCGGTGAACATGGCGTCGGAACGGACAAGGCCTGCTCGATGATGAAAATGTTCACCCCGGACGACCTGGCCGTCATGAAGCGGGTGCGCGATGCCTTCGACCCCGACGGCATCTGTAACCCGGGGAAGATCTTCCCGACCCCTCGGTTGTGCGGTGAACTGCCGGGACCCTACCGGCCGCACCCGTTGGAAACCGCCGGCATCATCGACAGAGGGTGACCGCAGATGACTAGTACGACACAGACTCAAACAGTCGCCCCCCACGATCTCGACGAAACCAGCCGGGTTCTTCGCGAAGGCCAGTCCGAGCAGCGCACGTTGCTCTTCAGTGGAGCCGGCACCAAGGCGCAGTGGGGTGGTGTGGTCGATACGACCGACGTCCGGGTCAGCACCGAGAACTTGAACGCCCTCATCAGTCACCAGCCAGGGGATATGACGGCTGCGGTCGGCGCCGGCATGAGTCTGCAAACTCTGCAGACTCAGCTGGCCACCCAAGGACAGTGGCTGGCCCTCGACCCTGCCACCGAACGGGCCGGTGCAACCATCGGCGGCCTGCTCGCCACCGGCGACGCCGGCCCACGCCGATTGCGGTACGGCACACTGCGCGACCTCGCCATCGGCGCCACAATCGTGCTGGCCGACGGAACCACGGTGCACAGCGGTAGTCACGTCATCAAAAACGTCGCTGGTTACGACCTGACCAAGTTGTTTCACGGATCCCTGGGAGGTCTCGGGTTCATCGGCGAAGTCATCCTGCGACTGCATCCGCTGCCTACGTCGAGCGTGACGGTCATCGCGAGCGCCACGGCTCTGCAGGCAACTGCGGCTGCCGCGGCACTCAGTCGGTGCGGTGTGGAACCCGCGGCTGTGGAATGGGTTGACCGGGCCGGCATCGGCGACGACCCGGTGCTGCTGGTCCGGGTCGACGGAAGTTCCCTCGGCACCGATGCGGGATCGACCCGGGTGGCGAAACTCCTGACCGACCAAGGCCTGACACCCCACCTGCTCGACTCGGACGCAGCCGACGATCAATGGACCCAGGTGGCCGACGCTGCCGGTGGAACAGCGCAGGACACCGTCGTGCGCGCGGGCGGTCTGCCGGATCGGTCACCGCGGATCATCCAGGCGCTGCACGCTCTCGCCCACGACCATGAGGTGTCCGCGGCGGTAGCGAGCAGCATCGGACTCGGTCTGCACACCGCGGTACTGCGCGGCTCAGCGAAAGCACAGGCCACGGTCGCCCGGCAGTGGCGCGAGAGTGTTGAAGCCCTCGGCGGAGTGTGTTCATTGCGCAACCGTCCCCAAGAGGTCTCAGACCAGCTCGCCTCTTTCGGTGCGCCACCGTCCGGCGCGGAACTGATGCGTACGGTCAAACACCGCCTCGACCCGCTCGACCGATGTGCACCCGGTCGATTCCGCGGTTGCTACTGACCCGGTTCACGGCCGACACGAACCCGGCTGCACCAGCACCGTCCTTGCCCGACTGGACCCGAACGGAATCTTTCGCATGAGCGACCAGACGACTTCCGCACACAATTTCTCCGCGTTCGACGGGGTGGATCAAGTTCCCGACACCGTCCTGCACGTTCAGGACCACGGCGGGACAGGGGTCTTCGACGCCTTCCACCCGCCCACCGACGAACTGATCTCGGACTGTGTGCACTGCGGCTTCTGCCTCCCTGCCTGTCCCACCTACACACTGTGGGGGGAGGAGATGGATTCCCCGCGCGGGCGGATCTACCTCATGAAGGCCGGTCGCGAAGGCACGGTGGAGATGGATGAGACTTTCACCAGTCACTTCGACGCGTGCCTGGGCTGTATGGCCTGTGTCACGGCCTGTCCCAGCGGGGTGCAGTACGACCAGTTGTTGGAGGCGGTGCGGCCCCAGATCGAACGCAATTACACCCGCGACAGAAGCGACCGCTTGTTCCGGGCAGCCATCTTCACCCTGTTCCCCTACCCGAACCGGTTGCGCGTGGCCGCGGTCTTCGGCACGTTGTATCAACGTTCCCTGCGCAAGCCGTTGCAGAAGTCCGGATTGCTGAAGAAGCTACCCGCACGGCTGCAGGCCATGGAGGCACTTCTTCCACCGATGGCCCTGCGCGATGTCCGGGTTCGCCTCGCTGAGCACACCCCGGCAGTCGGCCCGACGCGTCACCGGGTGGCCATGCTCACCGGATGCGCCCAGCAGGTCTTCTTCTCCGAGGTCAACGCCGCGACGGCACGCGTGTTGGCGGCAGAGGGGTGCGATGTCGTTGCACCGGCAGACCAGAAATGCTGCGGCGCCCTGTCCGTTCACGCCGGTCGCGAGCCGGAGGCCCTGGATCGCGCCCGCGCCCTCATCGACAACTTCCTCGCACTGGACGTCGACAGCATTGTGGTCAACGTCGCCGGATGTGGCTCGACGATGAAGGACTACGTGGCACTGCTGCGCGATGACAAGGAGTACGCCACCCGGGCCGCCGAATTCTCCGCCAAGGTCCGCGACATCAACGAACTGCTCTACGACCTGGGTCCCGTCGCACCTCGTCATCCGATTCCCGGCCGCGTCGCCTACCACGACGCATGCCACCTCGCCCACGCCCAGCGGATCACGTCACAACCGCGAGCGGTGCTGGGCACGATTCCCGACCTGGAGGTCCTCGACATTCCCGAAACCGACCTGTGCTGCGGGTCGGCGGGAATTTACAACATGGTCCAGCCCGAGCCCGCCGAAGAACTGGGCCTGCGCAAAGTGGCCAACATCGTCAGTGTCAACCCCGACATGATCGCGACCGCCAACCCCGGGTGCCTGCTGCAGATCCGGCGCTACCTGGACCCCTCCGTCAAGCTGTACCACCCCGTACAGCTCGTGGACTTCTCGATTCGCGGAATCAACCCACTCGCTCCGTAGATCCACCGGGGCGGAGCTCATGGCGCCCCGACAGGCCGTTCCTTACTTCGTCTGGTTCCCGCACCTGGAGGTGTCCTCATGTACGACCAGATCTTCGACCCCATCAACCATTCTCTTGGCCAATCCGCGATCTTCGCAGCACTCCCGCTGCTGACCGTCTTCGTACTGCTCGGCGTGTTCAAGCTGCGCGCCCAGTGGGCCGCGCTGATCGCGCTGGCTGTCTCGATCCTCGTCGCCATCGTCGTTTACTCCATGCCGGTCGGCCAGACGCTCTCCGCGGCCGGTGAGGGCGCGGCCTTCGGCATCTTCCCGATCATGTGGATCGTGGTGAACGCGATCTGGGTCTACACGATGACGGTGACGACCGGACACTTCGATGTGCTGCGGCGTTCGTTCGCCACCGTGTCACCCGACCAGCGGGTGCAGGCCATCATCATCGCGTTCTGCTTCGGTGCGCTGCTCGAGGCGCTCGCTGGTTTCGGTACCCCGGTCGCCATCACGTCGGTGATGTTGCTCGCGCTCGGTTTCTCCAAGATCAAGGCAGCAACCGTGGCCCTGGTCGCGAACACCGCTCCGGTTGCCTTCGGAGCCATCGCCGTCCCGATCACCACACTGGCCAAGATCACCAACCTGCCCGAGCAAGATCTCGCCTCCGTCGTCGGGCGCCAAACCCCGGTCCTGGCGATCTTCGTACCGCTGGCACTGGTCTTCATGGTGGACGGCAAACGCGGACTCCGTCAGACCTGGCCGGTCGCCCTCCTCGCCGGTGTCGTGTTCGGGGTGCTGCAGTTCCTGTGCTCCAACTACATCTCCATCCCACTGACGGACATCATTGCCGCACTCGGTGCGGCCATGGTCATCGTGCTGTTCCTGCGTGTGTGGCAGCCAAGTGAGGTGCTCCACGTCGAGAGCCTGTCCGAAGAGGACGTGCAGAACCGCCTGTCAGCTGCGACCGCATCCGCACACGCCGTGGAGCTCGGCGGCAGCCGGGGTTCCAGTTCGGACCGCGCATCCAAGGACTCCAGCGCGGACCAAGCCGCGGCGCAGGCGAAGGGCGCGGCTGACGGATCCGGGGCGACGGGTCCGTCCGCCGAGAGAGCACCCGATTCCCGTAGCGACGTCCTGAAGGCCTACGCGCCGTACCTGATCATCATCGCGGTCTTCTCGATCGCCCAGATCGGGTTCGTCGCGAAGCTGCTGGCCAAGGGCGCCACCAAATTCGCGTGGCCCGGCCTGAACATCCAAACGCCGAGCGGCAAATCCCCATCCGCTGTCACCTTTGCTTTCGGGTGGCTTCCCGCCGGCGGCACCCTGCTACTGATCTCTGGTGTCATCACCATGCTGGTGCTCGGATTGGGCCCGGCAGCAGCAGTGCGCGACTACCTCAAGACCCTGGATCAACTCAAGTGGGCCATTCTGACGGTCGCCGGCGTGCTCGCCCTCGCCTATGTGATGAACCTGTCCGGACAAACCATCACGATCGGCCGGTGGATGGCCGGGGCCGGCGGTGCGTTCGCGTTCCTGTCACCCATCCTCGGGTGGCTCGGCGTCGCCGTCACAGGGTCGGACACGTCTTCCAACGCCCTGTTCGGCACGTTGCAGGTCTCGGCGGCGCAACAGGCCGGGCTGCCCCCGGTCCTGATGACTGCAGCCAACAGTTCCGGTGGTGTCCTGGGCAAGATGATCTCCCCACAGAACCTGGCCATTGCCGCCGCATCAGTCGGTCTGGCAGGTGAGGAGGGCGTCATTCTGCGCAAGATCCTCGGGTGGACCTTCGGGTTCCTGCTCTTCATGTGCCTGCTCGTCTATCTGCAGTCCACCAGCGTCCTGTCCTGGATGTTGCCCTAACTCCGACCTTGCCCTGCGCCCACCCATCTTCAGCGGTGATCGGCGCAGGGCGAGCAGCATCGCATCCGGGACCACAGCCTCTGCGTGGGCCAGGCGGATTTGATGACGACCATGATCCAGTACACCGAGCTACGAAGGAGTGTCGATGTCTCAACCGGAACAGCACCCTCTAGGGGGGTCGCTGGTGCTGTCTGAGCTGGACGTAGCGCTACCTCAGATCACCGTCTCCGTGCTGCCGGCCGCGGTGCGCTGGAAGGCCCCGCGTGCGCAGCACCTCGTTTTCGCCGCGGTGGACGGCAAGGAGAGCGAACTGTTCCGCGAGGCCATCGCGTGGAGCCTGCTGCTCGTCAGCTGTCTGCTTGTGTTCTTGCAGTCCACCACCGTGCTCGGCTGGACAGTCGTGGCCCCATGAGCGATCAACAGAACACCGCCGGTCCCGGACCCGGCATCGCAGCAGGCTCACCCACGACGACGCGCGAAACGTCACCTGGTTCGCCAGTGGCGGCGTTGACGGCCTATGCGAACGCACTGAGTGATCCCGCCCGCTTCAGCGAGCGGGTGACTGACGTGCGCAAGATGCGCCACGACGCTTCGCACTTCGCGCTCACTCCCCGGGCCGTGGCGACCCCGATCGACGCGGCAGAGGTGGGGCGCCTGTTCGCGGTCTCCGCCGGTCAGGGCATCCCGCTGACCTTCCGGTCGGGCGGGACGAGCCTGAGCGGTCAGGCCGGAACCCACGGCATCCTGGTTGAGACGCGCCGCCATTTTCGCGACATCGAGATACTTGACAACGGTCTCCGGGTACGGGTCGGGCCCGGAGCCACAGTGCGCCAGGTCAACAGCCGACTGGTCCGACACGGGCGCAAGCTGGGCCCCGACCCGGCCAGCGAGATCGCCTGCACCCTCGGCGGTGTCGTCGCGAACAACTCCAGCGGGATGGCATGCGGGACCGTGGCCAACACCTACAACACGTTGGAGTCGCTCGTCCTGGTGCTGCCGAGCGGCACTGTCCTGGACACCGGCGCCTCAGACGCCGACGAGCGGTTGCGCCAGACCGAACCGGACCTTCATGCCGGCTTGGTAAGGCTGCGAGACCGGGTGCGCTCGAACCCGCACTCGGTCGCCACCATCGAGCACCAGTTCTCGATGAAGAACACCATGGGGTACGGCCTCAATTCCTTCCTCGACCACACCCGCCCGATCGATATCCTGGCCCACCTCGTGGTCGGCAGCGAGGGCACGCTGGCCTTCATCGCCTCGATCGTGATGCGGACCGTACCGCTGCTGCGGCACGCGATGACCGGGCTGTTGGTGTTCGACACCCTCGCTGACGCGACCGGATCCCTGCCTGCTCTGGTGGAGACCGGCCCGGCGACCATCGAACTGATGGACTCCACCTCTCTGCGGGTCGGTCAGGCGGACCCGGCGGCTGATGACCTGCTTCGACGCCTCACCGTCGATGCGCACGCCGCCCTGCTGGTGGAATACCAAGCCGACTCCCCGGAACAGGTAGGGGCCAGTGCTGACGCTGCCCGCGCCACCCTGGAATCGCTGCGGCTCAGCACTCCGGCACAACTCACAGCGGACCCCGCCGCCCGGGCCCGGCTGTGGCACACCCGCAAAGGTCTCTACGCCACCGTCGCCGGGGCCCGACCCTCCGGGACGACCGCGCTACTCGAAGACATCGTGGTGCCCGTGCCAGCCCTGCTGCCTACCTGCGAAAAGTTGACCCGCCTGCTCGCACGGCACAACTACAACGACAGCGTGATCTTCGGGCACGCCAAAGACGGCAACATCCACTTCATGGTCACCGAACACATCGACGGCGCCCGGATGGACCGCTTCCTCGGGTTCACCGAGGATCTGGTCGATCTCGTGCTCGGAATGGACGGTTCGCTCAAAGCCGAACACGGGACCGGGCGGATGATGGCCCCGTACGTGCGCCGCCAGTACGGTCCGGAGCTCTACGAGGTGATGCAGGCCCTCAAGGCGTTGTTCGACCCGCGCGGCCTACTCAGCCCCGGCGTGCTGCTCAGCGATGACCCCGACGTGCACACCCGTGACCTCAAGACCACGCCGAAGGTCGAGGAAGAGGTCGACCGTTGCGTCGAGTGCGGATACTGCGAACCGGTGTGCCCCAGCAAAGACCTCACCACCACGCCCCGACAACGGATCGTGCTCCGTCGGGAGATGGCAGCAGCCCGGGCCGCTGGCGACCTCGAGCTGCTCGGCGCACTGGAGAAGGACTACGACTACGACAGCATCGACACCTGTGCGGTCGACGGCATGTGTCAGACGGCCTGCCCCGTCCACATCAACACCGGTGACCTGGTCAAACGAATCCGGGCCGAGGACGCCGGACGGGCCGTGTCGTTCGGCTGGGACGTAGCCGCCCGACACTGGGCCGGACTAACGACCACGGCCTCCCGGGCACTGAGCCTGACCAAGAAGCTGCCCAACACAGCCGTGACCGCACCGAACCGGCTCGGCCGGCTGGTGCTGGACCATGATGTGCTGCCGCTGTGGTCAGCCGAGCTTCCCCGCGGAGGTTCTCCACGTCGGTCAGGTCCGCCCGGGGACATCACGCGAGCGTTCAAGCTCGCCGATCCGGTCGAGCGTGCCGATTCGGTGTCCGAGGTTGTCTACTTCACCGCCTGCGTCGGCGCCATGTTCGGCCCCAGTGACGCCGGCCCCGGGGTACGCACGGCGTTCACCAGCCTGTGCGCGCGCGCCGGCGTCACGCTCCTTTACCCGAGCGACCTGCCCAGCCTGTGCTGCTCCACCCCATGGCGCTCCAAAGGTCTGACCAAAGGCGCGCAACGCATGGAGTACCAGGTGCTGGAGTCGCTCTGGGAGGCCAGCCGCGCGGGCACGATCCCCGTGGTCTGCGATGCCTCTTCGTGCACTGAAGGGCTACTGCACAGCCTCGAAACTGCCCGCTCGGGCCCGGATCGGCGCTACGCCGGCCTCCAGGTGATCGACGCCGTCACCTTCGTCGCCGAGCACGTCCTGACGCGATTGCCGAAGATCACCAAGTTCTCCTCGCTGGCGCTACACCCTACCTGCTCCACCACCCGCCTGGGCATCAACCCCGACCTGCTCGCCGTCGCCTCGTCCCTCGCCGAGCATGTCACCATCCCAGACGCGTGGGGTTGCTGCGGATTCGCGGGCGATCGGGGCCTGTTGCACCCCGAGCTGACCGCCTCGGCGACCGCAGCGCAAGCCGCAGAGCTCGCCGCAGACGACTACGACGCGTACGCCTCATGCAATCGCACCTGCGAGCTCGGGATGACCCGTGCCACCGGAGAGCAGTACCAGCACATCCTGGAGCTCCTCGTCGCGGGGATCACCTGAGACCCCATCGCCAACCGGCATGTTCCACCGGTGGTTGCAACACGTTGACTACTTCCAGGAGCGGCGTGGTCACTCGTGTGCCTCAGTGGATGGCGTGCCCAGCGGTCAAGACCGCCGAGCGCGCCCGGTAGGTCGAGCGCAGCGAAGACTCCGCCGACTCGAGTCTGCCACCCTCAGTTCACCGTAGACCGCGCGCGGAAGCCGGTGATCCTGCGTTGGAACGCTCCTGGACCCGGGGCCAGGTGTATGCGAACCCGATCGCCGACAGCACCGCCCCCAAGCCTTCGGCCACGGCAGTGACCGCTTTCTTGGCGAACCAGATCGGCTCGTACAAGCCGGGGATCGGACCGAACGCCGGCACGTTGACGTACCTGTAGAGCAGAACGACGCCAAAAGCGCTGACCGTCACCCCGAACGCGACGGCGAAGGCAAAACGGTTGCCGAGCACGAGCACCAGTAGAGCTACAGCCAGTGCCGTCACGGACTCCACGCGGAACAACAGCCCCTGGCTCACATACCCCGGTGCGGTCGCTTGACCGTATCCGCCAGCGAGCTGCAGGTGCACAACGGCGTCCACCAGGAGGCAGGCCGCGACCAGAAGACGAAGTCCCCAACCGGTTACGCCGCCCGCAGCAGTGCCCCACGAACCCACCATCGATCGAAGCGACGGTGTGTGTCGGGCACCGGGTTGGATGGTCATGTGACGACCAGCACGCCGTGCATGCTGCCGTGGTAGGTGCAGTGGAAGGGGTACTTGCCTGGTTTCATCGGCGCGGTCATCGTGGTGGTGGTGCCGCCGCCCTTGACCACGGCATCGAAGAGGCCACCGGTGTCTGACGTGACCGTGTGCGAAGCGCCATCCTTGTTGGTGATGGTGATCTTGGCGCCGGCCTTGACGCTGGTGGGCACCTTGTAGTCGAAGCCCTCGATGGTGATCTCCTCTGCAGCCGCAGGCTTGGCAGCCGCCGCGGTGGAGGAACTCGACGCCGGCGCCGAACTGGAGTTGCCCGCGGTGGATGAGGAACTCGCCGACGATTTCGAGGTACTGGATGGAGAGCCGGCTGACTGTCCCCCGCTGCCACAGGCGCCTAGGAGGAAGACGCTGCAGGTGGCGGCAAGCGCGCCCGTTGCTAGTCGAAGTTTCATGAGAGCCCGTCCATTCAGGTCGGTTACGACGGAGCATTCCGTCCCTCTTAGTTCGTCACCAGCAGGCTCAGGGATTGGATTAAGGCCTCCTGGGACGACCTTGGTGTGAAGGTGGACTGATCGTGACCCGGCATAAGACGAGGCGGTCGTAACGTTGCACGAGGCATAACCCGTTGTCGACGAAAGGATCCTCATGCGTGCCGTGGTCTACACCGAGAACGGTGACTCCTCAGCGCTCCAGCTTGTCGAGCGGGAGGCCGGTGCACCCGGTCCCGGCGAGGTGCGGATCGTCATTGCACGTGCAGGGGTGAACCCGACCGACTGGAAGTTCCGCGCCGGTGGCATGGGCGAGATGGCCTTCCCCGAGATCGTCCCCGGTCAGGACGGCGCCGGCACCATCGACGCGATAGGCCCCGACGTCGACGGCTTCAGCGTCGGTGACCGGGTATGGACGATGCTCGCCCAGCATCAGCGCCCCGGCGGCACCGCACAGGAGCAGATCGTGCTTCCGGTAGCCAATGTCACCGCCCTGCCCGATGGCGCATCGTTCGATGTCGGCGCCGCGCTCGGCGTACCTGCCGTCACCGCCCACCGTGCTCTCACCACCTCCGAGGACGGACCGCACCGGCTCGCTCCTGGAGCGATGGACGGCATGACCGTGCTCGTCGCCGGTGGTGCCGGAGCGGTCGGCAACGCGGCTATCCAGCTGGCTCGATGGGCCGGAGCCACGGTTATCAGCACCATCAGCAGCGAGGAGAAGGCGATTCTGGCCACAGCTGCCGGGGCTGAGCACGTCGTCAATTACCACCACGGTGACACGGTCGCTGCCATCCGCAAGGTCGCGCCCGACGGCGTCGACATCGTGGTCGAGGTTGCCCCGGCGCAGAACCTGGCGCTGGACCTACAGGTCATCCGCCCCCGCGCCACCATCGCGGTCTACGCCAACAACGGTGGCGACGAAATCACCCTCAGCGTGCGCGAGACCTTCTCCACCAACGCCCGACTCCAGTGGGTATTGCTCTACACCGTCGGTCAGGACGCTCTTCGCGCTGCCGCGGAAGACGTCACTGCAGCGGTGGCCGACGCAGGCTTTGCCGTCGGTGAGAAGCACGGCCTACCCCTGCACCACTACCCGCTGGAGAACGCCAGCGACGCCCACGCTGCAGTTGAGAACGGCGCCGTCGGCAAGGTGCTCCTCGACGTCCGGGATTGATCGGACCGACTGGTCAGTTCGAGACCCCGATGAAGCTGGAGGTGGTTCTCATCAACTAGGGCGAACCCGGGTCACCCCAGCACTCGAGTTGCTCCTAGTGGACCTCGGGCAGCTCTGACACCTGGGGAGCCAGCGCGAGGGACCCGATGGCCGCGACAATCATGAGCGACCCCAGCAGGCCCGCCACGGTCAGCCCCTCTCCGAGCAGGAGCACTGCGATGATCACTGCGGTGACCGGCTCCAGGAGGGTGGCCACCGATGCCGACGCGGTGGGAAGAGTGCGCAGGCCCGCGAAGAGAAACACGTACGCGAGCGCCATGGTGACCGCGCCCAGGTACCCCAGTCCCGCCCAGGTTGCAGTGTCTGCCGGGACAAGCGAATCGCCTCGAATCAGACCGACCACCAGACCGGCAGGCACTAATAGCGCAGCAACCACGACCATCGTCGCCATAGCTACGGGCACTGCATCGTGAGTCCCGGAGACTGAACTGCCAACGTCCGTGGACAGCGCGTAAGCCGTGCCGCACGCGAGAGCGGTCAACACCCCCAGCGCCGGGGAGGATCCCGCCGCGTCACCTCCGACGAGGCTGATCAACAACAACCCGGTGACGGCCATCACCACCGTGACCAACTGCGCCGCGCTCGGCCCCCGGCGGCGTTGCGCGCTGTGCAGCACGAGCAGGAACACCGGCGCGAACCCCAGCGCGACGACAGTGGCCACGCTCACCCCGGCAGCCACGACAGACACGAAGAACAGCAGCTGGAAGGCCGCAGTAAGGGCTCCCATGATCAGGATCCGGACGGGTTGCGCGCGTACCAGTGCTGCGCAGGCGTCGAACTGCCCCCGGGCGAGCACCATGGCCGCGAGCGTCACGACCGCGAACACGGAGCGCCAGGCGCTCATCGTCAACACGGACAGCGCCGAACGCCCGTGCACCAGATCGACCGCGGGACCGATGGTCCCCCAGATGATTCCCGCCGCGCATATCAGGGCAAGCCCCCTGCCCATCCTCACGCCGCGAAGTCTCGCACCCCAGCCGCATCGGTGCAGACCAAAACGCCCTCGCCGATGGCGAGGGCGTTTCGATGGGGCCGCTTATCGGAGTCGAACCGATGACCTATTCATTACGAGTGAATTGCTCTACCGACTGAGCTAAAGCGGCTCGCGCCCGGGCTCAGCCTTGAGACGACAGGACTGCTCGAACGCGCCGCCGAGTATACGCAGGAACGCTCCTCGGGCTCGAATCGAGCTTTGCGCGGGCCCTGGCTCGGGCCGCTCAGCAGCGTTTGCCCTCAGAGGGCGCCTTGCCCTGCAGCAGGTACTTGTCGACCACGTCGTTCACGCACGCGGAATACCCGTACGCCGTGTGTCCGTCGCCGTCGTAGGTCAACAGGTGACCGTTCTCCAGCTCTCCGGCGAGGCGTTGACTCCACGCGTACGGCGTGGCCGGGTCGCGTGTCGTCCCGACCACCAGGATCGGCCCGGAGCCCGCGGCCTCGATGCGGTGCGCCTTGCCGGTGGCCTTGATCGGCCACTGCCCACAGGTCAGCCCTGACCACGCGAGGAACGGCCCCCAGGTCGGCGCGGTCTTGGAGAACATAACCGCGTCTTGTTCGTACTGCGAAAGTGACGAGCTGGACGGCTGGTCGAGGCAGTTGACCGCGTTGTTCACCTGCATCAGATTGGTGCTGTAGCTACCGTCGGAGTTGCGGTCGGTGTAACTGTTGGCGAGCGCCATCAGGCCATTGCCGTCACCGGCGAACGCGGTCTTGAACGCCTGCGTGAGCGTCGGCCACGACGCTTTGGTGTACATGGCTTCGGCTATGCCGAGCGAACCCCACCCCTCCGTCAGTTTCGTGACGTCGCCCTGGCCGGTCACCGGTAGTGGGCTGGCGTCGAGCTGCTTCAGGAACGACCTGATCTTCGTCATCCCCTGTGCCTGTGTGGAGCCCAACGGGCAGCCACTGTTCTGGACGCAGTCCGCGACGTAGGAGCGGGTCGCCAATTCGAAACCGGCCGCCTGGCCTTCACCGACCTGGACAGATGTCAGATCCGGTGGCACCACTCCGTCCAGCACGAGTCGCCCGACCTTCTGCGGGAAGAGCTCTGCGTAGTACGAACCGATCAGCGTGCCGTACGACTTGCCCAGATAGTCCAACTTCGGGCTCCCGACGGCGGCCCGCAGGATATCGACGTCCTTGGCCACCTCGACTGTTGAGACGTGCCCGATCAGCCCGCCGGCGTTCTTTTCGCACGCCACACCGAAACCCTTGGTGGTAGCGGCCGCTGCCTGTTCTTCTGCGGGCGTGTCCGGGGTCGGGTCGGCGCCGACGATCTTGTCGAGCTGCGCGCTGTCAACGCATTCGATGGGCTCGGAGCGTTGCACCCCGCGCGGGTCGAAACCGATCACGTCGTAGGACTTGCGGATCGACTTGGTAACGACGCGATCGGCGGCTGCGCCGTAGTCGTAACCAGACCCGCCCGGCCCGCCTGGGTTGACCAGCAACGACCCCTGACGATTGCCGGTCGAGGGCACCTTGGAGATTGCCAACTGGATCGTGGCGCCAGCCGGTTTCGCGTAGTCGACGGGCACCGTGAGCTTCGCGCACTGCACGTCGCCGCACTCTTTCCAGTCCATCTTCTGGCTGTAGAAACGCGACAGTGCGGGGGTCGGCGCGGCCGTCACCGAGGCCGGCGGCACCGTCGGCTGCGAAACTTGCAGGCTGTCACTGCACCCCGCCAGTACCAGGGAGGCCACCGCAACCAAACCCACAGCGGCAGATGCCGATCGACGCGTCATACGTGAGCCTTCCTGACCTGCAACGAGATTGCCATCGATTCCAACGCGAGTAACGGCGGCACCGCAGCCTCGATTCGAGTACGGGCCAGCCCGATCGCGTCCATCGCCCGCAGTAGCTGCTCGGCCGTGTGCGAGTGGGCCACCTCGTCTACCTGCTCAGAAAGATCGGCATTCACCAACTCGACCGGCGCAGCCGAGAGCACCATGAGTGCGTCGCGGTACAGCGAGAGCAAGTCGACCAGCGCGCGGTCGACGACGTCGCGCCCGAACCGGGTCGCACGGGTCTTCTGTTCCTTCTCCAACGCCGACACCTGCGAACGGACATGTGGCGGCTGGATGCGCGCGGCCGGGTCGGCGCCCAGCTGCTCCATCAGTCGCGTCCGCTCCGCAGCATCACGCTCACCGGAAGCAGCCGCCGTTTCGTCCCCCGCGATCGACGCGAGCTTCGCCGCAGCCGTCATCGCGTCGCCCAGATTCTTGATGCCGCCCGCGAAACGCAAGGTCTCCCGGCGCCGGTTGCGAGCTGCTTCGTCGCGTGCCAGTCGTAGCGCCAGGCCCACATGGGACTGCGAGGCCCGGGCACTGTCCAACGCGAGCCCCGGCTCGATGCCGTTACGGCGAGTCAGCAGATCGGCGACCGCTTGCGGTGACGGGGTGCGCAACCGGATGTGCCGCGAGCGGCTGCGGATCGTGATGATGACGTCCTCCAATGACGGCGCACACAGCACCCATACGGTGCGTGACACCGGCTCTTCGAGTGCTTTGAGCAGCGCGTCGGCAGCACGTTCGGTCAGCCTGTCGACATCCTCCACGACGATCACCCGCCAGGCACCGACCGAGGGTCGCGACTGCGCCAGCACCGCCAGTTCACGGGCCTGCCGCACCTGTATCGACAAGCCTGAGGTCGATACGATCTCGACGTCGGCATGGTTTCCGGCCAGCGCGGTGCGGCACTCATGGCATCGACCGCACCCGTGCTGCGGGCACTCCAGTGCCGCCGCAAACGCACGGGCAGCGGTGGATCGACCTGATCCGGGTGGGCCGGTCAGCAGCCACGCATGGGTCATCGTCGCCGGCTCGCGAACCGCTCGATCAAGGGTCGTGACCACTGCGGGTTGATCGACGATGTCGTCCCAGACAGTCACGAACTGTCCCCCACCGGTTCGACCAGCGCAGCGATCCGGTCCCGCACCAGAGCCGAGACTTCCTCCGGCGGCAGGGTGGCGTCGACAACAAGGTATCGCTGCGGGTGCTCGCCTGCGAGAGCGAGGAAACCGGCGCGCACCCGCTCGTGGAAATCGCCAGCCTCCTGCTCCAAGCGGTCGCCACCTGATCCTCTTCGGGTTCGACCGACAGCCGGATCGAGGTCGAGCAGAACGGTCACGTCGGGAACCAATCCGCAGGTGGCCCATTGCGACAGACCGGCGATCTCTTCGGCGTCCAGGGTGCGACCAGCACCCTGATACGCGATCGACGAGTCCTGGTACCGGTCGCAGATCACCACCGCGCCACGCTCCAGAGCCGGCCGGATCACCGATTCGACGTGGTGTGCGCGGTCGGCGGCGAAGATCATCGCCTCCGCGCGGGGCGCCACGTGGCCGCCGTGCAGTAGCAATTCGCGCAGCGCCGCGCCCAGCTCGGTGCCCCCCGGCTCGCGGGTGACGACGACCTCCTGATCGCCTCCCGCGAGCCAGTCGCGCAACGCTGCTAGCTGAGTGGACTTGCCAGCGCCGTCGCCGCCCTCGAAGACGACGAACGACGAGCTGGTGACAGGCATGCAGGCGAGCCTAGGTCACCGGTCCGACAGCAGTCCGCCAACGGTCGGCGTGCGCAAACGTGTTACTTCCAGAGGAACTTCTCGGGGTAGCCGGTGTAGGCGACCTCGGTCACCTTCGGGCCGCTGATCTGGTAGACGATGCAGGTCTTCTCAGATTTGCCGACCGGGATCGAGTTGTCGTCGTTGCTCTGGTCGCACCCGGGGGCGTCGGAGTAGAACGCCTTGCCCTTCTGACCTGCTGAAACCTTCGGGTGTAACAACAGGTTGTTGATGTCGCGTGCCTTGACCGGGCGGCTACCGACCTTGGCCGTGCCGTAGGTCATCTCCAGGAAGTACAGCACCCCGTCGGCTTTCTTCGTCTTGGCGTTGTACAGCGAATCGGGGGCCACTGTGAGCTTCGTCGGAGCCAGACACACGATGGCGTTGTCGTCCTCGTAGACCGCCGGCTGACCCAACTTGAGGGTCGTCTTGGTCGGTGTCAGCGTGGTGGAGCAACCCTCGAGCTTGGCCCCGGTGGCCTGCGGTGAGGAGTCGGACGTCGTCGACGAGCTCGAGGACGAGGAGGATGTCTCTGACGGCGTGCTCGGGGTGCTGCTCGACGAGGTCGACGCAGGCGGCGGTGTCGAAGAGCTGGAGGAGGACGTGCTGGAGGCGGGCGAGACCGTCGGTGCGCTGCTTCCACCACACGCGGTCATGCCGAACAGGGTGACTACACCCGCAGAAGTAACCGCGAGACGGCCGAATGATGTGTGCATAGCGAGGCTCTTTCGGTAGGGGTTGAGGGTCGGACGCTGCCTGACCCGTGCAGGTTCCCCTCAATCCCGAATCAGTTGTGAGACACCATCACATATCCGCCAGCCTCTCGGGGCCGTGCGACGGCACAGATTCAACTGCTCTTGGTAGCAGTCTTCTTCGCGGTCGTCTTCTTGGCGGCGGTCTTCTTGGTCGTCGCCTTCTTGGCAGTCTTCTTCACCGCACGCTTGCGGGTCGTCGGACCCTTGGCGCGCTTGTCGGACAGCAACTCGAATCCGCGCTCCGGCGTGATCGTCTCCGGGTCGTCGTCCTTGCGAAGCGTCGCATTGCTCTCGCCGTCGGTGACGTACGGACCGAACCGGCCGTCCTTCACGACAACCGGCTTACCCGACACCGGGTCGTCGCCCAATTCCTTCAACGGCGGTGTGGCCGCCCGGCCGCGACGCTTGGGCTCGGCGTAGATCGCCACTGCCTCTTCGAGAGTGACCTCGAACAGCTGCTGCTCGGTGAGTAGCGACCGGGAGTCGGTGCCCTTCTTCAGGTAGGGGCCGTAGCGGCCGTTCTGCGCGGTGATCTGCACCTGCTTGGCCTCATCGCCAGCACCGTCGGTGACCGTGCCGACCACTCGCGGCAGACTCATCAGCCGCAGCGCGGTCTCGAGGTCGATCGTTGCGAGGTCCATGTCCTTGAACAGCGACGCCGTCCTGGGTTTCGTCTTGGCGACCTTCTTCCTGGCGCCCTTCTCCGGCTCGGGAGCCTCGGGCAACACCTCGGTCACGTACGGGCCGTAGCGACCGGCGCGGGCGATGATGTCGCGGCCGGATTCCGGGTCCTGACCCAGCACCCGACCGTCGTCGTCGGCTGCTTCCAGCAACTCACGCGCCATAGCGGGCGTCATCTCGTCCGGCGCGACGTCATCGCCGATGGTCGCGCGACGCGGCTTGGCGTCGGAGTCCGGCGTCTCGCCCGTGACCTCTCCGGTCGCCGGGTCGACACCGGTCGGCACGACCTGCTCGACGTACGGGCCGTAACGACCGACCCGCACGACCATGCCCTCGCCGATCTCGATCGTCGAGATACCGCGAGCGTCGATCTCACCGAGATGCTCGACCATCTCGCGTAGGCCTTCGACAACCGAACCGGTCTGTCCGAAATAAAAGTTCTGCAGCCACTCGACCCGGCCCAGGTCGCCGGACGCGATCGAGTCCAGACCCTCCTCCATCGAAGCTGTGAAGTCGTAGTCGACGAGGGAGGGGAAGTGCTCTTCGAGCAACCGGGTCACGGCGAACGCCAACCAGGTCGGCACCAGTGCGGTTCCCTTGGTGCGTACATAGCCTCGGTCCTGGATGGTGCCGACCGTTGCTGCGTAGGTGGAGGGGCGACCGATACCGCGCTCCTCCATCGCCTTGACGAGGCTGGCCTCGGTGTAGCGGGCGGGTGGGCTGGTCTCGTGTCCGTCGGCCTCAGCGCGCTCCACGTCGAGCAGTGCGCCCTCGAGCACCTGCGGTAACCGGCGCTCCTGCTCCGAAGCCTCCGCTGCGTCACCGGCGTCGCGGCCCTCCTCGTACGCGGCCAGGAACCCGCGGAAGGTGATGATCGTGCCGCTGGCGCTGAATTCGACCTGTTCAGCGACGCCGCTGCTGGCCACCGGAACGCTGAGGCGGACCGTCGCGGTCGAGCCGCGGGCGTCGGTCATCTGCGAGGCGACGGTGCGCTTCCAGATCAGTTCATAGAGTGCGAAGTCCTCGCCGCGCAACTCCCCCGCCACCTGAGCGGGAGTAAGAAAACTGTCACCGGCCGGGCGGATCGCCTCATGCGCTTCCTGCGCGGCCTTGGCCTTCTTCTCATACCGCCGTGGGGTGCCGGTGACGTACTCCGCGCCATACATCTCCGTCGCCTGCGAGCGCGCGGCGTCCAGCGCCGACTGCGACAGCGTCGTGGAGTCGGTCCGCATATAGGTGATGTAGCCGTTCTCATAGAGGCGCTGCGCCACCCGCATCGCGTTCTTGCTGCTCAGGCGCAGCTTGCGGCTGGCCTCCTGCTGCAGGGTCGAGGTCGTGAACGGCGCGGACGGACGCCGCGTGTACGGCTTCTCCTGCACCGAGCTGACGGTGGCGGTTGCAGCGGCAACGGCGGTGGCGATGGAAGTCGCGCGGGCCTGATCAAGCTGGACGACGTTCGAGGACTTCAGCTCGCCCACGTCGGTGAAGTCACGACCGCTCGCGACCCGCTGTCCGTCGACCGAGCTCAGGCGCGCCTCGAAAGTCTGTCCGGCGTCCTGCGGGGTGAAGTCACCTTCGACATCCCAGTACGACGCGGACCGGAACGCCATGCGCTCACGTTCGCGCTGCACCACGATGCGGGTGGCAACGGACTGCACGCGACCTGCGGACAGGCCCTGGCGGATTTTGCGCCATAGCACCGGGCTGACCTCGTACCCGTACAGGCGGTCCAGAATCCGGCGGGTTTCCTGCGCGTCGACCAGGTGCGTGTCCAGCTCGCGGGTGTCCTGCGCTGCGCGGACGATCGCTTCCTTGGTGATCTCGTGGAAGACCATCCGGCGCACGGGAACCTTCGGCTTGAGCACCTCGAGCAGATGCCACGCAATGGCCTCGCCCTCGCGGTCCTCATCGGTCGCGAGCAGCAGTTCGTCGGAGTCCTTGAGCAGCCGCTTGAGCTCGGCGACCTTCTTGCGCTTGTCCGGATCGACCACGTAATAGGCGTCGAAACCGTTGTCGACGTCCACGGCGAACTTGCCGTACGGGCCCTTCTTCATGTCCGCAGGCATCTCCGACGGCGTCGGCAGGTCGCGGATGTGGCCGACACTCGCGTCAACGACGTAATCGGGCCCCAGGTAACCGCCGATCTTCTTGGCCTTGGCCGGGGATTCGACGATGACAAGCTTCTTAGCCACTGCGCACTCCTTGGTTGTTCGCGCCTGGTGCGGTGGATTCGTCACCGCTTGGACCTCGCGCGTAACGCACCGTAGCCGGTCAGAGCTGGACTGTGGCTGTGCGCCCCTGCCCGGCGCGTCAGATGATGAGGAGCCCGTCGGCCACGAGGGCGCCGATCTGCGGAAGCAGCCTGGTCCGCAGTTCGGTTGCGTCGTCATCCAGCAGGTGAGCAATCGCGTCGATCGCCGCAGCAGCGACCAGTTCGCCATCGCACACCGACACGAAGGCCGCGAGCGCGGTGTCCATCCGGACCGCCTGCCGTAATCCGCCACCCTGCCGTAACAGGATCACGCTGGGGTCCTCGGCGCCTGGGATGCCGTGCCGCTCTTCGGTGACGTCCGCAGCCGCACGCCAGTAGCCCTGCAGGAGGTAGGTGTCGCCGACCTCGGCAATCGCGGTGCGCGCGCGAAGCCCGGCGTCGATCACAGACCCCATCGCAGCGCCCACCAGGCCGGGCACGTCGGTCAGATCGAGGAACGGCGTACGCGGCGTGGCAGGACGCTGCAGGGTGATGACACCGAATCCGATCCGGTCGACATCGCGGTCTGCGAAGTCGTCCAGCCAGGCGGCGTACATCTCGTCGTAGGAATGGTGGTCGCCTTCGAACCGGCCGTGTCCGCCGTCGCTGGCCCACAACTCGGCGTACTGCGCGGGGTCCTGCACGTCACGCTGCACGACCCAGGCGTCCAGGCCGGTCTCGGCGACCCAGGCTGTCAGGACCTCGCGCCAGTCGTGGCCGCGCGGAATCTCCCAGTTGGCAAGCAACTGGGCGACGCCACCGGGTTCGAGCACGCTGGGAAGCTGCTCGATCAGGGCGCGCACCAGGCGATCGCCTGTCATTCCGCCGTCGCGGTACTCGTACTGCGGCATCGCCGATGTACGAGGGGTGATCACGAACGGCGGGTTACTGACGACCAGATCGAACATCTCGCCGCGCACCGGGTCGAGCAACGACCCCTTGCGCAGGTCGATCTCGCAGTCGTTGAGGTCGGCGTTGAATCGCGCGTAGTCCAGGGCCCGCTGCGATACGTCGGTCGCCACCACGGCATCGCAGTGCGTCAGCAGATGCAGTGCCTGCACCCCGCACCCGGTGCCGACGTCGAGAGCCCGCGCGAACGGGCGTCGAGGAGTCCAACCGGCGAGCGTCGCTGACGCACCACCGATGCCGAGCACGTGATCCAAGGGCAGGATCGATCGGGTAACCACCTGTGAAAGGTCTGATGCGAGCCACCAGCTGTGCGATTCGTCGCCGTAGGGCCGCAGATCGCACGCGGCGCGCAGTACGTGATCTTCACCCGTGACGATTCCCAGTTCACGCAAGCCGTCGGCACCACAGACGGGCAATGCCAGGTCCAGGTCCACGCGCGCCACGGGCAGACCGAGCGCGAAGAACCGGACCAGCGTCGCCAACACACTCCCGTCCAACGATCCTCGGATCGCAGGGAGCGGTTGCTCGCGATGCAGGGCCGCAGCTGCAGCGTCGCCGATCAGCTCCTCGATAGCGTCGGTGGTGAAGTCGGCCGCTATCAGGTCAGCACGCAGCTGAACGATGGGAGTCGGCGACTCAGGCAAGAGTGGCCAGTGCTTTCTCGCAGGTGGGTGAGATGACGAAGACCCGATCGAGACCGGTGATGGCGAAGTTACGCAGCACCCGCTCGTTGTTGATCACCAACATCAGGTCGCCTCCGGCCAGCCGGATCGAGCGCAACCGTCCGACCAGGACGCCGAGACCGGTGGAGTCCAGGAAGGGGACGTCGCTCAGATCGAGCACGACACGGGCATTGCGGGCGGCCAGTAAGCGGGCCAGCTCAGCGCGCAGAGCCGGCGCCGTTGTTACATCGACATCCCCTTGGACCCGCACAACAAGGGGGTCGGTTTCGGGCGAGCCGGACACCGAAACCTGCATGCAACCAGCCTTTCAGTGACAGCGCCGACCAACTCCGAGCGACGATGTCACCAGGCCGTGCGAGAGTGAACGAACGAATAGCAGAACAGTAAGAGCTACGAAAAGCAATGAATGAGGCAACGTCCGCCCTGTGACACGTGCCCAGTAACCACCTTTATTGTCTCATGCTCGACCCGAACAATTGCGTCCAAGCAATCGATGTCACGAGCGGAGCGATGTCCACCCCCAGCCCCGTACGTCTGGATCTCCATTCCCTCCCTTCCGATTTGGAGGGCGTGGGTACAGGATCGGTGCTACACGTACGCCACGACCCCGCACGCGAGGGTGCCACCGCAGCCTGGCCGACCTGGGTTGCTGGGCCCGTGCGAGCTGCAGTAGAGGGCACCGGGGTCCGGGAACTCTGGACCCACCAGCGCCGGGTCGCCGACCTGGCGCATGACGGTGTCGACGTAGGGGTGTGCACGGGAACGGCGTCCGGTAAGAGCCTCGCCTACCTGATCCCTGTGCTGTCCGCATTGTCCGACGGGGTGTCTGCGCCCACCGGCCGCGGCGCTACTACGATCTACCTCGCGCCGACCAAGGCGCTGGGGGCAGATCAGGAAGCCCGCATTCGTTCCTACGCGATCCCCGGTATCCGCTGCGCCACTCTCGATGGCGACACCCCACCTGAGGAACGGCGATGGATCCGTGAGCACGCCCACCTGGTGCTCACCAACCCGGACCTGTTGCACCACACCCTGCTGCCCCAGCACGAACGCTGGGCCTCTTTCCTGCGCCGGTTGACCTACGTCGTGGTCGACGAATCACACGTCTACAAAGGGGTTTTCGGCGCACACGTCGCGCTGATCCTGCGACGACTGCAACGGATCGCGGCCCGGTATCGCGCCACCCCGACCTTCGTCCTGGCTTCGGCGACGTCCGCAGCCCCGGCAGAGCAACTGGGTCAACTCATCGGACGCCCCGTCGAGATCGTCGAGGACGACGGATCCCCCCACGGCGCCACCACCTACGCGCTCTGGCAACCAGGCCCTCCTCCTGGCTCCAACTCGCCGATCGATCCTGCAGACGAAACCCGCCGCAGCGCGGTCGCCGAGGCGGCAGACGTGATGACCGCGCTGGTGCAGCGCGGTGTGCAGACCCTCACTTTCGCCCGGTCCCGAGTCGGTGTCGAGGTCGTGGCCGAAATGGCCCGCTCGAAACTCGGGTCCGACGGGTCGAAGGTCGCGGCGTACCGGGGCGGTTACCTCCCCGAGGAACGACGCGCATTGGAGACTGCGCTGCGTACCGGTGCATTGCGCGGGTTGGCTGCCACCAACGCACTGGAGCTGGGCATCGACATCAGCGGCCTGGAGGCGATCGTGATGGCCGGTTGGCCGGGCACCGTCGCGTCGTTCCGTCAGCAGGCAGGTCGGGCCGGACGCGGAACCGCGCCCTCGCTGGTGGTCCTCGTCGCCGCCGACGACCCGCTCGACACGTTCGTCATCCACCACCCCGAAGCCATCTTCGAACGCCCGGTGGAGCGGTCGGTGTGCGACCCGACCAACCCTTACGTCCTGGCCCCGCACCTCGCGGCTGCGGCTGCGGAGTTGCCAGTGACGCTGGATGACAACCGGTGGTTCGGAGACGACATCGTCGGGCTTCTAGCTGCGCTCGTGGCCCGCGGCGTGTTGCGTCGCCGCCCCAAAGGGTGGTTCTGGGCGCGTGAGGACCGGCCGGCTGATCACTTCTCGTTGCGCGGCAGCGGTGAAGACGTCGTGCGGATCGTCGAGACACGTACCGCGCGGGTGCTGGGCACCGTGGACGGTGCTCGGTCGCATACAGCCGTACACACCGGCGCCGTCTACACCCACCAGGGCTCACCCTTCGTGGTCACTGAACTGGACCTGGAGGACGGCAGCGCCCACGTGGTGCCCGGTGACCCGGGATGGTCGACCATGGCGCGCACCGACAGTTCGTTCGACATCGTGACCTCCGACAGGCACGAGACCTGGGGGGCCTGCGAACTGCATTACGGCTCCATCAGGGTGCGCACCCAGGTCACGTCGTTCCTGCGCAGGTTGCCCTCCGGCGAGGTGATCGGCGAGCACCCGTTGGAGCTGCCCGAACGCCAGCTCGCGACCCGCGGTGTGTGGTGGACGATGCCCGAAGATGTCGCGCTGGCAACGGGACTGGATCCCGCCGAGCTACCGGGCGCGCTGCATGCAGCCGAGCATGCGGCGATCGGGATGCTGCCGCTGGTCGCCCAATCCGACCGGTGGGACATCGGCGGGGTGTCCACTGCGCTGCACCCTGACACCGGTCTTCCGACCGTGGTCGTCTACGACGGCTATCCCGGCGGGGCAGGGTTTGCCGAACGGGCCTACACCGCGGCGCGAACCTGGCTCGCCGCCACGCGTGACGCAATCCAGGACTGCAGCTGTTCACGCGGTTGCCCGTCGTGCGTGCAGTCGCCCAAGTGCGGCAACGGCAACGAACCCCTGCACAAGGCCGGCGCCGT
>JBBPZD010000196.1:0-9011 GCA_038199265.1 Actinomycetales bacterium | reverse complement strand
CTGTTCAAGGTGACCTGGTCGTGCTGCTCGGCACGGTCGGGTTGGGTGACTTCGCGTCCAGAAACCAGCCGTGCTGGTTGTGGGTGTGGGCCATCACGTCGATGATCGTCGGCGCAGTGCTCAGGCTCGAGGTGATCGACACCTCCTTCGCCGGTGAGCGACCAATGCTCGCCGCACATCTGGTGGTGACTCAGGGCCAGGTGGCCATCGTCACTTCGGCGCCGGTGACGTGGACGCTCAGCGCTGTCGGACCATCGGGGCGCACCCACACGTCGTAACTACCCTGCAACAGTCCGGGGTAGACGGCTGTGTGTTGGACACCCACGGGCGATGGGCGGGCTATCACCGCAACGTGCGGCCACGCTGGCCCAGCTGCCTCATGGTGATGATGATGATGATGATGCTCTGAGTCGTCGGCGTGTCCGTGGGCGTGCCAGTCCCCGTCCCACCAGTCGCCTCCCTCATCGGGAACGGCGTGCCGGGCACCGGTCGGGCAGATCTCGATCTCCACGCCGGCCATGTCGGCCGGCGTGGAGACGATGAGAGCGCCGATGTCACCACCGATGTCGAGAACGACCATGCCTTGTCCGGCGTGGGGATTTTCGACCTCTGTCATGACACGGCCTTCCTGTGGTGGGTGGACGGTGAATTAACCGGCAGTTTGCCCGCCCGGCGTGCCGGGCTTTGTGGTGTACCCGCTATTCGGGTTGGACAGATACGGGAACGACTTCAGGTACGGGTCTCCGTACGGGGAGTTCTCGTTGTCTTTGCCCTTCGTCGCCCCGTCCTCCAGCTGACTGGCCGCTGCGTCCGGCTTGTAGGACTTGTCGACCAGCGGGATCGTGGCACCCGCGATAGCCCGCAACTCGATCGCGGTGACGTCGTCGATCAGGCGTCGCCCGTTCGGGAAGCCACCGGCGTCACCGGCGATGAGGCCGATCTTGTTGATCTTGTCGGGCGGTGTTGCCGGCACCGCGAGGTTGATTCGCAAGAAGTCAGCCTGAATGGGCCCGGTGTAGTTCTGGAACCCGGGCACCACGCCAGCCGGGATTCCGGTGAGCAGAATCGCGGCGAGGTCGGCGCGCGGCTTCTTGGATTTCACGTACTTGGCAAGATTCGGGAACGCCGCGGGATACAGGACGTTCGCGATCAGGTTCGCCAACTCCGGCTGCGTGACGTACTTGGCGAACTTGCTGTCGAAACGCGGCGGTGTGATGTTCCAGACATCTTTGTTGCCCATCGGAATGACAACTTCGTTGACCAGTGGCATGCCGAGTCGCGAGACCTGCATGTAGGACCCGTAGTTGTCGTAGGTGCCGGTGTTCTTGTTCATCACGCGGCTCGTGGTGCGACTAGCCGTACCCCACACTCCGATCACCGAGTTGGCGGACATCACATCGGTGGGCATCTTGCCGTCCACCGTCAGATCCGACAGTGGGACCTGCAGCGCGATGGTGTGCACGTTCAGACCCTTCACCCCGTTGACACCGGGCATGCCAGCCAGAATCGGGGGAATGCCGTTGTTGTACGCACCCTGGAACGGTCGCAGGTCACCAAGGTCGAAAATACTGCCGAGGTCGACCTGGAACGCATCGGCCCGTTGCCCGGCGAACACCCGTCGCCCGCCGGCGAGAGTGTGGTAGCTCTTCGCCGCCAGCGCCGGGTAATTGGGTGTGCTGCGAATACCGACGTTGACCGGGGGGCACGTCAGGTTCGAACCGAGCACGCCGGAAAGCGTGCTCGGGATGTACTTGGGCGGTGGCTTGAGGTCTACTCGCTTGACGGTGAAGGTCTGAGGACGATTCCACGTCTTGTCGGTCGGCGCGGCGATCGGCCCGGTGTTGTACAGGAAAGACTCAGGATTGCGGACCGTCGTCTTGAAGCTGAACTGATACGAAATGTCCGGCAGGCCTCGACCGCTGTTGGAAACTTGAATTCCGTAGACCACATCGTCAGAGAACTCGTTGAAGTTCGGTCCGCCGTAGGGCAACTCGAACGGTATGAAGTTGGCGATCAGCGTGACGGTGCCCGGTTTGTCGGGGCTGATGAACGCATAGACGTCGGTATTGTCGGCCGAGGGATCCTTTGAGATCTCCGGTGCTTCGCGGTGCGATGACATGAAAAGCCTTTCAGGCAGGCAGGTCTGGAGGTTGACGACGAAGGCGCGGGAGGGGTCTAGCCGCGCGCGGCCTGCTGAAAGGCTTGGGCCAGACGAGCAGCCAACTGTTTGTCGGTGACGGAGACCTCGTGGCCGGACACCATCAGGGTCACTTCGCCGGTGCGGACGTTCGTGACGTGGGCCATCATCGAGTCCGAGGCTCCGGTCGGGACCTTCACACTGTCGACCACTGCTGCGTCTGCGCTACCCGGGGCAGCCAGCGCGGCTATACCCACAGCAGTACCGACACCTGTGATGGCGAAGAAATTTCTTCGGGTTGACTGTTCCATACGATCTCCGATCGCAAGATTCTGCAGTCCTCGCGAGGACCTGCGTCACTGCTTGCGACGCTCGCTGAGATTAACACCAGACATAGCGATAGAGCGGGGAACGAAGGCGTTCCATTTTGAGGCGAAAATTCCTCAAATGGACATTGTTGGAAGTCTTGACATCGAAAGTTGAAGATGCAATAAGCTCGTCCTGATACCTCACCTACATGCGACATTGTCGCGTATAGGTGAGGTATTCCTAAAACCACCAAAGCGGCATTGAGACTCGTATGCTGCCGTTTGCGGGTGATCACTCGCATTCGGCTCTCCTCAAAGGATCCCCACATGCTCAAGAAATTCGCAGCTTTGGCGGGGGCCACTGCACTCGCCGGCACCGGCATCGCAATCGCCGCCGGGCCCGCACAGGCCGCTCCCGCACATGCACCCGGGTCGACCTTCATCCACGGCACGACCAGGCTGGCGCAGTTCTCCACTCGCACCAACTGTGAGGCGCACGCCGTCTACGAGCTGAAGCTGGTAGCCAATAACTCCAACACCACCGCACTTGGTGCCGTCCAGCGCCCCAACGCCGTGGGGTCTGAGTTGCGCTTCAGCTGCTACCCGCTGCGCACCGGACGGTGGAGCTACCTGACCGCCTACACCTCCAAGAGCGGCGCCCCGATCCAGTCGCAGGACCTGTACTTCGATCCCTCCAACAGGGCCGCCCAGAAGAAGGCGGGCACCAACATCGACTCCGAAATCGTCTACGCCTTCGCTCACGTCACCATCCACACCACCGCCACCAAGACCTCCACGTGCAACGCGCAACGGGACTTCATCGTGAAGAAGATCCTGCAGAGCCCGAGCCTGCGGCTGATTGCTGCGGACAAGACCTGCGTCGTGGCGGGAGGAAAAGTGGGGTATGAGGCCGACTATGCATCGACCACACGCACGGGTCTGCCCTACGACAGAGTCGCTACGGGCATCACTGCTGAGCAGCCGATGCTGGATGCCCTCGGGTACAAGTACCCCGGGCAGCCCGCAGCGCTGAAGGTGAGCTCCAAGCAGCTTCGCGTGACCACGAGCCGGTACCTCGCCTGGCGCTGACACGTGTAATGCAAACGCCGTTGCCCGGAGCGCTTCTCCCAGGGCAACGGCGTTTGCCATGCCGAGCCAACTGCAGGCACCTCGGACTGTGCAGTTTTCAGTGCTGCACGGCTCAAGAATTAGGTGGCTTTCGGGACTGTTGCCCACCCCGTCACGGATAAAGACTGACCCGATGAACCCGTTTGCCGGTGCGCGCCGCAAGATCGCGCCTTTCCAGGTACCTGAACATCCCGGCGATTCCGATCAGGATGCTCTCGCCGAGTACTCGGCGATCAAAGCTGCCAGCCTCAACCAGCACCTGATCGGCTACGGGGACCTTGCCGAGAGGGAATGGGCGAAGCTGGGCCTGCCGGCCCCCGACCTGCCGCGGATGCGGCAATACCGACTGGGCCGCATTCGGGCCCGCCTGCGCGATCTGGACGTCGCGGGCATCCTGCTGTATGACCCCGTGAACATCCGATATGCGGTCGACTCGACCAACATGCAGGTGTGGTGCACCCACAACCCGGTCCGGTACGTGTGGGTCGCCACCGACGGCCCCGTCATCCTGTGGGACTTCCACAACTGCGAACACCTCTCCTACCACTTGGAACTCATCGACGAGATCCGGCACGGTCAGTCCTGGTTCTACTTCGGCAACGGTCCGCGCATCCCGGAGATGGCTGCCCGCTGGGCTGCCGAGCTCTCCGACGTCATTCGCGGTGGTAGCAATAGCGGCGGCGCCCGCTCGCGCATCGCGGTCGACAAACTGAATCCGGAGGGTGTCCAGGCGCTGTACTCCTGCGGTGTCGACATTGTGGACGGCGAAGAGCTGATGGAGCTCTCGCGCTCGGTGAAGTCGCCCGACGAGATCCGCGCAATGCGCCGCTCGATCGGATCCTGCGAAGCCTCGATCGACGTCATGCGCGCGGCCCTGCGTCCAGGTATGACCGAGAACGACCTGTGGGCGATCCTGCACGCAGAAAACGTCCGTCGCGGGGGTGAGTGGATCGAGACCCGTCTGCTGTCCTCGGGTCCGCGCACCAACCCGTGGTTCCAGGAATCCTCCTCACGAACCATCGAGTCCGGCGACCTGGTTGCCTTCGACACCGACCTCGTCGGCCCTTACGGCTACTGCTGCGACATGTCGCGCACCTGGCTGGTGGGGCCGGGCCCGGCCACCGCTGAGCAGCGCTCGCTCTTCGCGATGGCGCGCGACCAGATCGCGGGAAACATCTCGATTCTCGAACCGGGGCTCAGTTTCCGCGAGCTCTCTTCGACAGCGCACCAGTTGGCACCGGACTGCACACCGAACCGCTACTCGATGCTCTACCACGGCATAGGCCTGTGCGATGAGTACCCGTCGATCCCCTACCCGCAGGACTGGGACGGATCGGGGTACGACGGCGAACTCGTCGCGGGCATGACGCTGTGCGTCGAGAGCTATGTGGGGCGCCTCGGCGGGCAGGAGGGCGTCAAACTCGAAGAGCAGGTGCTGATCACCGAGACCGGAACCGAAGTGCTGACGACCTACCCGTTCGACCCGATGCTGGGCGGCTGAAGACTTGATCCACTGAATCGGATATTTGGATTACTCAGCGCAGGCACGCATACGAGTGCAACTCTCGACACGAGGGGGATTTGTCCTCGCCGAGTAGGTCTGATGAGAAATCTAAGAGTTCGAAGTCCGATAGTTCTCGCCGCCGTGGCCGCCGTCACCGTGGCGCTCGCGACTGCGGGTTGCGGAGGTGGTTCCAAGCCTGCTGTGACCACCACACAGACCGTCACCACCACCAAAACCGCGACGACGACGACGACGACGACGATCTCACCCGCCCCGTTGATCATCGCGACATCCGAGGATCAATGCACTGGTGGATGGACGATCCCCCTCACTGTGCAGGCGCAGTCGCTCGACGAAATGCAGTACTTGTCGAAAATCTCTGCCTGCACGACAGCGGCGCGCGATCGAACCTTGTTGATCAACAACACCGACATCGTCTGGGAGATACACACGACTCAGGGTGGTGAGGCGGTCGAGCACTCGGTGCCGACGTTCGTGCAGTCGATCTTCCGATTGAGCGCCCAGCAGGGGAGCACCGTCGCTATGGAGCCGAACTCATCGGTCAGCGTCGCGGCTGCACCGTCAGTAGTCAGCTGGCTCGCCAACCCTCGCCTGACGACGGTTTGGACCGCCCTGAGCCCGATGGCGACGGCAACCGAGCTACAGGCGACCGGTCAATTCAAGATAGATCTCCTGGAGCCTCTGCTACCGAAGTCGCCACGTATGGAGGCATTCGCTGCCTGCGCCAAGGCGGTCTACGCAGCGGCCGACACCACCCTCAACGAGCCTGCGCAGGAAGACAGTCCCAGTGACATCGTGCTTGCTCTGGTAGGAAATGCCAGCGACCTCGGCCAATCCGCTGCAGAGTGCCGGGAGAAGGTCGCCCTGGTGGACCGCAACGATGCCACCGCTGGACGAATCCGGAATGCCACGCTCCCCGAAGCTCGAGAACTCGCCACCAGTCCCGGGTGGTTCTCGAAGCTGAAATCCACCTTTTACGGAGCCATCCGCGCCGTTTCTCGAGTTCACATCACCCGTTGATTTCCGCATCTGCGAGTGCATCTCCTACGGGGTGTTCTAAATCCTTCAGGCGGCCCGACCGATCATGAAGCGGTCCATCCGCCGTCGATGGAGTAGGACGACCCGGTGATCGAGTCGGTGCCCGGACCACAGAGGTAAGCCACCGTGTGCGCGACCTCCCCGGGTTCGATCAGCCGCTTCACCGGGGTTCGGGCCAGCATCACCTGCTCGACCACCTCATCCTCGCCAATTCCGTGCTGGCGGGCCTGATCGGCGATCTGGTTCTCGACCAGGGCCGTGCGCACGTACCCCGGAGCGACCGTGTTGCTGGTCACACCCTTGCCTGCGGCTTCGAGCGCCACCACCTTCGACAACCCTTCCAGCCCGTGCTTTGCACTGACGTAGGCGACCTTGTTCGCCGACGCGCGATGGCCGTGTGCCGAAGAGATGTGCACGATGCGACCCCAGCCCCGCTGATACATGCCCGGCAATACCGCCCGGGTCAACCGGAAGGGAGCCTCGAGCAAGACCCGGTGGATCAGCGCGAACTGCCCAGGGTCGAAGTCCTGGATCGGCGCCACATGCTGCACGCCGGCGTTGTTGACCAGGATGTCGACGTCCAGGCCGCGTGCGTCCAGGTCATCGAAGACAGCCGGATCGCTCAGATCGGCCACCAGGACCTCTCCGGCGACCTGATCGGCGACTTCCGCAGCGCGTGCTTCATCGCGGTCCAGCACAATGACGTAGCACCCGTCAGCAGCTAGCCGTTTGCAGATGGCGCGACCGATTCCGCCAGCTCCCCCGGTCACCAGTGCGGTCCGGCCTGCAAGGGGTTGGGCGACGAGAGTCTGTTCCATCGTGGTAACGCTACGCGGCGCCCCCGCAATCCGCGGCCCCACCTCACCACGTCCTGGCAGCTACGACCAGCCTTCTCAGGGCTGGGAGGATTCCACAGCATCCCAGAAGTGCGAGCGCAGCCGAAAGCGCATGCCTTCCTCGATGTCGTACATCTTGAGGCGGTCCGACAGATCCATCAGCAGTGCCCTGTCCAGATCGGCAGGGATGCTCGGGCGCCCGTCCCGCAACGCCGCGCGATCTGCCACGCTCGCGTTCCGTTCCCAGGTGCGCACGACCCCGTGGCACACCTCGTCGATCACTTCGTCGACATGATCCTCATCGAACTCCGGAGCAACGTAGGAGGTCTGACCGGTGCGGGAGGAATAGGCCGGGTGCCCCACGGGCTCCAGCGGCACCGGTGGCCGGGGAACGACAGCTGGTGCACCACTACTCCAGGGTTTGCCGGCCACCGGCGGATTGGGCGCCATCCGCCTGGCTGCCAGCTCGGCCGGCGTGGGCACATGCTCACCGAACTGGCTGGCCCCCGGGCTTTCGGCAGGTCGGGCGGTCTCGACCCTCGTCCGTGCCGTGCACACCTCGTCGATCGTGTCGGCACTGACAAGCTCCAGGCCGTCCGCTTCTCGCTGCAGGTGGCGAGCGACTCCATGGGGGCGACCCATCGCGTTGGGCACGGCCAGCACGATAACCTGCACGCCGAGGCCCTGCGCCTCCTCGACTGCTTCGGTCAGATCGTCGTCACCTGAAACCAGGTAGGCGACGTCAACGGCGCGGTTGCGCGCGTGATTGACCAGATCCAGGCCGATCCGCAGGTCGACCCCCTTCTGCTCCCCTGAATACGAGCGACGCCCGAGACGGATCTTGACGCGCGGCAGCATGCCGATCGCGTCCTGCTCGTCGTCCGGCACCCCACCCGGCCGTGCGCCGGAGTCGTACCAGTGCACCCGCAGCAGTTCCAGCCCGCTGATCTCGCGCACCTGGGTGACGAGCCGGTCCACGAGCGCTGCGTGATCGACGGTCACTCCCCCGCGCAGCGACGTCCCGGTGAGTCGGGTCGCGGCCCCGGCCAGCAGGTAGCCAGCATCGATATACAGAGCACAGTAGGACCGCATGTGGCCATCCTCACACCTTTGGCGGAGGCCGGCTGACAGGAACGAATCAGCCCCGGCCGCTCTCGCGGGCCGGGGCTGTCTCACTACTGGTGGGCGATACTGGGATCGAACCAGTGACCTCTTCCGTGTCAGGGAAGCGCGCTACCGCTGCGCCAATCGCCCCTGTGAAGGGGATTGAGCGGACAACCGGGCTCGAACCGGCGACCTCAACCTTGGCAAGGTTGCGCTCTACCAACTGAGCTATGTCCGCCTGCCGCACCACCGAGGCGAACCCCGGTGAACAACGATCGGAACTGTAGCCGAGGATTCCCCCACCACCCAAAACGGGGTACGTCCGGCAACGTTCGGAGGACGTCAGGCGCGCCTGCCTCCCTTGCCACGTTTGGGCGTCACCGACCCGAAACATGGACAAATCGGAGGTTCCGAGCCCGCGTCGGGGCCTTCTCGCCTCAGATGTGGCTGGGCGAGGGAATGAACCGAATCACGACCGAGCTCGTCGTACAGAGGCCACAATGCACCCATGCAGATGCGACTGGAACTCGTGCCCCTCCCATGCACCGACGTCGATCGCAACAAGGCGTTCTACGTCGACCAGGTCGGTTTCGTCCTGGATCACGACGTGCAACCGGGCAACGGGATGCGGGTAGTCCAGCTCACTCCCCCGGGCTCGGCCTGCTCGATCGTGATCGGGATCGGGACCAGCGATCCTGAGGCCGGACGGGTGCTCGGTCTGCACCTCGTGGTGGACGATATCGCCGAGGTGCGCGATGCGCTGGCCGGGCGAGGAGTCGAGGTCGGCCCGCTTCGGGACATGGGTGGAGTCACGTACGCGTCCTTCAGCGACCCCGACGGCAACTCCTGGGAACTGCAGCAGATCCCCGACTTCAGCTGAACCGCGTTTGCGTCGCACGCGACACAAACGTGGGTGAAGGAACTGGTACGTGGAG
>JBBPZD010000195.1:0-9910 GCA_038199265.1 Actinomycetales bacterium | reverse complement strand
TGGTCGGAGGTGTCCACACCGGCTGAGTTGTCGATCGCGTCAGTGTTGATCCGGACGCCGGCTCGGGCGGCCTCGATACGACCCAGCTGGGTTGCGCCTAGGTTGCCGCCTTCCCCGACGACCTTGGCGCGTAACGCGTTGCCGTTCACTCGGATGCTGTCGTTGGCCCGATCACCCACGTCGGCGTTGTTCTCCGCGGACGACTTGATGTACGTGCCGATCCCACCGTTCCAGAACAGGTCGACCGGTGCCCGCAGGATGGCCTCCATCAGCTCCGACGGAGCGAGCTTCTGAACGTCATCGTCCAGGCCCAGCGCTGCTCGGACCTCGGCACTGATCGGGATCGACTTCGCCGATCGCGGGTACACCCCTCCGCCTGCCGACATCAACGAGGTGTCGTAATCGGCCCACGACGAGCGCGGAAGTTCGAACAGCCGCTTTCGTTCGACGTAGGACGTCTGCTCCTGCGGGTTCGGGTCCAGGAAGATGTGACGGTGGTCGAACGCCGCGACCAGTCTGATGTGCTGCGAGCACAGCATCCCGTTGCCGAAGACGTCACCACTCATGTCACCGACCCCGGTCACGGTGAAGGGCTCTTGCTGCGTATCGACGCCCATCTCGCGGAAGTGTCGTTTGACCGATTCCCACGCTCCACGGGCGGTGATGCCCATGGCTTTGTGGTCGTACCCCGCTGATCCACCGGAAGCGAACGCATCGTCCAACCAGAAGCCGTAGTCCTGGGCGACCCCGTTGGCGATGTCGGAGAACGTCGCCGTGCCCTTGTCGGCGGCGACGACCAGGTAGCTGTCGTCACCGTCATGGCGCACCACGTTCGTAGGCGGCACGACCACGCCATCGACCAGGTTGTCGGTCAGGTCCAACATTCCGCTGATGAAACGCTTGTAGCAGGCAATGCCCTCGGCCAGCCACGCTTCGCGGTCTGAGGAATCGGGCAGGTTCTTGGCAAAGAACCCGCCCTTGGAACCGGTGGGCACAATGACCGCATTCTTGACCATCTGCGCCTTGACCAGCCCGAGGACCTCTGTACGGAAGTCCTCACGACGGTCACTCCACCGCAGACCACCACGTGCGATCGGGCCGAAGCGCAGGTGCACACCCTCGACCCGGGGACTGTAGACCCAGATCTCGAAACGAGGCTTGGGGCTGGGCATCCCGGGAATCTCCCGGGGCTCCAACTTCAGACTGAGCACGTCGGGACGTGAACCATCCTTCTTGCGAGTGAATGCATTGGTACGCAAGGTAGCGAGCATGACCGCCATGACCGTGCGCAGCACCTTCTCTTCATCGAGACTGGTGACATCGGCCAGGCCCTGCTCGATGCTGTCGATGACCTTGTCCTGCTCGGCATCGCGGTCGGCGCCAGGCAGTGCCGGGTCGAATCGGACTTCGAACAGCCGCACGAGCCCGCGGGTCAACTCCACGTTGGACGTGAGTGTCTGCTCCACGAAACGCTGGCTGCGCCCGAATTGGATCTGCTGCAGGTACTTGACCACACCGCGCAACACCGCGACCTGATGCCAGTTGAGGCCCGCACCCAGCACGAGAGCGCCGAGGCCATCGGACTGTGCGCGGCCTTCGGTGACAGCGAGGAACGCGTCCTGGAACTTCTCGCGTACCTGCCCGGACTCCTGCTCGCCTGCTCCCCAGACACTTTCCTGTGAGGCGGCGAGACCGAAGTCGTAAATATGCACGGGCACACCGTCAGCACGCTCCATCGTGTACGGACGCTCGTCGATGACGTCGACGCCGAGCCCGGTGAAGACCGGGATGATATCGGTCAGCACCAGACGCCTACGACGGAAGAGTTTGAAGCGTCGCTCCCCCGACGCCGAGTTCACGTCCTTGTAGAGGGTGAGCTTGGTGTCATCATCGTCGGCCAGCGATTCGATGTGCCGCAGGTCGGCAACGGCCTGCCGGGCCGAGAAATCCTCCATGTATGCGGCAGGGAAGGCTTTCGCGTACTTACTCATCACCCGAGCCGATGCGTCCGGACCGTCTTCACCCCGGCTCGCTGCACCGAGGCGTTCCCCCCAGGTCTGGGCACTGTCCAGGATCCTCTTCTCCAACTGCGCCAGTGGCACGTCCGCGACCTGGCCCCCTTTGTCAGGGCGCACGACGAAGTGCAATCGGGCCAGCGTGGAGTCTCCGACGTTCGCGGTGAAGTCGACCGACTTCGCCTCGTACGTCGTCTGCAGCACCTTTTCGATGGCCAACCGCACGGCTGTGTTGTACCGGTCGCGGGGCAGGTAGACCAGTACCGAAACGAACCGCCCGAATTCGTCGATCCTGCGCAGCACCCCTGGCAGTCGACGCTCCTGCAACCGCATCACGGCATCGACGGTCTTGTGCAGCTCCTTGCGACCGGTCTGGAAGAGCTCGTCCCGGGGAAAGGACTCCAAGACCTGCAGCAGGTCCTTCTCGGAATGGCTCTCAGCCAGGAAGCCGGATCGCTCGATGATCTGCTCGACCCGGTCCTTGATGACGGGAATGGTCATGACCGACTGCGTGTAGGCCGTCGAGGTGAACAGACCGAGGAAACGGCGCTCGCCGACGACCACGCCCTGGGCGTTGAAGACCCGCAACCCGACATAGTCCAAGTACTGCGGGCGGTGGACCGTTGCCCGAGAGTTGGCTTTGGTGATCGTCAACAATCGCGGCTGCAGCGCACTTTCGCGGGCACTGGGCGTCAGGCGGGAGAAACTCTTGGACTCCTTGGACGAACTGCTCAGAATCCCCAGGCCTTTACCCGCAGAGGTGCGCAGCACGGGCTCACCGTCGACCTCGTCGAGGGTGTATTCGCGATAGCCGAGGAACGTGAAGTGCCCGTCGGCAAGCCACTTCAGGAACTCCGTGGTGCGGTCCACAATGGTCGCCGGCGCTGACGACGGCGGGTTCTGGGTCAGATCCCGCGCGATCTCGTTGCACTTCGCCGTCATTGCGCGCCAGTCCCTGACCGCCGCACGGACGTCCTTCAGTACCCGATGCAGCCGCAGTTGCAGCTCTGCGTCGGCTCCTTCATCGCCGGGCAGGTCGATCTCGAAGTGCATCCACGCCTCGAGAGTCCCCTCTTCACCCTCCGCGACGGCCTCGTCGAACGATCCGTCAGCGTGGCGACGAACCCGCAGTTGCGGGTGGATGAGAAGGTGCACATCGCGGTCGCCCAGGGCCGCAAGCACCGAGTCGACAAGGAAGGGCATGTCGTCGGTGACGATCTGGAGCACCGTGTAGGAGCAGGACCAACCATCGGTCTCCTGTTGTGGGGAGAAGACGCGCACCTTGGTGGTGTCGGCGCTGCGATCAGCGGCCAGCTCGCGGTGGCTGCGCACGATGCCCGACAGGCCCAAAGGTCCGCTGGACTGCAGGTCTTCGTCGGCAACGTGGTGGAAATAGTGTTCGACGAACCAGAGTGGAAGTTCTTCGGTGGCGGCGCCCGCCGTCACCTCCCCCTCAGACGCTGTTCCGGTAAGGGCTGCGCACGCGCGCAACAAGTCGTTTCGGGAGCTGGATGCCGCGCTCATCTGAGTGCCTTAGGACCTTCACTGTCCGGGGGTGGACGCACCTCGTTGTACGCCCACAGCGACCTTATCCCTGACCGGGCCGACCGTGGTCCCGCTTGCGCAGGTCAAGGCACCCCGACATCTAAGGTGAGCGCCATGGATCATCGGCAGCACCTGGCGCGCACGGTTGCGTGCGCTGTTCCCCTGCTGCTCGGGGTCCACGTAGAGACAGCCGACCCTGTCGCCGCCGAAGCAGTAGCCGAAGAAATCGAGCGAATCGCGCAGGAACTGCTGGACTGGACCGACCGGATCGCGCTCGGACTGGACCACCGAACACCGAAGCAGGTCTCGCCGCTGGACCGGCCGCGTACCGCGACGTCCTGGCGGCCCTCGCCTACGCTGCGGGTTGCGGTCAGTCGGGGTGAGTTGCCCGGCGACCCCATCACGCTGCAGCTGGCGGCAACGCAGCTGCGCGCGGTAGTCCGACGTATCGAATCCGCGGTGCTCAAGACATCAGTCGACGGCAATCACGGTGGTGTTCAGGTTCTCCAACAGTGCCGGAACCTCGCGGAGTCTCTGGACCGTCATAGCGACCTGTTGCGCGTCGAACGGGATCGAGTCCGAGCAGCGACCACTGCAGCACATCGCGATCAGGTGCTGGCACGGGTCGTGCGCAGCGAGCGCGGGTTGATCCGGTCGGTCGCGGCTACTCTGACGCCATGAAAATCGAAGAGATGTGGGTCTACCCCGCCTCCGGAGACGCCGTCTACGCGATGATCGTCGACCCACTCTTTCAAGAATCGAAGTGTGCGGCGACCAACGCCGTCGACTATTCCGTGGGCATCGAGCCCGAGAAAGGCGCTCATACGGTCATCAGCCGCCGCACCATGTCCACGGCCTCTTTCCCTTCCCAGTTCAAGTCAATGGTCGGCCATACTCTCGACATCGTCGAGACACAGGCGTGGGCAACGCCGAGTTCTGACGGCGGCCGGGTCGCGGACCTGACGGTCGAGATCAAGGGCCTACCGGTCGGTCTGACCGGCACGCTGACTGCAGCACCGTCCGGCAACCAGACGCAGATGACCGTCGCCGGTGATTTGAAGGCGCGAGTGCCCTTTATCGGCGCAAAGATCGAACAGGCCGCAGCCCCCGCCATCATTGCGGCAATCCGTAGCGAGGCATCCACCGGGAGGAAGTACCTCGGCAACTGAACCTCACAAAGAACCCCGGCGAGTCGTAGTGGCTCGCCGGGGTTCTTTCACCGAAGTTGAGAACTTCGTGAAGTGGTTCAGTCCATCGAGGGGTAAGGGTGGGCCTTCGGGGCTACGAAGGTCTCCTTGATCGACCGCGGGCTTGTCCAGCGCAGCAGGTTGATCGGCGCACCGGCCTTGTCGTTGGTGCCTGAGGCGCGGCCACCACCGAACGGCTGCTGTCCGACGACGGCGCCAGTCGGCTTGTCGTTGATGTAGAAGTTGCCGGCCGCGAAACGCAACCGCTCCATCGCGTCGGCCACGACGCTGCGATCGACCGCGAGGATGGCACCGGTGAGCGCGTAGGACGCGACCGACTCCATCTGGTCCAGCACGGCGTCGTAGTCGGCATCGGGATAGACGAACACCGCGAGGATCGGACCGAAGTACTCGGTGCTGAAGACTTCATGTTCAGGGTCGTCGACCTTCAGGATCGTCGGGCGGATGAAGTAGCCGACCGAGTCGTCGTAGGTTCCACCAGCAACGACCTCGATACCGCTGTCGGAGTGAGCCATGTCGATCGCGGCCTTGTGCTTGGCAAACGCACGGTCGTCGATGACGGCTCCCATGAAGTTCTTGAAGTCCGTGACGTCACCCTGGGTGAGGCTATCGGTGATCGAGGCCAGGTCGTCCTTGATCTGGTCCCACAGACTCTGCGGCACGTACGCTCGCGAGCAGGCGGAACACTTCTGGCCCTGGAACTCGAACGCGCCGCGGATCATGGCCGTGCGCAACACGTCGGCGTTCGCACTCGGGTGCGCCAGGATGAAGTCCTTGCCACCGGTCTCGCCCACCAGTCGCGGGTAGGTCTTGTAGTCGGTGAGGTTCTCCCCGACCGTCTTCCAGAGCTTCTGGAAGACCGGGGTCGACCCGGTGAAGTGGATACCGGCCAGGTCGGGGTCGGCCATGACCACCTTGGAGACCTCGAGGCCGTCGCCGGTGACCATGTTGATGACGCCGGGCGGCATGCCGGCCTCTTCGAGCAGCTCCATGATCAGCTGCGCCGAACGCTGCTGAGTGGGGGACGGCTTCCAGACCACCGTATTACCCATCAACGCCGGCGCAGTCGGCAGGTTTCCGGCAATAGCAGTGAAGTTGAACGGGGTGATGGCGTACACAAAACCCTCTAGTGGGCGGTGGTCCGTGCGGTTCCATACGCCGGGCGAGTTCGCGATGGGCTGCTCGGCCATGATGTCGCGCGCAAAGTGCACGTTGAAACGCCAGAAGTCGATCAATTCGCACGCGCTGTCGATCTCGGCCTGCGCAACGGTCTTGCTCTGTCCGAGCATCGTCGCCGCGTTCACCCGGGCACGCCACGGACCGGACAACAGGTCGGCAGCCTTCAGGATGACGGCGGCGCGGTGATCGAAGGACAGCGCGCGCCAGGCCGGAGCCGCCTTCTTGGCAGCAGCGACGGCCGCCTGGGCATCATCGGCAGTGCCATTGCGCATCGTGCCCAGAATCTTGGCGTGCGCGTGCGGCTGACGGACTGCGATCTCCTGGCCCGTGCCGGTCACCCGCTTGCCGTCGATCACGTGCGGCAGGTCGACCGGCGCTGCAGCAAGTTCTGCGAGAGCTACCTCCAGGTCGGCTCGTTCCGAGCTTTCCGGGCGGTAGTCCAGAACTGGTTCGTTGACGGGGGCTGGGACCGAGGTGACTGCATCCATGAGCGGTCGCTCCTTAAGCGGGGAATGGTGAAAATGGCCAGGCACTGATGCGGGCTGGTTTTCAGTTCGAGATATATGTGGCGATCATCGTGGCACGTGCACTGACCCAGTGCTGCGGTGTCCACGATCGCTGCGAATCGCGATCAACCCACATCATTCAGCAACTGTGACAATTCGGTGACGTCGTACCAGGAGAGGTCCATTTCAGTACCCGGGTCCCGCTCACCTTCAGGATCCAACACCTGCAAACTCACCACCCGAGGCAAAGCCAGCCCACCTCGAACGGTCACTTGAGCGGGCGAGCTTCCGGGGGATCTGGCGGACGGTTCTTCGATATTTTCAGGGACCACGTCGGCGGCAACGATGACCCGGACACCCTGAACCGCTGCGTGGAACGCCGCTTCCTGCAGGGCCGCGTACTCGCCACCCTCCTCGTCCTCCGGGGATGGGAGAGCCGCCAGCAGACCAGGCGTCACAGCGAAACCCTGCAGCTGGGCCGCCGATACCTCCCGCTTGGTCAACAGCTCGGTCAGCTGGTCGGTCGTCAGCGGCAGATAGACCCGGATCACTCCACTCATCTTGCGGCTCCTTCGTGCGCTAATTCTGTCAACGCATCCTCGATGAACTGCCCGAACAACTCCAGATCAGGCATCGCTTCACGATCGCCGTTCAGCCCGAAACATACCTTCGCGTTATACGAGGTGAGACCTATCGCCAACGCCCGATTCTTGGTCAGCGGGATGACCGGGTACACCCCCATCATCTCTGCATCGGCCAAGTACAACGGTTGCTGCGGACCTGGAACGTTGGTGATGACGACGTTGAACATCCGCCGGGAGACAGCGCTGCCCAGACGGGAACCGAGCGCGTGGAAGGTAGGCGGCGCAAGTCCGCTGAGCCTCGTCAAAGCTCGCGCACTGGTCCCGCCCTGTACCTGCTGCTGCAGGTCGTACGCGATCTGTTGGACTCGCATCATCGGGGCCGGCTCCCCCACCGGAAGATCGACGAAACACGGCACGACCCCGGCGCCGCCGTCCTGAGCCTCGAATCCGAGCGGCACCAACGCTCGGATCTTCGCCGTGCCCGACATCCCTTCGCCGCGGGTCATCAGCCACGCCCGCAGCGCCCCGGTGATCGTCGCGAGCACCACTGCATGCACGGTCACGACATCGTCGGCGTCCGCTACCAGGCGGTTGCGGACCGCCTGGTAGCGCCCGAGCTCACTCTCGACCATCACGTACCGACGGCGGGCCCCCACCGGCCGGTTCAGCGGACTCTCCGGGGCGGGTCTGCTCACACTGCGCGCCAGCAGCCCCGCCGCACCACCCATCACCGACAGTGCCTGCCCAGCAACCGATCCGACACCGGTCGCTGCCTCACGTACTCCGCGTACCGCCGCACCGGGGCTTCGAGCCACGTCGAGTGCGGCGTTCGCGAACAGTTCGATGTCGCTCGGGGCCCGCACCGAACGCCATTGCGGTGCGGGGCCTACTGCTCGAGTCGGATCGGCATCGATGAGCAGCTGCGCCAGATCAACCGCGTTACGACCATCGACCAGGGCCTGATGGGACTTGGTGACAAGTGCGAAGCGGCCACTTTCCAGACCCTCGACCAGGTAGATCTCCCACAGTGGCCGGTCCCGGTCGAGCGGCCGCGCTTGGATGCGCGCAACGAACTCCTCGAGCTGGGTCACTGTTCCGGGACGGGGAAGCGCCGAGCGACGTACGTGGTATTCGACGTCGAATTGGTCGTCGTCGATCCACAACGGTGCTGCTATACGACCTGGCACCTCCCGCACCCGCTGCCGGTACCGAGGCACCTCGGCTATGCGGACACCCACCAGGTCCAACAGCGACTCGTAGCTGAAACCATGCGGTCCCGGGGTGAAGATCATCACCGACCCGACCTGAAGCGGGGTGCTCAGCTGCTCGGAATACAGCAGGGAAGCATCCAGGGAGCTCAGGCGTTCGTGCACGACGCCATGCTGTCAGACCATCACCCTGCGACTGCGACACCGGCCCGGAACCTCACCGCGCGCCGGCTACCCAGCGCAACGAACGCAGTCGGCTGCGCCTGCTCAGGAGGTCGACACCTGAGACCCGGGATGCAAGTGCCCGGATGGCTTCTCGGGCGTCGCTGTTCGGTGCGCTCACCGAGAGCGTCCGACCTGCCAGAAGCGCAGCGTCGACTGCCTCACGGTCTTCGGGAACGAGGACCAGATCATGGACGCCTGCGAACCGACTCAGTGCCTCGGTCACTTTGGCCCGCGGCGAGCTCCCCACGGCGGAACTGCGAACCCGGGTTACGACCACCGTGGGTTCCACGGCTATTACCGGCCGCACGTCCTCCAGGGCACGGACGAGTCTTTGCAAGCCGACCGGGTCAGCCGTGCCGACCACAATCACGGTCTGCGCAGCGCGCAGAGTGGCGAGCGTCGCCGCGTTCCGACACGGGGCGAGAGTGTCGTAACTCAGTTCCTCGTCCTCCTCGATCGGGGCAGCACAGTCGACGATGACGAAGTCGACCAGTTCACGGGCGGTGGTCAAAACCTCGGTGAGTGCGTCCTCGCGGATTTCCGGCCACCGCACGGATCGTGAGATGCCGGTCAGCACCCGCAGCCCCGGTGTGACGATCGGCGCCACCGCAGCGAGCGCAGACACATCGAGACGACCTGCTTCGGACAGCCGCATTCCCGCGGTGATGCCGGGCGCTTCGTCCAACAGCGCAAGCAATTGCCCCACACACGCTGCATAGGTGTCCGCATCGACAATCATGGCGGTCTTGCCGATCGCGGCGAGTTCAGCCGCAAGGTTGACTGCGACCGTCGTGCGCCCCGGCGATCCCACAGCACCCCAGACAGCCACGATGCGGCCCTGCGTCCTAGCAGAGTCCCCGCCGGCAACCGCCCCGGAGTCAAGCACGTCGCCGCAGGCGCCGGACGTCTCCGAGCCGCTCGAGGTTATGTCGGTCGCGGCTGAGATGCGGTGATCGGAGCCGGGCGATGTCGGGCCGTCACCCAGCATCTGCGCAAACTCGGCGTCGACATCGCTCAACCCCGGGTCAAGAACCGGATCGGCGCGCTGAGCTGCCTCCGACACCTGCCGGACCAGTGCCCCGGGATCGTGCACGCCGACCAGTCGGGACACCGCCCACTGCCGCAGTGTCCGTTCCTGCGCCTCGTCGTGTGGATCGAACACGCCGACGATCGCGACACCACTGGATCGTAGATCAGCCAGCACCGACCGGCGCATGCCCTGCAGATCGGGTGAGATGACGGCGACCTGGGCCCGGCCTGCCTGGGCCACGGCGAGCAGGTCAGCAACGTCGGGACACCGGCGCACGACTCTCAGCTCCCTGCCCGTGCCCAGCGCGGTTGCCACGGCTGCTTCGGAGAGCGCGCTCACAGCGGTGACGACGGTGATGCTCATGAACCAGCCCTCACCGGTGATCCCGCACTGGGCACCAGGTCGATCTT
>JBBPZD010000194.1:0-7889 GCA_038199265.1 Actinomycetales bacterium | reverse complement strand
TCACCCTGACCAATCTCACCGGGTGCCAGGGAGTAAACGGTGGCGGCTGGGCGCACTACGTGGGCCAGGAGAAGGTGCGCCCGCTCACCGGTTACAACCAGGTCGCGAACGCCCTGGACTGGAATCGTCCGCCGCGCAACATGATTCAGACTGCGTACTGGTACCTGCACACCAACCAGTTCCGCTACGACCCGTTCAGCGCGGACACCCTGGCGGCAACATCGGCCAAAGGTGCATTCGCGAACAAGACCACTGCGGACGTATTGGCGCAGAGCGCACGGATGGGCTGGATGCCGTCCTACCCCACGTTTGACCGCAACCCGCTCGATTTGTGCGACGAAGCGGCGGCGGCGGGGCAACCGGTGGCGGACCGGATCGTGGAGCAGCTCAAGAGCGGTGAGTTGAACTTCGCCGGCGAGGACCCGGACGCGCTGCAGAACTACCCGCGCATCCTGAATATCTGGCGCTCCAACCTGCTCGGCTCCTCCGGCAAGGGGCACGAGTACTTCCTCAAACACCTGCTGGGCGCAGACTCCTCGGTGCGCGCGACCGAGGCGCCGCCGGGTGCGAGGCCGCGTGACGTGCGATGGCGCGAGCACGCTCCCGAAGGCAAGCTCGACCTGTTGATGACGATCGACTTCCGGCAGACCAGCACCACGATCTTCTCCGACGTCGTGCTTCCGGCGGCGACCTGGTATGAGAAGTACGACCTGAGCAGCACCGACATGCACCCCTTCGTACACTCCTTCAACCCCGCGATTGCGCCGCCCTGGCAGACCCGCAACGACTGGGACACCTGGATGACGATCGCCACCAAGTTCAGTGAGCTTGCGCAGAGCCGGCTCGGCGTCCGTCAGGATGTCGTGGCCGCTCCACTGACCCATGACACTGCGGACGCGATGGCCAATGCGCATGGGGTGGTGCGGGACTGGAAGGCCGGGGAGTGCGAACCGATCCCCGGGGTCACCATGCCCAAGTTGATCGAAGTGGAGCGGGACTACGGCGCCGTCGCAGCGAAGATGGGCGCGCTGGGCCCGCTGATGGACACTCTCGGTGCAACGACCAAGGGTGTGACGTTCGAGCTCGGTGCGCAGGTCGACTACCTGAAACACAAGAACGGAATGGTGCGCGGCGGTGTCGCTGACGGTCGTCCACTCCTGGTTCGGGACAAGCAGGTGTGCGAAGCGATCCTGACGTTGTCGGGGACGACGAACGGCGCGCTCGCGGTGCAGGGGTTCAAGACCCTCGAGAAGCGCACCGGTGTCACGTTGGCGGACCTCGCAGAAGAGCACGAAGGCAAACACGTCACGTTCGCTGACACCCAGGCGGCGCCGGTCGCGGTCATCACCTCGCCGGAATGGTCTGGCTCGGAGACGGGCGGGCGGCGGTACTCCCCGTTCACGATCAACGTCGAACGCCGCAAGCCGTGGCACACCTTGACCGGGCGGATGCACTTCTACCTCGATCACGACTGGATGACCGAGCTCGGTGAAGGTTTGCCGGTCTATCGGCCACCGCTGAATATGGCCTCGTTGTTCGCTGAGCCCGTCCTCGGGAATGTCTCGGACGGCACCGGCGGTGAGGTGGAGGGGTTGACGGTCCGGTACCTCACGCCGCACAACAAGTGGTCGATCCATTCGGAATATCAGGACAACCTGTTCATGCTGTCGTTGGCCCGCGGCGGTCCGAACATCTGGATGAGCGTCGAAGACGCCGCCAAGGTCGGGATCAAGGACAACGACTGGATCGAGGCGGTCAACCGCAATGGCGTGGTTGTCGCGCGCGCGATCGTCTCGCACCGGATGCCGGAGGGGACCGTGTACATGTACCACGCACAGGACCGGCTGATCGATGTACCGCTTGCAGAGACCTCTGGGAAGCGCGGTGGCGTGCACAACTCGCTGACCAGGCTGCTCATCAAACCCAGCCATTTGATCGGCGGATACGCCCAGCTGACCTATGCGTTCAACTATCTCGGCCCGACCGGCAACCAACGCGATGAGGTCACGGTCATCCGTCGGCGCTCGCAGGACGTGGAGTACTGACATGCGCGTAATGGCTCAGATGGCCATGGTGATGAACCTCGACAAGTGCATCGGGTGTCACACCTGTTCGGTGACCTGCAAACAGGCCTGGACCAACCGCTCGGGCGTCGAGTACGTGTGGTTCAACAACGTCGAGACCCGGCCCGGCCTGGGGTACCCGCGTACATACGAGGACCAGGAGAAATGGAAGGGCGGGTGGGAGCTGAACTCGCGCGGGCGCCTGAAACTCAAGGGCGGCAACAGGTTCGTCAAACTCGCCACGATCTTCTCCAACCCCAAACTGCCCTCGATCAACGAGTACTACGAACCGTGGACCTACGACTACGCCACGTTGACCACTGCCCCCGCGCAGGAGCACGTCCCGGTCGCGCGTCCCAAGTCGTTGATCACGGGCAAGAACATGAAGATCGAATGGTCGGCCAACTGGGACGACGACCTCGGCGGTTCGACCGCGACGGCGCACCTGGACCCGATGCTCGCGAAGATCGCGGACAAAGTGAAGTTCGAGTTCGAACAGACCTTCATGTTCTACCTGCCGCGGATCTGCGAGCACTGCCTCAATCCCAGCTGCGCGGCGTCCTGCCCGAGCGGCGCGATCTACAAACGCGAGGAAGACGGCATCGTCCTGGTCGACCCGGACCGGTGCCGCGGCTGGCGAATGTGCGTGTCGGGATGCCCCTACAAAAAGATCTACTTCAATCACCGCACGGGTAAGGCCGAGAAGTGCACGTTCTGCTTCCCGCGGATCGAGGTTGGCATCCCAACCGTGTGCTCGGAGACCTGCGTCGGGCGGCTGCGGTACATCGGCCTGATGCTCTACGACGCCGACCGGGTGCTGGAAGCCGCGTCCACCGAGGACGACCAGGGGCTCTACGAGGCGCAGCGGTCGGTCTTCCTGGACCCTAACGACCCCGACGTGATGCGCGAGGCCGAACTCGCCGGCATCCCCTACGACTGGGTACAAGCTGCGCAGCGCTCGCCGATCTGGGCGTTGATCAGCAAGTACAAGGTGGCGCTGCCGCTGCATCCGGAATACCGCACGATGCCGATGGTCTGGTACATACCGCCGCTGTCGCCGGTAGTGGACGTGATCAAGGACACCGGTTTCGATGCCGAGGACAAAGGCAATCTGTTCGCGGCTATCGATGCGCTACGGATACCGGTGGAGTATCTCGCCGAGCTCTTCACCGCTGGTGATGTCGAGCCGGTAAACCTGGTGCTGCGCAAGCTCGCTGCGATGCGGTCCTACATGCGCGATATCAACATGGACCGCGACCCGGATGCCTCGATCGCGCAAGAGGTGGGTATGAGTGAGGAGGACATCTACGACATGTACCGGCTGCTCGCACTGGCTAAGTACGACGAGCGGTACGTCATCCCGCCCGCGCACACCGAGCAGGCGCATTCGCTGGAGGAGCTGGCCACCGAGTGCTCGTTGGACTTCGACGGCGGCCCGGGGATGGGCGGTTCCGGCCCGTTCGGCGAGGGGTCAGGTGGCCCCGCACCGATTGCCGTCGAAAATTTCCAGATGTTGAAAGCCCGCCAGATGAGTGATGCGTCTGCGGGCCCACCCGATCGCAGCGCTCGAGTGAACCTGCTCAATTGGGACGGCAACGGCGCGCCGGCCGGACTGTTCCCAACGCAGTCCGACGCTGGTGACCCGGAGTCGGATGAGACCCGCGAGGCAGCGAACGCGGCCGGCATCGAGCCCGGTTCAGCGCCAACACCGGAGGCGCGCAAGTGAGACGCCGCGCGCAGGCCCGGCAGCGGGATGAACAGCTGACCATTGTGTGGCAGTCCGCCTCGTTGCTGCTGGACTACCCGACTGAGGACCTGGTCCGGCAGCTACCGATGTTGCGGGTGGCCGTCGCGAGTCTGCCGGACTCGATGAGCGGGGGTCTGGCTCAGCTGATCTCGCGTCTGGAGTCCACGCCATTGGAACAACTGCAGTGTGACTATGTCGAGACCTTCGACAATCGTCGCCGCTGCAACCTCTACCTGACCTACTTCGCACACGGCGACACCCGCAAACGAGGGCTGGCTCTGCTGCGGTTCAAGCAGACCTTTCAACGCTCGGGTTTCGATCTCGCGGAGACTGAGCTGCCGGACCACCTGTGCGTGGTGCTGGAATATGCAGCGACGATCGACCGCGAGGCTGGGCGGGCTCTGATGCTCGATCATCGTGCCGGCCTGGAGTTGCTGCGGCTGTCACTGCGGGACCTGGACTCGCCGTGGTCCGGGGCAGTAGACGCGGTGTGCGCGACGTTCCCGCCGCTGGGTGGGGACGAGCGGGACGCCGTGCGCCGGTTGGCCGCAGAGGGCCCACCGGAGGACGAGGTGGGGCTGGCTCCGTTCGCCACCCCGGAATTCAGTCCGTCTGCTGCACGGGCAGCGGCGCCCGCTGCCGCGGGCCGTGTCTCGCTGCCCATGCCGAGCTTCCGGGGAGCTACGCGATGAACGTGTTCCTATTTGTGGTGTTCCCCTACATCTGCCTGACGGTCTTCGTGGTGGGCCACTTCTGGCGATACCGCTACGACAAATTCGGCTGGACGACCCGCTCCTCCCAGCTGTACGAGAGCAGACTGCTGCGGATCGGCAGCCCGCTCTTCCACTTCGGCATCATCGGAGTTTTCTTCGGGCACGTGATCGGCCTCGGCATACCAGAGTCATGGACCAGCGCGGTGGGGATCTCCGAGACGATCTACCACGTCGTGGCACTGGTTGGCGGCGCAGTGGCCGGCATGATGACGCTCGTCGGAATGGTGATCTTGATCTACCGCCGCCGCACCACCGGACCGGTGTTCTCCGCAACGACGCGGATGGACAAGGTGATGTACCTCTTCCTCGGCACTGTCATCGTGCTCGGTGTCTACAACACACTGATCGCGAACGCCGCTGGGTCCTACAACTACCGAGAGGGCGTGTCGGTCTGGTTCCGCGGCATCTTCCGTTTCGACCTGCACCCGGACCTGATGGGCGTTGCGCCGCTCGGCTTTCAAATACACGGACTGGTAGCGATGGCACTTTTCGCTTTGTGGCCCTTTACCCGGTTGGTGCACGTCTTCAGCGCACCGATCGGATACCTCACCCGCCCGTACATCGTCTACCGCAGCCGCGATGACCAGCTCGGAAACCAGCCGACGAGGCGCGGTTGGGATCGCATCGACTCCTGAGGGGCCCCGGCCGACCGCGAGTGTCCGCGTTTTCGTGCGCACGGCTGCACGATTTTGCGGACGCTCACGGTGACGGTCGGGGGCCGGGCGAGCGGTCAGCGTTTAGGCCACTCCCACGACGGGGTGCTGAGCAGACCCTGGTGGCGCAGTTTCGTCTCGCCGTCGCGCTTGTCCAAGTGCAGCCGGCCGATCTCGCGCCCGCTGGCGCTCTCGATCCAGCCGACGAGCGGCGCGGAGTGTGTGACCACGATGAGTTGGCTGACGCGGGCTGCTGCGGCGATGAGCGAACCGAGTGCTGGGAACAGGTCGGGGTGCAGGCTGGTCTCCGGCTCGTTCAGCACCATCAGACCGGGCGGATAGACACTCAGCAGCGCTGCAGCGAGCATCAGGAAGCGCAGCGTGCCGTCCGAGAGCTCGCTAGCGCCCAGCACGCGGAGCAACCCTGGTTGGCGCAGGCCGAGCGAGAAGACGCCGTCCCTGCACTCGATGGTCAGGTGTGATCCGGGAAGCGCCGAGGTAATCGAATCGTGGAGCAGGTCGGCGTGCCCGAGTTCGATGATGGTCTGCAGTGCCGCTGCCAGGTCGCCGCCGTCTGCGGCGAGGACGGGGGTTCGGGTACCGACCTGCGGTAGGCGAGCGGGTGCTCGTGGGTCGGTGCGAAGGTGGTCATAGAAACGCCACTCCCGCAACGAGTTCCGCAGTGCCAGGACCTCCGGCGCACCTTCGGCGTCGGCGATCTCGGCGAGCACGCTGCGGTGCCCCGCGAGCTTGGCCGGTAGATCGCGCCACGTCTCCTCGCGTACCCGCACCACCTGCCGGTTGCGATCGGCGAGCAGCGTCGCAGGCCGAGGGAACGCGCCCGCGAAGATCCACTCGCGCTTGATGACGGGGTCGCGCACAAAAAGCGACCCGTCACCGATGTCCATCGGGGTTGGCAACCCGAGATCGGCCGCGTACCCGAGCCCGTCGCCGGAGAATCCCAGCCGCAGGGCTACCGGACCCTTGCGTCGGGTCCCCTGGGCTGCGTGCTCACCGCTGGTGCCGGTCTCCGGGCCCGCCCACAGCACCGCGCCCAACCCGCCCTCGCGGGCGAGCGCGCTGATCGCAGTGCCGGTCGCCATGCCGGCGATCAACCGCAGCGACCGGTACACGTTGGACTTGCCGCTGCCGTTCGCACCCGTGATGACGTCCAGGCCGGTGAGCGGCAGTAGGAGATTGCGCACGGAGCGGTACCCGGAGATCGCGACGGTCTGTAGCACGAGATCATGCTGACTGCTGCCACTGACATCGCGATTGAGGTGCGTTCGACCCGAGGTTGTGCGGAGCGACACCGCCGGTCCCGGATGCACCGCTCAGCGACCCCGAAGCGTGCAGACCGACACTGCCAGGTCCGGAATGCTCAGTGCCCTCGGGCCTGGCACGATGTGTGCCGATACAGGGAGTGATGAATATGTCGGTCGATCGGCAGACGGTCTCGAAGGTAGACGTGTCCGTCTTCTTCGCGGAGTTGGCGATGCTGGCAGGTCTCGCCGTCGCGGGGTGGCGGCTGGGGATTGACGGGCCGATGGCAGTCGCGGTCGCCGTCGCGTTTCCCCTCGTGGCGGCCGTGATCTGGGGCCTGTGGCTCGCGCCACGGGCGACGCGCCGATTGCGCTACCCGGATGGGTTGATCGTGAAGCTGACGTTGGTCATCATCGCGGCTGGATTGCTGGCACGCAGTGGAGCCGTCGTCTGGGCGGTTGCGATCTTCCTAGTTGTCGGTTCGCTGTTCAGTCTTGGTGAGATGTCCCATCGCCCGGACCGGAAGGCCGTCGAGAGACGTCAGGTCCGGGACCATACTCGGCGTGCCCGATCAACCCACGCGCCGCAGGGGACCAGTGCAGTTGATGACCCGTGCAGTGCGGTGCATCGCTCTGAAGGTAACGGGGAGGTTGATCCTGGACGCTGACCGAACTGGCGGGGTCATTGCGTGGAGCGCGTACGCCTCGGGGCTCGGCTTCGGCGGGACAGGCGCCCTTGTCGGTGCCAGGCTGGCGCCCCTGTTCGGCGCCGATATCGCTGACTGGGCGTTCTCCGGGTTCCTGATCGCGATGTCCATACTGATGGCTTTCACGCTGTACGTCGTCGGCGTCTACACAGTGTTGTGGCTGAGCGGGAGATCTCCGGGGTCTTTGCTGAACCGCTCAGGTGCTGATCGAGGTGGCCCCGATCCGAGGACTGTCGGGCGGCACGCGGCACCTTCGGCTCGAGAAGACCCGAATGGGCACTGGCGTAAGCGTGGCTATCGCCTGCTCTCGCATTCTGCACCGGTAGCCCGGTTCTTCGCGCTGATGATCGTGTTCGCGGCGTCGGAGTGGGTTTCCGCCTGCTGGGCGCCCGACGACCTGCCCTCCGGAGACCGTGTTGTGACGACCGGCCGGGTCATCGGATTCGAGGATGCGCCGTTCTACCGCGACGATCCCAGGTCCATCGTGGTGACCTAGGTAGTTGGATTGGCGATGACCGCCACGGTTTCAGGTGAGGTCGACGACCGCTCCGTCGAACTCGGTGACCACGTGCCGGTGGAGTTCGAAGGTACCGACCCGACACACGTGCAGGTCACCTGGTCGCGCGATGGGGTACTCAGCGACCGCGACTTCGCTGCAGGCGCCGGCACCTTCTGCGCTGTGAT
>JBBPZD010000193.1:0-4963 GCA_038199265.1 Actinomycetales bacterium | reverse complement strand
GAGGCTCTCGATGTCCGAACGTGTCAGGTGCGCGACCGGGTTGTGTTCCTTCTTTGTCATGGCAGTCATGTGGGTGTTCCTTCCGGTGGAGATGGTCTGGTGAAGTGCGGGGGTTCTAGAGGACGAGGTCGCAGCGTCCGGCTGCTGCGGAGATACAGGTCTGGATGAGGATCCCGTCACCGGGGGTCGCGGTCGTGACCTCGCCGGTGCGTAGGTCCCGGACAGCGCCTTCGCGCATCGGCAGCACGCATCCGTAGCAGATGCCCATCCGGCATCCGGAGGGCATCAGGACACCGGACTCCTCGCCGATGTCGAGGATCGGCCGGGCGCCGTCGCACTCGATCTCGCGGTCGGCCTTGGTGAAGTAAACGGTGCCACCCTCGCCTGGCTCGGCGAGTGCAGGGCGGAAACGCTCAGTGTGCAATCGGTGCGCGTGGCCAGCCGACTCCCAGTAGCCCTCGAGCATTTCGAGCATCCCGGCCGGACCGCACGCCCACGTCTCTCGGTCGCGCCAGTCGGGTACGAGGGCTTCGAGCTCGCCCGTGTCCAGCAGGCCGTGCTCGTCGGTGTGCCGTTCCAGCAGCGTGATTCGGCCGTCCTCACCGAGCGCGCGAAGCTCTTCGGCGAAAATCACGTCTTCTGGGCGCGGCGCAGAGTGCAGCATCACGACATCGTCGAGATCCTGCACCGCATGCCGCAGGATTCCCATGACGGGCGTTATGCCGCTGCCGCCGGTGAGTAGCAGAATCTTATTCGGCAGGATCTCAGGTAGTACGAATGCGCCGTCGGCCTGCTCCATCTGCACGATCTGGCCGACCCTCAGCGACCCGAGAAGGTGGGTGCTGACCGCGCCGCCGGTGATGGCCTTGATGGTGATCGCGATACAGCCGTCGGTGCGCGGGCCGGAGGTGACCGAGTACGCGCGCCACATACGGACGCCATCGATGTCAACGCCGATCCGGATGTACTGACCGGGTACGTGGCCGCGCCAAGTGCGCCCCGGGCGCAACACGACGGTCGCAGCGTCCTGGGTTTCGCAGATGATGTCGACGACCCGCGCCCGCAGCACGGTGGAGGTGCGCAACGGGTCGAACAAGTCGACGTAGTCCTCGGGCAGCAGCGGCGTGGTCGTCGCCTTCAGCAGCGCGAAGGCACGCGATCGCCAGACGGATGAGGGGCGCTGAGCGCGCTCGCCGTCCATCGGCCGGTCGCCGGAGATAAGTACCATGTAAACAGAATGCCTGCTCTCGCCGACAGTTTCTTGTGCGTTGCACGTGAATTATTCGCGCTATCTTGTTCGTAAAGAACAAGCGACCGGAGAGAAATGACAGCCGAGGCCCACTCACCACTGCGGTTCGCACCCGAGGTGCTGGACACCCTGCATCAACGTTTGCCCGAGTTCGCTGAGCATTGCGTGGACGAGATCTTCGCATCCGTGCCGGAGTACGCACACACCCCGAGCGGTGAGCTGCGGGCGAACATCGAGGGGGCCGTCGAGGCAGCGCTCGGTGGATTCCTGCGTATCGCGAGAGGTCGGCGCCGTAGCGATCCGACACCGCACGCGTACGCGCTCGATGGGGCTTACAAGTTGGGCGCGGGCGAGGCGCACAGCGGCCGTCCGATGGATGCGCTGCTGTCGGCGTACCGCATCGGCGCACGGGTCGCGTGGCGCGAGATGTCGGCTGCGGCGGTGTCTGCGGGGCTCGATGCGGCAGCGACTGCGCAGTTCGCGGAGCTCGTCTTCACCTATATCGACGAACTCAACGCCTCGAGCATCGAGGGGCACGCAGCGGCCCTGGCGCAGCAGGGCCGCACCAGCGAGCGGCGCCTGGAACGGCTGGCATCGGCCCTGATCGCCGGCCGTGGTGAAGAGGTCGTTCGTGAGTTGGCGGCCCGGGCGGAGTGGACTGCCCCGCGCCGGTTGACCGTCGTCGTCCTGCCGTCGACCCGGCTCGGCTCGATGCTGTCCGCTCTCGGACCGAACACGCTGCGGGCGGCCGAGGAACCGGGTGACAGGGAGGGTAGCGAGCGCACCGTGCTGCTGGTGTCAGACCGCCGTCGAGCGTTGCGGTTGCTCGCTGACCGTGAGGCTTACATCGGCCCGGCCCGGCCTTGGCTGGAGGCTGCGACGTCGTACACGCGGGCCGTCCGGGCACTCGAAGTCGGGCTCGGGCGTGGCCGCGACACGCTCATCGACACCGAGCAGCACCTCGCTGATCTGGTGCTCACGTCCGCACCGAGCGAGCTAGCCGACCTGCGGGCGAAGATGTTGGCTCCACTGGGCCAACCCGGCGAATCCTCTTACGAACGGCTGACCGAGACGCTGCGATCGTGGCTCTTGCACCAGGGCCGCCGCGACGATGTCGCTGCCGAGCTGCACGTCCACGCGCAAACGGTCCGGTACCGCATGGGCCAGGTGCGCGAGGCCTACGGCGACCGCCTCAACGACCCCGCGACTGTCACCCAACTGATGGTGGCCCTTCACCCGGTTCCGATGGCCGCGACTGCGTCGGTTCCTGCAGACCGCACGACCGCAACGACCTGGCCGGCACCTCGCTGAACCCAGACCACCGCAAAGGGTCGGCACCCTAGCTCAGGTCTGCCAGGTCGAGCCCGGCCTCGGGAAGCCCGACGACGGGTTCGGTGATCCCCTGGAATCCGTTTGTCTGACTCGCGAACGCCGCCAGGTTGGCCGGTGCGTACCCACCCTCCTGGTGGTGGTTGACCGCGGAGGATGCCACCCGCACGGACAGGGCGTGGTCGTTGGTCAGCAACCGCAGCCTGTGGCTGAACTCGTTGTGCTCGTCGTGCCAGGGCAGATGCTCCTTGGCTCCGAGAATCGCGTTGTCGATCTTGTACATCAGGCTGAGGGGGTTGTGACAGATCGGGTCGGACCCGCTGTTGACGTACTCGCCCAACAACTCCGTGTCGAAGACAAGGCCCGCGGCGTGTGCCTCGCGTGCCATCCACAGCAGCGACGTGTCCGACAGGCCGGTCTGGGCATAGCCCCCTCCGATGTCGGAGTGCGCACCCTCGAACCACACCTGCTTGACCCGCGGGTTCTGCGTCGTGGCGTCCGCAGGCTCGCTGGGGGCCTCCCAGAAAGTGGGCGCGAACTTGAACCTGGTCTCGTCGATCGCCAACGCCTGCCGGGCGCAAAGCACCTGCTCGCTCAGCTGGACGTCGTGGAAGCGCGGCGTGTCTCGCCCGAAGCCGGGTACACCAAAGGCCCCAACGGTGTCGAAGACACCCAGGAAGGTCACCTTCGCCGCGTGGCAATAGTCGTGCTTGAACTCCCCCACACTCTCTCCGAAGGCGCCCTCGGGCATCTTCGTTCGTTGGTAATGGTGGACGGCTGCGGGCAGTTTTTCTTTGACGAGGGCAGCCTTGGTGAGCAGCCCCACGTACGCGAGCATCCCGGCCACCGAACGGGCGGTGTAGGCGCCCCGGCTGAAGCCGATGATGAAGATTTCGTCGCCAGGTTCGTAGTTTTGAGCCAGGAACCGGTAGCAGGCGATCACGTTGTGCAACAGCCCGAATCCGAAGGCCCCACCCAACAGACGGTCGACCTCGTAGCTGCCGCCCCCAACCCCGCTGATGTAGTACACCAGTTGCTGGACGCCTCCGGATGCCGACGCGTCAGTTTGCACCGTGCGGGCAACTTTCTCGACGTTCGTGACGTTCTCGTTGTCCGGCTTGTTCCACGTTCCGTCGCAGCACACGACCAACCGTTTCATCTTGTCATCGTGGCACCACTGACACTGTCACGCACCGGTTGGAAGAAAATGCTTCGAGCTGCACTCGCTCACCCAGCCGATAGGGTCACCCGCGAGCTGCCTGACGAAAGATGCACAGTGAGGTCGGGAGCGCGGCCGATGTCGAGGCGCACAACGGTGCCAACCGCGGCCGTCATTCGTTGAGGACACCGCTGGTCGTCACCAGATTCTTCCAAGGACCCGGAGGCACATTGCCGGCATCGGCGAACTGCCAGGAGAGTCGATCGGTGTCACCGTTCAGTTCCTTCATACCCAGGCAACTGTTGAGTGCAGGCGACACATCCATCCCAGCGCCACCGTATTCCTTGTTCAGCGGCCTCGCGTTCTTCGTGCCGAACACGTAGGCCGCATCGTTGTACTGGCCCGGACCCGCATCCTCGATCTGGCCGTAACAGACTTGTCCGGCGGCTCCCGTCATCTTCACCCACCGGTTCTTCATGTAGGAGAAGTTCCGGTCCGTGCAGTGGCCCGCATACTCCGCAGCGCCCGCCCACGGCACCACGTTGCATCGCTGTTTGAATGCCGCAGTGTCGTTCAGATCGTCAAAGGGCAGATCCAGGTAGAACGGATTCTGAAGAGGCTTCATATGCAGCGGAAAGAACGTCGGTGCAAAACGCTTCTCGGTGGCGCACCCTCCCGCTGAAGTCACCCCGTCACAACCGCCGTAGTGCGCCTTCCACGACGAGTCGTAGGTCGAAATAACCTGGCTGCCGTCCGCGGCCTTCGGGTCGAAGATCTCTCCTATCCAGAATGTCGTCGCCACGATCTCTGTGTGCACCGGGTAGTCGCTGTTGGCTTGCGACGCAGCGGTCGTACCGCGGTCACGCAGGCCTTGGGTCGGGCGAGGCGTGGCCGCGGTGATGGCTGGCGAGGTGGGCAGATCCCTGCCTGTACCAGCGCGCTGCGGCACCGTAGCGAGCATCGCCCACACCAGCAAAATTGCGACGATGACCAGCGGCCGACCCACAGTAAGAATGAGGCGCCTTGCGGACGGTGCACCACGAACAGGCGGTTTCATCGATCCGATTCACCTCTGGGCCCTGCCGTGACGAGTCGAGAAACCATCTTACGGGAACTGCGCCCTGGGTCAGGAACACTAGCCCGCTGGGTCACCGAAGTGACCCAGCCGTGGGGGGGCCCCGGGGGTGGGGGGGCGGGGGGGGGGGTGGGGGGCGGGCCGGGTGCGG
>JBBPZD010000192.1:0-14446 GCA_038199265.1 Actinomycetales bacterium | reverse complement strand
GGTGCCGGTCATCGCGGTACGTCCCTGGCGGATGATGCTGACCCGGTCAGCGAGTGACTCGACCTCGGCGAGGATGTGGCTGGACAGCAGAACGGTGCAGCCCTGTGCCCTGCGCTCACGGATAATGTCCTGGAACGTCGACTCCATCAGGGGGTCGAGCCCGGACGTCGGTTCGTCCAGTATCAGCAACTCGGCGTCAGCAGCGAGGGCCGCGACGAGTGCGACCTTCTGCCGGTTGCCCTTGGAGTAGTCCTGGGCCTTGCGCGACGGGTCCAGGTCGAACCGGTCGATCAGGCCGGCGCGCCGGTTCGGATCGAGGCTACCGCGGGAGGACGCGAGGACGTCGAGGCACTCACCGCCTGTGAGCCCGGGCCACAAGGAGACATCGCCGGGCACATACGCGAGCCGGCGGTGCAGGGCGACAGCATCCCGCCACGGGTGACCACCGAACAGCGTCGCAACTCCGCCACTGGCACGGACGAGGCCGAGCAGGATGCGGATGGTTGTCGACTTCCCGGAACCGTTGGGGCCCAGGAAGCCATGCACCTCGCCGGGGCGGACCGTCAGGTCCAAACCGTCGAGTGCCACGACGTGGCCGAAGTTCTTACAGAGGCCGGCGACCTGAATGACTGCGTCAGCATCACCGTCAGCGGTCATGACGTCGGCCTCCCGTGGGCGCGTGGTGTGGACTCAGCGCGGACGGGGACCGACCTCGGGTGGGGCGGTGCGGGTCGAGATCCATCACCCCAGCGTCCTCGCGCCCGGGTGGGTTTACCAGGGACCTCGGGTTCTGGCTTCTCCCACACTCCGGCACCCACGATGCCGCCCGGACCCGTGGCTGGTGGTGACGCGCAGCGTCCGGTAGGGCGGGGAAAAGCTCGCGCTGCGTAACCTGAGATGGTGCAATCACATCCGACCGAAAATAGTGGGCCCGCGCAGGATGCTGACGACGTCAGTGAGCTGTGGGAGTTCGACGTCGTCGTCATCGGGGGTGGTGCCGTCGGTGAGAACGCCGCCCAGTACGCCATCGCCGGAAGTGACCTGACGGCGGTCATCATCGAGCACGAACTCCTCGGCGGGGAATGCTCCTACTGGGCGTGCATGCCCAGCAAGGCGCTGCTCACGCCCGGCGATGTGCTGCATCACGCACAGAACGTGCCCGGGGTTGCTTCGATTTTGACCGACGACAGCGTCGACGTCGACGCCACGCTGAAGCGCCGCGAATCCTTCACGAACGGGCTCGACGATTCGAGTCAGGTGAAGTGGGCCGAAGGCATCGGCATCAAGGTCATCCGGGGTCACGCACGACTGTCGGGCGAGCGCGAGGTCAGCGTCGGCGGGCGAACCGTGCGAGCGCGCCGTGCCGTAGTGCTCGCGACGGGATCGACCGCCAGCATTGCGCCGATCGATGGTCTCGAAGCGGCCCTGCCGTGGACTTCGCGCGATGCGACGAACGTGCACGAGGTGCCAGAGCGCCTGGCGATCATCGGCGGAGGTGTCGTCGCGTGCGAAGCAGCAACGTGGTTCACCTCATTCGGTACGAAGGTCACCCTTGTGGTCCGCGACGAACGCCTGCTGCAGAACGTGTCGCAGTTCGCGGCGGATGCCGTTCTCGACGGCCTGCGCTCGGCGGGGGTCGACGTGCAGCTGAAGACGTCCCCGTCCAAGGTCAGCAGAGTCGCACCCGAGGCCACCGGATACGGCCGGATCCATGGCGGCGTGGTCACCATCACCGGCACCCGGGACTCCGGTGCCGACCTCGTCGTCGAGGTCGACGAGGTGCTCGCCGCGACCGGTCGCGCTGCCGCTACCGATGATCTCGGGCTCGATTCCGTGGGGCTCGGCGACCTCTCTCAATCCCGCGGGTTCGTCCCCGTCGACGACTCGATGCGCGTGGTCGGCGTGGCGGGAGACTGGCTTTTCGCCGTCGGTGACGTGAACGGTCGTGCGCTGCTCACCCACCAGGGCAAGTACCAGGCACGGGTCTGCGGCGACGTGATCGCGGCGAACGCCCGAGGAGGATCTCTCGAGGGGCCGCGCTTCGTTGCGGCGTCCGACCATGGGGCAGTTCCGCAGGTCATCTTCACCAATCCTGAGGTGGCCTCCGTCGGTCGCTCCGAGAGCGAGTTGCGTGACAGTGGAGTCGACGTCCGCCGTATCGAGCTGTCGATGGCGGTTGCGGGCACCGCAGTTCAGCGTGACGACGACGCCGGCACCGCCGAACTGCTCCTGGACGAGCAAGGCGTTGTTCTCGCGGCGACCTTCGCCGGGCCCAGCGCGAGCACTCACGTCTACCCGGCGACGATCGCCGTGTCGGCAGGGCTCACCGTAGAGCAGCTGTGGCAGGCGGTTCCGGCTTACCCCACGCCGAGCGAGATCTGGCTGCGACTGTGCGAACAAGCGCGACACTGATACGCCGCGATGTGCTTTGGTTCCGCTTGCCGTGCGATGCTCGAACCGCACGGATCGCGCATGCGGGTCGCTTTATTCGTTGCCGTCGGTCTCGTGGTGTGAGGCGTCGGCTTCCGGATTCCAACCGGCTGCACGGCGAGACGTTGCTTACTGCACCGGATGCGCCTACAACTCAGTGAGTCTGTCGTTCGCCATCTGCGGGGGAAGGTCTACTGGGGGGAGTCCGTGCGACCCTTCTGCCGCGCCGAACACGGCCACCGCCACCGAACCGCCGACAGCGAGGATGAATCCGACGACGGCGAGCCACGCGAGGCCCGGTCGTGAGGTGTCGCCGAGCAGCAGAACTCCGACGATTCCCGGCACCACGGTCTCGCCGACGACGAGAGCTGCGGTCGCACCGTTCACCGATCCAAGTTGCAGGGCCACGGTGTGCAGGTAGAACCCGCCGATCCCGGCGAACAAGATGGCGTACGCGGCCGGGTCTGTGGCCAACTTCGTCCAGTCGAGCGGGCTCAGACCGCCGACGATGCGTACTGCGATCGCGAGGAAGCCGAACAGCAGACCTGAGACGAGACCAGCGACCACGGCGCCTCGAGAACCCAATCGGCGCACGACGAGCACGCCCACCAGGAAGACGACCAAGGCCCCCAACAGGACACCCCAGTGCACGATCGAGTCGCTGGAACCGCCGCCTTCACCACCGGCTGCCAGCCCCAACGCCGCCAATGCCGCGATGACGGTGGCGATGGCCGCCCAGTCGCGTCGGTGCAGCGGAATGCCGAGGACCACGATGCCGAGCACAGCCGTGACGACCAGGTTGGCGCTGATGATCGTCTGGGACAGGAACAGTGGGATCAGGCGTGCCGAGACCGCGCCGCCGGCGAATCCGAGGACGTCCAGGATAGTGCCGACGATGAACGCAAGCGTCATTCCAGCCGCGACCGTGGCGGCCATCGTGGGCCCGCCGGTGGCGGTGCGCCGGTTGGTGGCGCCGAGGGCGTCTGCCTTGCTGGCCGAGCGGCGCGCACCGTATGCCTGTAGTACAGAAGACACCCCGTAACTGAGGCAGGCCAGCACCGCCGCGAGAAGCCCGATCAGCATGCGAGGCAGTGTGTCAGGTGCGAGGGGCTAGACGCGTTTCATCGTCGGTGGGGTCTCAGGGTCGTGTCCGGGTGAACACCGTGTCCTTCTGGTCCGGGATGACCGAGCCGTCAGTTCTCTTCACTGGCCCCGGGTTGCCGGCGAAGTCCGTGTAGGCGGTGGTGGAGCAGGGGTAGGTGCCCTTCATCTTCGGCAGCGGCTCGATGAACATCGGGTTGACTGCCCAGCGCTTGTCGGCATTGTCGAAGGCGTGGCACATCAGCTCCGGTTTGTTGCGGTTGAGCACGACGTGCACTCCGACCCCGTCCCGCACCATCGACACGTCAGTTGTGGCGTCGCCGCCGGCTAGTACCGGTCGAAGCGATGCAGGCATCGGGCGCAGGGCGCGCGCACCCTTGACGCCCAGGACGGTCTGATTGATGAAGCATCGCTTGCCGTCGATGTAGGTCATGATCGCGTCGGAGCCGTCAGGCAGGCCCCCGCACCCTTTGAGGTGGCCGGTGAGTTTGCCCTTACGGACGACCTGGCTGACGCCGAGGGTGTGGGCGGAGTTGATTCCGACCTCTGGCCCCCAGGCATCGGCGAACTCTTTCGGCGATGCGGAAACGATCCAGGGCTCGATGCCTGCCAGCTTCAGGGTGCGAATCAGATCTTTCATCTCCGGGTAGTAGCGCACCCACGCCGTTTCCATGCTGGAGCCCACTTTCTGCTTCGCTCCGATGGGGGCTTTCAGCGCGGCAACCCTGGCCTTGGCGGCGATGGCCCGAGCTTCAGCGGGGGTGTAACCCTGCATGATCTGCCCCACCCACGCGTACATGGCCTGCATGTAGCGCTGGTTCTCGCCGTAGAAAGCGGCGTCCCCGCCGGTTGTCTTCTCGGTTTTGCGCACCGACAAGATTTCATCGGCACAACGGATGTTGGTGCTTGTGTTCAGCGGTTGGCCGGGTTTGGTCTTGGTGCCGCAGGCTTTCCGCAAGGCGGTTGCCCCCTCGATCGTCATGTATTGACTGGTGTTGTGCCAGTTGCGGGCGCGTGGTTGCAGGAGTTTGTCGTTGCGCAGCATCCAGAAAATGGTCTGGTCGGAGATGTCGTTCTTGATGATGGTGTTGTCCCAGTCGAAGACTGCGTACGGGCGAAGCTGCGGGGGGTTCCCGGCTTTCCAGCTGCAGCGGCCGTACTTGTCGATGGCGCTCTGTATCAACTGGGCATTGTTGCCTGACCAGTTGGCAGCCAACCGAAGCTGGGGACAGCGGTTCTTTCCAGGCGTGGCCGGGGCCTTGTCGGTCGTGGATGAAGCGAAGGTCGGCGTTACGGAGAGGCCGGCGAGGGCCAAGGCGAGGCCGACAACGGCCACCCCCCGGGTTCGATGTGTGCGCATGCGGTGTCTCCCTGGGTACGTGTTCGGGTACGAGAATTCCTCGGGGTCTACTTCTGCCGTCCCTTGACTGCCACTACCCCCAGGTCGGGGTTGTCGGTGAAGAGCTGGTCCATCCCGGCGCGGAGGAAGACGCGGATCTCGCCGACCAGGTCGCCCGGATCGGCAGGGTTTTTGCTGCTTTGGAACTCAAGGGGTAGGAAGCTGTTCTCGCGTCGGAACGTCCAGCCGACAACGGTCAGCCCTGCTCGGTGAGCATCTCGAATGGCCGGAGTTGGGGTGCCCAAACTGCCGTCAGCCCGCTTCGGAATCATCAGGTCTTTGCAGAAGGCCACCTGGTCGGCATACAAGCTGACGAACCGCAGGCCGATGGCCGTAGACATGTTGGCGTAGGTGAGGGGGAGGCCGGCCGCTGTCGCGTCGTAGGGCCCGCCCTTGCAATCGACCAGCTGCACCAACCGCACCCCGGTCAACCAGTTCAATCGCACCAGGTTGCTGACCTCGAAGCTCTGAATCACCACCGGGTCATGACGGCTGTTCAAACCGAATTTCTTCAACATGGCAACGGTCTTGCGTTCCATGTCGAAGCCCTGTTGACGGAAGAAGGTGGAGTGCTTGATCTCGGGAATGACGCCGAGAGGTTTGCCTGCGCAAGTCCGCGACTTCGCCCTCACCTTCAGCACCTCCTCGAAAGTCGGCACCTGGTAGAGCCCGTCGTACGCAGTGTTCTGGGGGCGTAGTTCCGGCAGTCGTTCCACGGCGCGCAAGGTCCGCAATTCGGCAAGGGTGAAGTCCTCGGTGAACCAGCCGGTCAGCGGTTTACCGTCCAGCTGTTTGGTGGTCTTGCGATTCGCGAACTGCGGGCGCTTCGACACATCGGTCGTGCCACCGATCTCCGGCTCGTGCCGGTCTACGAGCACGCCATCTTTCGTAGTCACCAGGTCGGGTTCGATGTAGTCGGCACATTGTTTGATAGCGAGCTTGTACGCGGCGATCGTGTGCTCCGGGCGGTATCCCGATGCTCCTCGATGAGCAAGCACGACGGGGTCCGGTTTATGCACACGCTGTGTGGAATCGAGCCCCTGCGCCGTGCTCGGAGTGGTTCCTGTGACGGCAAGCAAGGCGGCGACGGAAAGCGACGCGACGCAAGTCGGGACAAACCTCATGAGTACGTCCTATCTGAAGCCAGTGCCTCGTTCTCAGGGGGAACCGGAGGGGAGTCCACCGCAAGTCTGGTCAGCGTATGAACCAATAGGGACGGTGTCTACGGGTCGGGAGCTACCCCTGGTGGGCTCTGATCGGTCAGAAGGCGGGCCGGGAAAGTCGGTCGGTAGATACGGGATGCCCTACGGCCTCTGTATTCAAAGATTCGGAAGAGTCGCGCAGTAAACGGTTGGGGTCCATATCCTCGAGCCGATATGAGGCATCGACGGGTACTCCAGCACTCTGATGGCGTGGTGTTCTTATTGTTGATCCCCGGCATCGGGGCTAGGACTGTCCCGAAAGGGTGGACGGCGTGCTCGATCCACTGGTCACCGAGGCTTGACCTGGTGATTCAGCAGCTGAGCGAGCTGTGGCGTCGACCGCTGGTTCCCCCCGGACGACAACCGTCAGTTCCGAAGCGGTCGATCAGCGGTTTTTCGGCTGACGCTGATCACAACGCGCTGGGCTGGGATCGGGTACCTGGTCGCTGGGCGGGTTGGAGTGTTGATCCAGTGCATAGATGCGGTGCGCGCACCCTGGACATCGCAGATAGGGGAGGGTCCAGTAGTCCTCGGTAAGAGGCCACGCCTTACCCAGGAAGGGAGTGGGCGCACCACACACTGCAGTAGTGCTGCCGAGATAGGTGGCGTGTGCAGTTGCCGAGCCGATGTACCAAGCGTGGCGCGGGTCGGTGATCCACCCCACCTTCGGCCATAGCAGTGCCTGGAACATTCTCTGGTTCCTTTCTGGGTTCGCGAGAATTACCCGCGGTGACCGTGCTGTCACTAGTCAGTAGAGGCATCCTCATAGGGCGATAAAACGAAACTAGGTCCCTGATTAGCCGCGCTGGAAAATTGGCAACTCCGTGTCTCTACCGGGCCACCGGCCATGGGGGGCACCGAGCGAGGAGATGGGATTTTTCGAGGAGTCCGACCCGAAACCTGTACTAAACCGCTGTTCAGCTCTGATGATCATAATCACACCAATAGGCGAGTAAGTCCAGACTTGCGGGAATCAGGTTTGAGGCCGGGTCAGTTCATCCTCGAGGGTCGCCGTCGTGCTCTCCCGGCCAGTCGGTAGCCCGGTGAAGGTCTTTGATCTAGCCACTGGTCGACGCCAGCAGGAACGCTCCGGCGAGCAGATCCTGAAGGGCTTCGACAGGTCGGGACCCGGTTGTCTTCAGTATCCGTCGAATCTCGGCCAAGGACTCGTCGTGGGTTCGGGTGCCAACTACGATCGGACGCATCATGTGCCGCAGGTCACGTCTGGCGGCCTCAACTCCTCTGGAGGACCCGTGAATACTGTGAAAACCGCTGACATCAACGGAACTCAGATTGCGTATGCCGACTCGGGCCCGGCGGACGGGGTACCCGTGGTGCTGAGTCACTCCTTGTTCTTCGACCACACGATGTTCGAGGAGCTCGGTGCGCTGCTGGCACAGGCGGGGCACCGGGTCGTGGCGTACGACCACCGGGGGCAGGGCGCGAGTCAGGCAGCGACGCGCGACGAGCTGTCGATGGATGCGCTCACTGACGACGCCGCGGCGCTGATCACCGAGCTGGGTCTCGGACGGGTTCACTTCCTCGGCAACTCGATGGGCGGGTTCATCGCGCTGCGGCTCGCGGCGCGCTATCCGGAGCTGCTGCTGAGTGCGACCGCGGTTGGGTCCTCGGCCGAGGAGGAGCACCAGTTGGAGCAGTTCGGTCCGATCGTCGAGCGCCTCGGCGAGGTCGGGGGCGCCGAGCTGATCGACACACTGCTCTACATCATGTTCGGTGACACCAGTTTGGCCGCCAACACGCCAGAGGTGCAGCAGTGGCGGGCATTCATGGAAAAGCTCGACCCCGGCATCGGCGATGCCGCGTTCCAGGTCATCCACCGCGAGAGCATCGTCGGAGAGCTTGCGGGGGTTGGCGTTCCAGTTCTCGCGATCTCCGGTAGCGAAGACCACGCCTACCCGCCGCCGATTTCGGACGAGAACATCGCCGCAGCCACCGGCGGTGATCACGTACGCGTCGATCAGGCCGGGCACTCCACCTCGCTCGAGCAGTCCCAACTGGTCGCCGAACACGTCCTGAGGTTTATCCAGGCCTTGCCCGCTGCGTGACCGGGTCCCGCAGCGGTCGGTTCCTATGGCTACGCGGACTCCGACGGTGGAGACGGGCGGCTAACGGCCGCACTGTCGAGGCAACAATCACTTAACACCGATGTCCGTACCTGTCAACCTACCTACCTGTTGACGGCTGAAGTAGGCGTGTGAGGATAAGCACACGGCGCAATACGCGCTGGAATAGCAACTCTCCCGTCAGATGTCTCAAAGACCAGGAGCACCCCTTGAGCGAGCACACACTAGACGACAGCAACACCACGAGCTTTGCCGACCTTGGCAAGGAAATGTGGTCTTACCTCACCGGTAAGGGCGCAGCAATCAACTATGAATTCGTCGACATGACCGTCGAGATTCCGAAGAGCACTGGCCCCGACTCGGCGCGGGCCACGTGGAAGCTGAACGGCACGTTGCGCATCACCACTGCCGAGAACGTCCCGGCGAAGTGACCGCTCGAGAGCACCGCCTCGGCCTGCCGACCTCGGCGGTGCTCTCGGTGACCGCTGACCTCGACATCGAGGTGGATGGACACACCGCTCGCCTGGAAGGGGAAGGCCAGCGGCTGGTTCTACGCAGTGACCACCTTGAGGTGCTGTGGTCGAGCCTGCTCAACGCGTCGCTGCCGGCCCAGGTCGGCAAGCTGAGCGCATTGCGCTCAGTAGGTCGTGCAGCCAGCGAAATGGCAGACGCCGGTGTCCACCTCGACGTAGAAGGCCCACACGGCACGGTCGTGAGCATCGGCAACGGAGAAGATTCGAAACTCGGCCGCCTCGTCACGGGCAGTGCCGCGATCCAGCCCAAGTCGGTGCGCTCACTGCTGCCTTTCGCCGGTGCCGTCGTCAAGAAAGTCTTCCGGCGCTGACGACGCAACTCGGACAAGGCGCGTGGCTGCCGACGGATGGCGTGCGCTGCGCCGCACTCGACTGGCTGCTTTCGCCGATACGCGTGCTGCCGGGCAACCCCGAGATCGGCGAGGAAATGTCACGGCGCCACGTTGGTGGGTGAGCAAGGATTGGCAAGGGGGTTGGATAGGGGGATGGAACTCACCGACTGGTTTCTCAGCGCCGCTGAGCGCGGGAACACCTCCACACGGCTGGACTCCCGTCACTTAGACGGGCGGGCCTGGACATCGGGCAACGAGATCGTCCCGCTGGTGCACGGAGTGAACTACTTCGCCGAGTTGTTGCGCTGCCTGCGCGAGGTGGGCGAGGGCGATCTTGTGATGTTCACCGATTGGCGCGGCGACCCCGATGAACATCTCGACGAGTCGGGCGTGCAGGTTTCACAGGCGCTCTGCGAGGCGGCGGAGCGGGGCGCGGTTGTGAAGGGTCTGATCTGGCGCTCGCACCTTGACAAGTTCGCCTACAGCCAGGAACAGAACCGCTACCTCGGCGAAGATATTGAGAAAGCGGGCGGCGAGTGCCTGCTGGACCAGCGGGTACGCCCCGGCGGATCGCATCACCAGAAGTTCGTGGCGATTCGCCACACCGGTCGGTCCGAACTCGACGTCGCGTTTGTCGGAGGTATCGACCTGTGTCACAGCAGGCGGGACGACGCTGCGCACGCCGGCGACCCGCAGAGTCTGCCGATGGCAGACGTCTACGGCGAGACCCCGCCATGGCACGACGTCCAGGTGATGGTGCACGGCCCAGCAGTCGCTGACGTCGAGACCTCGTTTCGCGAGCGGTGGGAGGACCCCGCTCCGCTCAACCGCAACCCAGCCGACATGCTCAGCGATGTCGTGCACCACACCGATCGCACCCCCGGTTCGCTACCGGCCCAGCTGCCCGATCCAGCGCCGCGCGGCAGCGCCCACATCCAACTCATTCGCACCTACGGCAACCGCCACCCGGGGTATCCGTTCGCGCCCGAGGGCGAGCGCAGTGTGGCCCGCGCCTACTCCAAGGTGGTCCCGCGCGCCGAGCGGTTGATCTACCTCGAGGACCAGTACCTCTGGAGTGCTGAGGTCGTGGCGGCCTTCGCCGACGCGCTACGCAGGACGCCCTCGCTGCGACTCATCGCCGTGATCCCGCACCATCCCGACCTGGACGGGACACTGTCGTTCCCGGCGAGTCTGGTCGGCCGTCAGGCAGCGTTGGACCTGTTGTACGCGGCGGCGCCCGATCGGGTGGCGATCTACGGCGTGGAGAACCCTGCGGGCGATCCGGTCTACGTGCACGCGAAGGCGTGTGTGATCGACGATGTCTGGGCTTCGGTCGGTTCGGACAACATCAACCTGCGGTCGTGGACCCACGACTCGGAACTGGCGTGCGCGGTCCTGGACGACGAACGAGACCTGCGCGAGCCGCAGTTCATCGACCGGTTCGGTCACGGGGCACGAAAATTCGCCCGCGAACTGCGCCTGGAACTGGCGCGCGAGCACCTCGACCTGGACGACGACAGCGGTGTCGTCGGTCCGGAAGAAGCGTTCGAGGCGTTCGCCGAGAGTGCTGCCCAGCTGCAGGCCTGGCACGACTGTGGATGCGTCGGGGATCGGCCACCGGGCAGGCTGCGGCCCTACCGGCTGCCGAGGCTGTCACGCCGGACCCTTGCTTGGGCGACACCGCTGTATTCGATGATCTACGACCCCGATGGGCGTCCACTCCGGATGCGGTTCGCCCGCCGCTTCTGAGGTCCGGCTGCTGACGCGGGGGCACCGATCTCCCTGCCGATCGAGTCGGGCTGCGGCATGCTGACCCGATGACGGACTTCATCCTGCTGGCGCTGATCGGGCTGGGTGTCTTCGCGTTCGCGAGCGCCGCGCAGGCCGCTACGGGTTTCGGTTATGCGTTGGTCGCGGTACCGATCTTCGCCCTGGCCGTTGACACCCGGACGGCCGTGGTCGCCACCACCGCCCTCGGTTTCTTCCTCACCGCCGGCACTGGATACCGGGAGCGGGCGCACGTGCAGGTGCCCACGGCGCGTCGGGCGTTGCTGGCCAGCATCGTCGGCATGCCGCTGGGGCTGGTGCTGCTCGCCACCCTCGATACCCGATGGTTGTCACTGATCATCGGTATCACTGTCTTGATGCTGGTGTTCCTCATCTGGCGGCGGGTGACGCTTCCCCGAGGAGTGTGGGTCGAGCGCGGCGCGGGTGGGATCAGCGGGGTGCTGCTGACCGCGACCGGTATGAACGGTCCGCCCCTGGCGCTCGCGCTGCAGGCGTTGAACTACCCGGCTCGCGAGTTCCGAGCGACGATGCAGCGGATCTTCGTCGGTCAGGACCTCATCGCGGTGGCTGCTTTCGGGGTGCTCGGCTACCTCGATCTGGAGGTGGCGGCAGTCGTGGTGGGCGGGCTCGCCGGCATCCCGGTCGGCTGGCTGGTCGGTGACCGGTTGATGCGCAGGATGTCCGAGGAACAGTTCCGGGTCGGGGTGCTACTCGTGCTGATCGCCACCGCGACGGTGACCCTGGCGGGGGTCGTTACCTGACCTCTACCGGCTGAAGCCGCGGTTCACTTCTTGTAGATCGTCAACCAGCGCCGATCGATGTACCGCTTGAGCCGCAGCGCAGCGCTGCCACACCACCACCGTTCGCCGTACACGGCGAGGCCGACACCACCGGCGAGATCGAGAATCGACAGGGCTCGCTGCTGGGGTGAGTAGATCGGGAGAGCCGCGCCTTGAGAGCGCGCCAAGAGACTCTGCAGGAGCACGGGTCCTTGACGCACCCCGTGTACTCCGATGCGCGGCAACGACTTCGGGAGGAAGTGAGCACAGTCACCTGCCGCGTAGATCTCGTCTCGCGCGACGTGCTGCAGTGTTGCGCGCACCGGGACTCCGCGGCCGTCACCGAGACCGAGTTCTGCCAGAAGTGGCGGCGCGGTGAGGCCGACGGCCAGCAGCGCGACGTCGTGGGTCAGTTGTGCGCCGTCTTCGCAGAGCAGCTGACGCTCACCGAGCTCGCGTACCGCGAGGCCGGTGTGAATGCCGACGCCACGCTCGGTGAGCAATCGTTCTACCCGGACCCGTGCACCGTCCGGCAGGTCGGCGCCGATGGTGCAGCCAGACTCGACGATGCGGACATGCTCGACATCAGGCCGCACGGACAGGTGAGCCGCCAACTCCAGCCCGGAGGAACCGCCGCCCACGACTGTCACCGTGGCGCCTGCGGGTCCAGCGTTTCGAAGTCGCGCGTCGAGGCCAGCGAGGTCGCTCAACGGTTTCACCCGCAGGACGGCCGGGTCCACGTGCATCCCGGCAGGGGCGACCACGCTGCCGATATTGAGCGAGAGCACGTCATACGGCAGGCGCTCGTCACCGCAGGTGACGGCGAGGCGCGCGTCCAGATCGCATCCGGTCAAGGTGCCCTCGTAGAACTCGACCCCGGAAGCTTCAGCGAGCAGCTGCACATCGATGCGGCCCGTGTCCCGTCTCAGCACGCCTGCAGCAGTGGCGGAAGCAACGCCGCTGTAATCGAAGAATCTCGGAGCGACCAAGCGCACGCGGTACCCGGCCGCGGCCAACTCGGCGGCGTTCTTCACGAGATGCAGGTGGGCATGCCCGGCCCCGACCAACAGCAGAGCCGGCATTCGGGGGCCTCGTCAACTCGGGTGAACAGGGTTCTTTCGGCCGAAAGCCGTTCATGAACGACGTGTCGAGAATACCCAACGTGTCCCGTCACGCAGTCCTGCAGGCCGCAGCCACACCCAGCCGACGAGCCGAGTGCGAGATCCTGTGAATTTATGTCTTCCGCTATTACCTCGGTGGTCGATAGCCTCTTGACTTGTGCTATAAGCACGCCACGGTCAAGCAGAGGAGCTCGTGATGAATGTCGAACCATGGAGCACAGTCGGGTTGGGAGCCGGTGGCAGCGTCGTGCCCGGCCTCCAGTACCTGTTGCGTGTGAAGGGGCATCCCGTCGCGGTGGACGGGTCGTTCGGCCCCGCGACGACTGCAGCTGTGACCGCCCTACAGTCCGCCGTCGGCCTCCCCGCCAACGGAATTGTCGGCCCCCACACCTGGCTGCAGCTGTTCACCGCCACTGCGCCGAAATCGTCCGGTGATGCAGTCCGCGCTGTGCAGCAATTCGGGCTGCCGCGATGGCCCGAGGACGAGGTGCTCGTCGTCGACGGTGCGTACGGTCCGAGTACCACCGAACGCGTCCGAACCTTCCAAGAATCATGGGGCTTGTCGCTCGACGGGATGGCGGGCAGCGAGACCTGGTCATTCCTCAGCACTTTCACCCCCGGACCACAACCGTGGCCGCTGGTGAAGGTCGGCGCCTCGCAGGAGACAAATTGGCGGGTGCTCGCAGCTCAACACCTGCTGCGCGCACACGGATCCGCGATCGCTGCCGACGGCCACTTCGGCCCCGCCAGCGGAGCGGCCGTCAACGCCTTTCAACAGGCACAGCGTGCCACCGAGATCAGTACGACGATCGGTCAACTCGACTGGCCTGCTCTGACCGTCACCGTGCACAAAGGGGATTCGGGCGAGGCGGTCCGCGCCGTCCAGACTCTTCTGCAGGACGGTACCGCCGTCGACGGCGCATTTGGACCGCTGACCGAGGCCGCGGTACGGAATTTACAGACGATGTTCGGACCCCCCGCCGACGGAATTGTCGGCCCCAAGACCTGGCAGATGCTGGCTGTCGACAAGTTCGAGTGAGTGGCCGTGAAACCCGCAAGAGAAAGGAGCTGTAGGTAAAGGCCGGTCGGCCGCCAGGGTCAGCCGACGACTCGCTGACAGCACCGGGCCCAACTGGGCGCCAGCGGCCAGGCGGGCCCTTTTCGGGTGTCACACCTTGGTGCCAGGGTGGCGGTATGCATACGACCAACTACACGAACACGCTGATCACGGTGTCGCCGGACACCAATGCTGTCGCGGCGACGGTCCCGCCCAGAGGGAAAGCGTCGATTGCCGAGATGCAGTTCGTTCTGCTGCACGGCCACGATCACGAACTGACCAGCGACGACGTGATCTTCACTGTTTTCGCTGACCGGAAGGGTGTCGTGGCAGCCGATCGGGACCGCGCCCGAAACCAGTTCTTCGCCAAGGGCCAACCCTGCCTGCGGACCTCACCGCTGGCGAAAACCTATGGGTGGGGTATCCACGCCGACGAGGCTGGCCGGGTCGCACTGATCCCGATGGGCAGCAGCGCCTACGAAGCGCTCGTCAACGACGAGGGGATCATCAAGGCGCCAGCCATGAAAAGTTCTCGCGGTTCCTAAAGCCCGAGTGGAACCGCCGAGCGCCGTATTTGGGTAAGTCGGGTCGCCGCGTACTTGTCCGGCGGCCGATGTGCG
>JBBPZD010000191.1:0-5649 GCA_038199265.1 Actinomycetales bacterium | reverse complement strand
TGCCCTCAGATCAGCCGATCGGCTGATCGACCCTGTGAGGGGAAATTAGCGGGACCGGTGACCGCAGGGGGGTCACCGGTTCTATCGGGGTGCGTAATGGTGGATGATAAGACAGTGCGGACCGTAGGCAGGCGCTTTTCACCACGTTCTGCTGCCCTTGACGGCAGCTGCGTGATGACGCGACCGCGCGCGACGGCGCGCGTCCTGGAAGAGCTGAAGCAGCTGGGGCCATTTTTTGCGCTCAATCTCTACGTCGACGAACGCGCGATGGACCAGTGGCGCCCGCTGCGCTCGCTGATAGCAGAAGAAGCTCTGCAACGCCGGTCGGAGCAGATGACTCGCTACCTGTCGGGGCAGGCAAGGATCGGGTTCTCTCAGTTGGAGCCGAAGGTCGCTTCCTCCGTGATGCACCTCGGGCTCGTCGCGCGGTTGACCTCGCCATGGATCGGCCTGGCAGCGATGGGTCACCTCGCGCGGGTGAGGTTGTCCGACCTGCGCTGGATTCCGGCTCCGGGCAGCAACTTCGCTTTGTCCACTTCGCCTCGACTGTTCGAACGAACCCACCCCGATTCGCTCGAGGAATGGGCGTCGGAGCTGGTGCACGAACTGATCGAGCCGCTGACCAACGCAGTGCCCGGGTCACCGGCGGTGTTGTGGGGGAACGTTTCCTCAGCCCTGCACGGCTGCGTTTCGGCAGTCGAATACACCCGGCCGAGTCTCGCTCCTGCACTGCGTGACGTCGCCGATCACGTGTTGCGCGCCATCCCGGGGGGCCCTGCTTGTTCCGGCGTGCTGGGCACCGATGACTTTCGTCGCAGTAGTTGCTGCCTGATCTACCGGGTGGGTGGTGCGGCGTCGCGGTCGGTGTGCGGCGACTGTGTCCTGCGCGATCTGCGGGAGAGCCGCAGCTAGGCGACGAGATTCCCGACAACGCGGCACAACTCAGTCGTTGTGCGCGATGTCTTTGGCAGCCTCGGCAGATTCGAGCGCGATGGCTTTGCTTGTCTTGCGATGCCGCGCCCATTCGACAGCTACCGGAACCAGCGAGATCAGCACGACGGCCATGATGGCGACGTCGATGTTCTTGCCCAGGCCCGGGAACGTCTTGCCGAGGGCCAGGCCCGCGAGCATCACGACGGCCACCCACAACACCGCCCCCACTGCGCTCCAGGTGAAGAACCGTTTACGGTCCATCCGGGAAGCTCCGGCGACCAGAGTGATGAAGGTGCGGACGATCGGTACGAAGCGGCCGATCACCAGGGCCTTGTTCCCGTGCCGGTCGAAGAAGGCGCTGGTCTGGTCGAAGTACTTGCGCTTGATGATGCGCCCATCGCGTTCGTACAGGCGACCCCCCGCAGCCCGTCCGATTTCGTATCCCGCGACGTTGCCGGCGAAGGCCGCGATCATCAACAGCGGCATGGTCTGCCACAGGGGCACGTCGAAACCGCTGGTCGCCGACGTCGCCGTGAACAGACCGATCGCGAAGAGCAGCGAATCGCCCGGCAGGATTGGAAAGAGTACCCCGCACTCGATGAACACGATCAGCAAAGAGAGCCAGAAAAATGCGCCGCCGAACTGAGAGAGCAGGTAGTTGGGGTCCATGAAGTCGGGCCCGAGGGAATGCATCACGCGGGCAAGAGTACGGGGCGAGCACTGTGGTCAGCCTGAGCTGCAACCGCGGCCGGGCGTGAGATCGGCCTCAGAAGTGGTCAGGGCAGTGCGGCGCGCGGGGCCAGTCGAATGCTGCCGACACTGTTCGCGCAATGCCGGTCGAGTGCTCGGTCACTCGACCGGCCCGATGCAGTTCGCAGACGGTGGTGCCACCGAGGTAGATGCACGCGAGCTCCCTGGTGTCGAGCGTCAAGTCTGGTGCATCCTGCGTGCGGGCGACTGTGGCTCGTCCCTCACGCACGTGTACCCGATAGCGACCGGCCACCTGGTCAAGCAGGCCGTCCTGCACCTGGAGTACGACGTCGATGTCGGCGCAGTAGTGCCGGGTCTCCAGCGCAGCGACGACGTCCAAGATCCGCAGGTAGAGACCGTCGATGGGATGGGCGTTGAGGGCCCGTGGCGCTGCCAAGAGATGCAGTAGGGGCTCGTCGACCGCAACACCCGAACTGGAGAACGAGGTCGCGAGGTCGACGTCGAGCTGGTAACGCCACAATCCCGCGTAGGCGGAGGGGGTGGTCGCGAAGATGGGGCCGATCCTCACTTTGCCCTCGGGGTTCCCGGTCGACCAGTCCGGCTTGACCTCGAACGATCCGACGCCGTCGACCCTCCCTTCAGTGTCGAAGTGCAGCAGGTAACGCCTGGCGGTGAAGCCGTTGCGCTCCTTCTCCGGGTCCCAGGTCGCCAGCCGCCACCAGTCGCCGGCCCGATCGAACATGCCCGGTTGCTCGCCGCGCACCTGCTCCCAGACGGGTCGAGCTGCTCCCAGCCAGGTCTGCTCGTCTACTTCGGAGCTGGAACCGTCGAAATGCACGTCGGCCAGGAATGCGGTCCGGTTCGTGGAACCGCTCACTTCGGCCTGCCAGGTCGCGATGCCGTACCCGAAGCGTCCGTAGATCGAGGACTCGCTGGCCCACAATCCTGCCATCGGCGCCCCCTGCTTCACCAATGAGGTGAGTTGGTGGGTCATCATCTCCCGGACGATGCCTCGCCGCCGATATGCGGGGGCGACGGTGACGTCGGAAACGGCGCTGCACGCCAGGTCGGCGCCACCAGGCACTGACAGCAGCCGTGGGGTGCTCGAGGCTGTCGCGACCCAATGGTCATCGACACGCATGCCAAAGCACCCGGCAACGGGAAAGAGATTTTTACCCAGCGCTGCCCACTCAGTGTTGATCGTCTCGTGAAAACCGTCCTGCACCCGTTCCTGCCACGCCGTCCAGGTGGAGTCGGTGACGGTAGTCAAGTGCGGTGTGGCCAGGTGAGGTGGGGTGGGCAACGCGGAGGAAGCGGGCAATTGGTCAAGGTGCACCAGCCCATCAGACAACAAACGCGGCAGCGGCCGCATCTTTTGGGGAAGGTGTGGCTTCTGCACCACCGTCACCGGAAGATGCGAGCACTGCGGCGGGCGCGGGCGTTCTAGCTGAGCGCGCGGCCGTCCACGTCCGGCATCTTGCGCGTCGCGACGAGGATGATGTCGATGATGTGCCAGATGCCCAGGCCGCCGCAGGTCAGCAGTTTTGCGACTCCGAGGCCGGTCTGGCCGATGTAGAACCGATCGACCCCGAAGGAACCGAGGAAGATCGACAGCAGCAGCGTGGTCAGCCACTCCCGATGGGAGAAAACCCCGGGAATCTGTTTGGCGAGCAGCTGACTGCCGTTCCCCGTACGAACTGGCGTGTCTCCGTTCAACTTCCCCAAGGTGGCGAGACGCTGGCAGTCCGCCGGGCTGAGCGGACCTCGTTCGGCGCCGTCCACGAAAGCAAAGTAGTAGCCACCCGGACCTGATTGAGACGGGCTGTATCCGCCGTGCGGGCCGCTATATCCACCGGCCGGAGGGCCGTAATAACCCTGGTTGCCATTCTGGCCGCCGTCGTACCCGCCCTGCTGACCGTCACCGCCGTGCGCTGGGCCGTCCTGCCGGCCATGACCGCCCTGATTGCCCCAGGGCGCTGGACCGTTGGGCTTGTTCAGGTCCGGGCCGGTGTCACCCCCTGAGGAGTTTCCGGGATGGGAGTACGGATCCTCGGTGCTCATGGGGCGCGTTCCTTCGTCGGGTAGTGGATGCTGTCTGGGTCCGATGCAGGTCGCGCCCTTCCGGTTCCCTCAAAGGGCGCGAAAGCCTCGGTTTGCGGGAAGCATGACACGCTTCGCGCGTGGTCGAACCTGTTCCGGCAGACGAAGTGGGCGAAGTGGGGGTCGGCCCCTGGCCCGGCTCCTGGCCGGTGGATGCGGTCGGAGTACTCGACTCCCGGTACGACACTGATCTGTTGGAGGACGGCGACCGCCGCAACGTCGCCGACAAGTACCGCTACTGGACGATGGCTGCGATCATCGCCGACCTCGACACCGTCCGGCACGAATTTCACGTCGCGATCGAGAATTGGGGCCACGACTTCAATATCGGTTCGGTGGTGCGCACGGCCAACGCTTTCAACGCAGCCGCTTTCCATATCGTCGGGAGGAGGCGCTGGAACAGACGCGGAGCGATGGTCACCGATCGCTACCAGCACGAGTTTCATCACCCGGACGTCCAGCACCTACTCGACTGGACGAATGCCGAGGGAGCCGGTCTGCCGCTGGTTGGTATCGACAACGTGCCTGGCTCGGTCTCCTTGGAGACCTACGACCTACCGCGAGCCTGCATCCTCGTCTTCGGGCAGGAGGGACCCGGTCTGAGCGAGCAGATGCGGGAAGCATGCGAGGCGATTCTGCACATCGAGCAGTTCGGGTCGACCCGGTCGATCAACGCAGGCGCCGCGGCCGCTATTGCGATGCATGCGTGGTCCCGTCGGCATGTCTTCGGTCAGCGACCCTGAACGGGTGATCAGTGCAAGACTGACGGCGAATCGGCAGTTCCCGCGGTCGAGGCGCTACAGCGTCGTCGACCGCAGCCCCATATACAAGGAGTGATGAGATGCCCATCGCAACGCCCGAGGTCTACGCCGAGATGCTGGACCGAGCAAAGAAGAACGGCTTCGCCTACCCGGCGATCAACGTCTCCAGCAGCCAGACGCTGAACGCGGCCATCAAGGGATTTGCTGACGCTGGAAGCGACGGCATCATCCAGGTGTCCACCGGGGGATCGGAGTACTTCTCCGGTCAGGGCGTCAAAGAGATGGTGACCGGTTCCCTCGCCATGTCGGCCTTCGCTCACGAGATCGCCAAGAAGTACGACATCAACATCGCGTTGCACACCGACCACTGCCCCAAGGACAAGCTGGACGGCTTCGTCCGGCCTTTGCTCCAGGCATCGATTCAGCGCGTGAAGGAGGGCGGGTTGCCCTATTTTCAGTCGCACATGTGGGACGGATCCGCGGTTCCGCTCGATGAGAACCTGCAGATCGCCGAAGAACTCCTGGAGAAGTGCAAGGCCGCACGCATCATCCTGGAGATCGAGGTGGGTGTCGTCGGCGGTGAGGAGGACGGAGTCGAGGGCGGCGGCGGGGAGCAGCTCTACTCCACGACCGACGACGCGATTGCCACGGCCAAGGCACTCGGCACCGGTGACAACGGCTACTACATGACCGCGCTCACCTTCGGGAACGTGCACGGCGTCTACAAGCCGGGCAACGTCAAACTGCGACCCGGGGTGTTGCGCGATGCGCAGGCCGCAGTGCACAAAGAGTTCAAGACCAGTGACGACAAGCCCTTCCACCTGGTCTTCCACGGTGGTTCCGGCTCGTCCAAGGAGGAGATCGCTGAGGCAGTCTCCTACGGCGTGGTCAAGATGAACGTCGACACCGACACCCAATACGCCTTCACCCGTCCGATCGCCGGCTGGATGATCGGCAACTACGACGGCGTCCTCAAGATCGACGACGAGGTCGGCGACAAGAAGAAGTACGACCCGCGCGCCTGGGGCAAGGCCGGAGAGGCCGGCATGTCCGCACGCATCGTCGAGGCCTGCGAAAGCCTCGGCTCAACGGGAACGCACGGCTGAGCGCCTGAATCGAACGGACGTCGACGCCACCCCTTGCG
>JBBPZD010000190.1:0-8140 GCA_038199265.1 Actinomycetales bacterium | reverse complement strand
TCGCCTCCGGCAGGTTGCGCAATAAACCGAGAATTTCGCTGCGCTGCGAGAGATGGCCCAGTGCAAGTTCACCGGTCACCCAGGGATGGGCGAGAACCTGCCCGACCTGAAGCAGCGACGCGAGTTGCGTATTACGGCCTCGGAGGTGGTCGATCCAGATCGAGGTGTCGACAAGGATCACGCAGGCGTCGACTGTTGACGCGGGGCCGCTGTCGCGTCCGGCTCAGTGCCTGCAAGCGCCGCCAGCCGCCGAGCGCTCTCACGCTCGATCAAAGCACCCAGTGCCTGCCGAACCAGTGCGCCTTTCTCGTTGGTTCCCGTCAGTCGCTGAGCTTCCAGGACAAGGTCGTCGTCCAGTGCGAGGGTGGTCCTCATATTAGCCTCCAGGCACGGTTGAGATCATCAAATGATGATTGTACGCGTGCAACGACAGAGCCATCGCCCCTCCCAGTCGGCATGGAGTGCCCGCGATTGAGTGGATCAGTGCCAGTCTGGGCGCGAGTCGTCCGTTTCGAAAGAGCGTGCGGGTCTGTCGCGCACATCGATGGCACCGAGTTGACGAAGGGGCTGCTCCCCACTTGTCTGTCGCTTCGGACGTTGTCCGCCGATGCGCATTGCAGGTACTGGGTCAGCGAACGGGGAGACGGACCTCGACCGCCCACCCACCCATACCGGTTTTCCCTGCGCTGAAGTGTCCCCCGAGTGTCTGGATTCGCTCGCGCAGGCCGACCAGTCCGCGACCAGTGCCGGCGAGGGGCGCACCGATCTGGGCGGCGCGGTCGTTCTCGACTCGCACGGCGAGACCACGCTCGGCGTCATCGACGCTGATCACGATGCGAACGTCCGCACCCGGTGCATACCTGAGCGCGTTGGTGAGGCTTTCCTGCACGACGCGGAAAGCCAAGTGAGCGACCGGCTGGGGGACGCTGTCGCGATCGCCCTCGAAGCGGCAGGTGACGTTCAGCCCGCTGCGGCTTGCGCGGGTGACCACCTCCTCGACGAGCGAGAGGTCGGGACCTCCGCCCGCGTCCCTCTTGCTGCCACCGAGAAGCTCGATGAGCCGCTCAAGGTCCTTCGTGCCCTGCCGCGCGGACTCCGAGATGGCCGCGAACGCCTCCTTGGCACGCACGGGGTCGGCATCGACCAGTCGCTGCCCGGCGGCCGCCTGGATCACCATCACGCTGATCGCATGACCCACGATGTCGTGCAGCTCACTTGCGATCCGCGCCCGCTCGTGGCGAAGTGCGATCTCGGCGAAGAGCTCCCGCTCGTCCTGGAGTTCCTGGGCGCGCAGAGTCAGATCATCTGCGGTCTCCTTACGAAGCCGCAGAACCGTTCCAGCGGCGTAGGTCGGAACGGTGAACATGAGAGCAGCCACCCAACTGCTCACCTCGCCCAGGTAATAGAGGGGCACCAGATACACGAGGCCGCCTACGGCCACAACCCAAGCGGCGCGTCCCGACCAGCCGAGCGCCAGCACCGCGAAGCTGGCCGAGTAGAGCACCACCCCCGTGTCGGGGAACCGGCCGCCGCCAAGGGCAAGAGCCGCCAGGAACAGACCGAGCGCCGCCACCGAGGAGGCGCGCGGACTGCTGCGCCACCACATGAGCGCAAGCCCGCCACCCAGGACCAGGGCAGTGAACAGGTTGCCGCGAAGCGTTGTCGGCCAGCCCTGCAACGCGGTCGGTGGCACCACCAAGAGGAGGACCCCCAAGGCAATGCCGACCCGCTCGATTCGAGGCATCGGGTCGCTGCTATCCCAGCACGGGGAGCTGAGCCACGACGTTGGCATGGCCCCGGCTCACCTTCACATCCAACGAACCACCGAGGAGCTTGGCGCGTTCTCTGGCTCGGGCCACCGCGGCTTTGATGTCGGCTGACCTGTCGACCGGTCCGTCGATGCAGATCTGGAGCGTGTCGTCATCGAAGCGCACATCGACCTCGATGCGGGAGTCCGTCTGGTCCGCCAAGACGTTCACGAGATGCTCGACGATGCGGTACGCCGAGAGCTCGACCGTCGCGGTCAGCGAGCGCGGATCGCCGGACACGGTAAGTCGGGAGTCCGCAGTGGTGTGCTGGGCCAACAACGCGTCGAGGTGCGCAACGCTGGGCGCCGGAGCCAGCGCGACGTCTCCACCCCGCAGGAGGCCCACGATCTCGCGCATGCCGTCGAGGGTCGCGCGGCTGTCGCTCTCGATCCTCACAAGGAGTGCCTTGGCGCCGGCGGGGTCGAGGTCCTTGCCCGACTCGGCAGCGGTCGTGAGTTGGCCGAGTCGCTCTTGCACGAGCCCGTCGAGCTGATGCGAGAGCCGGACGCGGTCGCTTGCGACCTCCAGTGCGACCCGCTTATCGCGCAGCTGCTGGAGTTGGACCGTGTTGGCTCTGAGCTCCGCGCTCATGGCCGTGCGGTTGCGGACCGCGCGGCCGATCCCGAAGACAATCAACACGATCGGGACCGCGAGTCTTGCTGGTTCGAAGCCCGTGGTGGAGTCGACCACGAGAACCGCGGCCGTGAGCAGGGTGGCCAGACCGAGTGTGATCCATGCCTGCTTGCGCTCCAGGGCTACCGCGCCGAGGTAGGCGAGGACGAACGCCAGGGGCAGTCCTGCGCCACACCTGGTGACCCAGCCAAAGAGCAGGTCGTGGAGCACTATCGCTGCCACTGCGATCCCGGTCACGGCTATCACGTTGCGCCGCCACCACAGCACCGGAACTGTCGCTAGCGCGAAGACCGGGACCATGGCCCAGGAGTGGGACGTCAGCTGGTGGACCATGGCGTCGTTGGCGATGGCTGACGCGATATCCGAGTCCTGGAGCAGGACGTTCTCGATCATCAGCCAGATAGCGAGCGAGGTGAGGGCTCCCGCGAGGAACCAGTCGACGGGGCGGACGCCCCGAAAGACCCCGCTGAAGCCCTCACTCATCGCTGACCCCTCATGCGTGGACGTACGCGACGTCCAGCGTAGGTGCTGCAGCGTTCTCGGCACGAGACTGCACGAAGCGCCCGATGCCGTAGAAGACGGCGGCGATCGGCACCGACAGCACAAGGGTGCCCAGCCCTCCGGTCGAGGAGTCCTTCATGAGAGTGACGACCTGGAGGGCGAGGATCCCGACCACACCGATGAGGTGGTTCTGCTTGTCCCCGGCGAAGCGTGCGACGGCGTACGCCATGGCGATCGACAGGGGCAGCGCGAACCCGCACCGGGTGACCCACCCGAACGCCGGAACGCTGGCTGCGACGACCGCCAACGAAACGCCGATCGCGGCCAGAATGTAGCGCCGCCGCCACAGGATCGGCAGTGCCGCGATCACGAAGACCGGGATTATCAGTGCTGACTGCGAGTCGAGGGGGTGTGCGAGGTCGGCGTCGGAACCTATGGTGACGTTCTCGTACCCGTTCAGCGCGGCCAAGGCGACTATGACGGCCGTCAGCACGTAGTCCAGGGGCCGGACGCCTTTGAGGATGTCCATCTCTGTTTCCTTTCGATCCGGCGCCTGGTTGACCCCGCTGGCACCACGCTCCCAACCCGACGCTGTAGTCGGCGTCGTCACCAAGGATGATCCTCACGCCGCTCGTCGTCCTCAAGGAGGACTCCCCGCGGGGCCAAGGTCGGCACAATGAGTGGGTGATCAAGGTCCTCATCGCCGATGACCAAACGCTCGTGCGCACCGGCTTCCGGGTGATCCTGGAGGCTGAGGGCGACATCGAGGTCGTCGCTGAGGCCGAGAACGGTCACGAGGCGATCCGTCAGTCGGCCCTGGTGAAACCCCAGGTCGTGCTGATGGACATCCGGATGCCCGAGCTCGACGGTCTGGCCGCGACCGAACAGATCCTGCGTCAGCAAGACCCACCGACGATCGTCGTACTCACGACCTTCGACCAGAACGAGTACATCTATCGCGCACTTCGCGCCGGCGCAGCAGGCTTCCTCCTCAAGGACGCGCCCTCGTCCCGCCTCATCGCCGCGGTGCGCGCGGCGGCCACCGGCGACTCGCTCATCGAGCCATCTATCACCCAGCGACTGGTGGAGCGGTTCGCCGAGCCAGTGGCCAACCCCGGCATACCGGCACAGCTCGCGGAGCTCACGCAGCGCGAACTAGACGTACTCCGCCTGATCACCCGCGGGCTGTCCAATGCAGAAATCGCTGCGGAAATGGTCGTCGCTGAGACGACGGTGAAGACACACGTCGCGCGCATCCTCGCCAAGCTGGGTGTACGCGACCGCGTCCAAGCGGTCGTGGTCGCCTACGAGACGGGCTTCGTCGGCCGCAGCGGTGCCTGACCACAGTGAGTACGCACGTGTCTGGCGTGGTGCCGACAAGGTCGTCTGCTCCTCCTCGCTGACGGCGCGGCGGAAACCTTCCGGCACGGTCGGCGGGGCGAGAAGACGCGCAGCGGTGAGGGGCCTGCTCACGTGACCGGATGCGTTCCTGGAACTGGCTGAGGATGCACGACTGGGGCAGGATGCAGCAATGGCAGACGACTACTGGCCCGCCGGCTTCTTCGACCGGCAGGACCGCGGTGACGACGCGGACTTCTATGCACCGTCGCGCCTGGTCACCCATATCGACGACGGGGCAATCGCAGCGGTCAGCGAGCTGTACGACGAGCTGGGAGTGCCGGATGGCAGAGTTCTGGACCTGATGTCGTCCTGGGTGTCCCACCTGCCCAGGAAGCCGAGCGGTGGGTTGGTCGCGCTCGGTATGAACGCCGTGGAGTTGCAGGCGAACCCGGCAGCCGACGAGGTCGTCGTTCAGGATCTCAACATCGATCCGCGGTTGCCGTTCGAGGACGCGTCCTTTGACGCGGTGGTCTGCTGCGTGTCGATCGACTACCTCATCCGCCCGGTCGAGGTGCTGCGCGAGGCGGCTCGGGTGCTGCGACCCGGTGGGGTCGTGGTGCTCAGTTTCAGCAACCGGTGCTTCCCGTCCAAGGCGATCCACGGGTGGCTTGCCACCGACGAGGACGGACGAGTCGCGATCGTGCGGACCTATCTGGAGCAGGCCGGTTTCAAGGACGTCTCGACTGCTTTGCGGACAGAGAGGCGACTGGGCCACGATCCGTTGTACGGCGCGTGGGCCCGGTGTATCTGATACCGATTGCAAAGCCCTTCGCGCGAGACCAGGTGCTCGTCGAGCACCGCGCGCCAGATCGCGCCGTGATGCTCGTCGGTGTCACTGTCCGGGGTACCACGTGTGCGTCGCCAGCGATTGTGAAAAAGCGCCGAAACGGCCCGATCGATCCGCGATTGCGTCGTCAGCGACGCAAACGCAGGTGCCTCTAAACGTAGACGTGTGGGTATACCAGCCGGTATATTCATCTCATGGCGACGACCATCAAAGTTCCGGTAGAGCTCCGTGACCGGATCAACCGCGATGCGCAGGAGCGTGGTGTCACCGCGGCGGGGCTCATCGAGGGGCTCCTGGACGGGTACGAACGACGCCTGCGCATGGAGTCTTTCGGGCGTTCTTTCCGTGGCGCTGACCAGAGTTACCAGGATGAGTTCCGAGAGTGGGATGTCGCGCTGAGCGACGGGAAAGACAGTGCGTGATTTTCACAGGGGGATGGTGGTCTGGGCCGAACTCGATCCGGTTCGAGAGCGCGAGCAGGCCGGCCGCCGCCCCGCACTGATCATCGCCAGTGATCTCTACCTGGAACAGGCTGACACTCTCGCGATCATCGTCCCGGCGACGACCAACGATCGGGGATGGCCGAACCACGTCCTGCTGAAAGGCCCGCAGCTGACGCTCGGCCACCCGACGTTCGCGATGACCGAACAACCGCGCGCGATCCGCAGGGAACGATTCGTCGATGTCGCGGGGATGGTCGACGCAGAGACAATGGGTGACGTCGACAGATGGCTTCGCGACTTCCTCTCGTTGCTATGACGGACATGAGGCGCGGAGGGCGTCGAAGATGCGCGGGACGATTGCAGCCCGCCGTGCGCCTGTCGTGCATCTGGTGTTCACCTTCATGCGGCAGGGTCTCGCAGATGCGACCGGCCCCATCCCCCAGGCTCCAGAGATGACCCTGCTGCGCGGGGACCGAGCACCGGCGCCCCGCACGCTGATCGACATCTTCCAGGAGAGCGTCGAGGAATTTCCTGATCGACCTGCGATCGACAACGGCGCGGAGATGCTGACCTATACCGAGTTCAGCGAGGCGGCCGAGGACCTGGCCGCCGAGCTGAACGCCCTCGGTGTGGGGCGAGGCGACACAGTCGGGGTCCGGGTCAAGTCGGGCACCACCGATCTCTACGTGGCGATCATGGGCGTACTGACTGCTGGCGCCGCCTACGTACCGGTCGATGCCGACGATCCTGACGAGCGCGCCAGGCTGGTCTTCGGCGAGGCAGATGTGGCGGCCGTCGTGGGAAACGGGCTCGCCGTCGCATCGCGTCGCTCGTTGTCCGATCCTGCCGACGCCCGGGAGCCTGAGTACCCCGAGGTGGGCGACGATGCCTGGATCATCTTCACCTCCGGTTCGACCGGAACCCCCAAGGGAGTGGCCGTCTCCCACCGTTCGGCGGCAGCTTTCGTCGATGCCGAGAGTCGGCTCTTCCTCGCTGATGCTCCGGTGAACGCCTCGGACCGGGTGATGGCCGGCCTCTCGGTTGCTTTCGACGCATCGTGCGAGGAGATGTGGCTTGCCTGGGCGCACGGGTCCTGTCTGGTGCCGGCACCCCGTTCACTGGTCCGCAGTGGCGTCGACGTCGGACCCTGGCTGGTCGCCAATGAGATCACCGTGGTGTCCACCGTGCCGACGCTCGTGGCGCTCTGGCCGACGGCGTCCTTGGACGCGGTGCGGCTGCTGATCATGGGCGGCGAGGCCTGCCCGCCCGAGATCGGAACGCGCCTGGGACGGCCCGGTCGGGAGCTGTGGAACACCTACGGTCCCACCGAGGCAACCGTCGTGGCCTGCGGCGCGATGCTCGACGGCAGTGAGCCGGTGCCCATCGGACTACCTCTGGACGGCTGGGATCTGGCCGTCGTCGACGAGGACGGGCGGCACGTCGCGCCGGGTGAGACCGGCGAGCTGATCATCGGTGGTGTCGGTCTGGCGCGCTATCTCGATCCGGCCAAGGACGCCGAGAAGTACGCGCCGTACCCCTCGCTCGGGTGGGACCGTGCCTACCGCAGCGGCGATCGGGTGGTGTACGCGCAGGAGGGGCTGCTGTTCGCGGGCCGGGGCGACGACCAGGTCAAGCTCGGCGGGCGGCGCATCGAGCTGGGGGAGGTGGACAACGCCCTGCTGGAGCTGGACGGCGTCCTCAGCGCCGCCGCGGCGGTACGGCGGACCCGTTCGGGCAACCAGCTCCTGGTCGGATACGTCAGCGTCGAGGAGGGTTTCGACGCCCACGCCGCCGCCGACCGCCTGCGCACGGTGATGCCGGCCGCGCTCGTCCCCAGGTTGGCCGAAGTCGCCTCGCTGCCGACTCGGACCTCTGGGAAGATCGATCGGGACGCACTGCCGTGGCCGCTACCGGGGGCCGGGAAGGACGAGGCGTCGGCTGTGTCTTTCGACGGCACCCGGGGCTGGCTGGTCGAGTTGTGGCTGGAAGTCGTGGGCGCGGTGGTGACCAGTGAGCGCGACGACTTCTTCGATCTCGGGGGCGGTAGCCTGACCGCCGCGCAGATGGTTTCGCTGCTGCGCGACCGCTACCCCGAGGTCACCGTCGCCGACCTGTACGAGCAGCCCACTATCGCTTCCTTGGCACACTTGCTGGACTCCATGTCGGCACCGGTGAGCCGTGCCAACCGTAAAGTCCGACCGACACCCTCCAAGACCCAGATCGGCCAACTCGTCTTCACCGTCCCGGTGCACCTGCTGTCGGGCCTGCGCTGGCTGACCTGGGTGGTCGCCGGCAACAACTTCGCGGCAACCGCGCTGGGTCTGGGCTTCCTGCCCACGGTGTCGTGGTGGTGGGTACTGGTCGGCTGGTTGGCGTTCGTGACTGCACCCGGCCGGATGGCCCTGAGTGCGGTCGCTGCGCGGATCCTGTTGCGGGACGTGACCGCCGGCGACTACCCCCGTGGCGGCAAGGTGCACCTGAGGCTGTGGCTGGCTGAACGGATCGCCGACGAACTGGGGGCCACCAAACTGTCGGGCGCGGCGGCGATGACAACGTACGCGCGGGCG
>JBBPZD010000189.1:0-8413 GCA_038199265.1 Actinomycetales bacterium | reverse complement strand
GGCCGGCGGACCGAGGAACGACGCTCCACCTGCAAGTAGGGTCACGATCCCGGCACTGATCGCGAGAATCACGTGCCGCCATGACCTAGCGCGCAGCGCGATCAACGCGACGATCGGCAACAGCAGCAGAACGACCTGCGAGGGCCCTGTGCTGTAGCCGTCCAGTGCGGAGACGGCGACGAAGAACGCGATGACCAGCACTGCCCCATACCTCGCAGTACGTCGCACCCGGACTGGGTCGTCGGCGAGCCTGGCACAGGCGCCTGCGATTCGATCACGGGTCAGAACAACGGTGTCCACATGCTCAGTATTGGGCACCGATTCCCTGCAATTGCAGCTCTGTACAGGAGTCGGTACCCGGGTACCGGCCCGGTCGGGACCCCGGTCCCGACCCTGCCTACGGACAGTACCCACGACCAATGTGCAGCCCCGGCGTGACGATCAGTGGTGAAACGAGGTCGGACCGCTATTACCGGCCTTTTCGACGTCTTGTATCAGCGCCTCGGTGACCGTACGGAGGTCACGCAGGAACAGGTCGCCGAGGTCGCGCGAGAATCCGTGTCGACACACGACGCGCAACACCGCCAGGTCCGTGCGGTTCTGGGGAAAGGTGTAGGCCGGCACCTGCCACCCGTGTTCCCGCAACCCCCGGGACACCGCGAACACATCCCATTCGGTGATGGCGTCCGTGGTGGTGAACGCGAACACCGGGAGCTCGTCGCCGCGGGTGATAAGCCGGTACGGCCCCAGCTGCTCGATCTCGCCGGACAGGGAGGTGGCGACGTCACGCGATGCCTGCTGCACAGCCGCGTACCCCTCGAAACCGAGTCGGAAGAACGTGTAGTACTGCGCGATCACCTGCGCACCCGGACGCGAGAAGTTGAGAGCGAACGTCGGCATGTTGCCGCCCAGGTAGTTCACATCGAAGACGAGTTCCTTGGGCAACGCCTCGGCGTCGCGCCAAATTGCCCAGCCCACACCCGGATACACCAGCCCGTACTTGTGGCCCGAGGTGTTGATCGAAGCCACCCGGGGCAGGCGGAAGTCCCAGACCAGGTCGGGGTCCAGGAACGGGGCGACCATGCCACCGGATGCGGCGTCGACGTGCATCGGCACGTCGGGGCCGCCGGCGGCAGCCAACTGGTCGCGGGCAGCCGCAATGGCGGCGACGGGCTCGTAACTGCCGTCGAAGGTCGAGCCAAGCACCGCGACGACACCGATCGTGTTCTCGTCGCAGTGACTCGCTGCTTCGGCCGCTCCGAGGTGCAGCCGGTCACCTTCGACGGGCACCAGGCGTGGCTCGACCTCCCAGTAGCGGCAGAACTTCTCCCAGCACACCTGCACGTTCGCGCCCATCACCAAGTTCGGACGACGACCGGAGTCGGGCCCGATGCGGGCCGCCCAGCGACGCTTCAACGCCATCCCGGCGAGCATGCACGCCTCGCTGGACCCGGTGGTCGAGCACCCGGTCGCGACGCCGGATTCTGGCGCGTGCCATAGATCGGCCAGGATCGCCACGCAACGGTTCTCGATGGCCGCAGTCTGCGGATACTCGTCTTTGTCGATCATGTTCTTGTCCGAACACTCATCCATCAACTGCTGCGCCTGCGGCTCCATCCACGTGGTGACGAAGGTCGCCAAGTTGAGCCGGGCACTGCCGTCGAGCAGCAGTTCGTCATGCACGAGTTGATAGGCGACATCAGCTGGTACCTGGTGCTGAGCCAGTGCGTTCAGGGGTGGGTTGATCTCGCGTTCGAGGGCCGGGTTGGCGACGCCGAGGAAAGCGTTCGCTCCGCGCGGGCCGGTGGGGGTTCGGTCAGGGACGTCGTCACCATGTAAGGCCATGATCAGCATCATCGCGGCACAACCTGCGAGCATGCCGGTGTCCGGTGCACCGACCGACAATGCGGGTCGATTCGGGGCGAATGGCACGCATCGACCTCACACCGATGAAGGATGCCGTCCCGTCGAAGCCGTGGAAGCCGTCGAATTCAGGACCCTCATGACGTGCAGGTGTCGGCGTTCGTACTTCGAAGAGGCACATGTCAGTCCAGACTGACTTGCCGCGCGCATGACGCAGGTGTTGATTACCGCGGCCGCGCTGAGATCGATGCCTGCTCATGACCTGACCAGCAGCGCTGCCCAGGTGCCCAGCAGCACCAGCGGGACACCACCGAGCCCGACGGCCGCGAACTGCCGTGCTGAGATGACGACCCCGCGCGCTGCACATCGTTCACGCCACAAGATGGTCGCCAGCGAACCCCAGAGCAGGACCAGCGGTCCGACGTTCGTTCCGATCAGGACCGCGAAAAGTTGCGTGGGCTGATCTGGGGACACGGCCATTTCGGCGGCCAAGTAGGCAGGAAGGTTGTTGACCGCGTTACTTCCGACCGCTGCGACCGCCGTGGCCGCGAAGGTTGAATGCCCGATCAGTTCGCCCAGGACAGCGCTGCCGCCATCGCGGGCGATTGTCGCGACCAAGAGGAAGAGCCCCTCGGTCAAGATCACTATTCGCCACGGGACCAACGACCACGACAGCCCGTCGCGTCGTCGCCACCAGAAGGCCGCCGCGCACACGGTGGCGCTGCCCATGGCGGCCATCCATGGGGCCACACCTACCAGCACCGCTGGGGCAAGGACGGCGCACGAAGCAGCACAGATCCAGAACAGGATCTTGTCCGGGATCGGCAACTGCTGCGGCCGTTCGTACCGACCGGTGAGGTCATGGCGGTACAACCAGGCCAGGTAGGCCACGGTCATCACCACTGCCACCGCCTCGGGAAGCACCATGCGGGTGGCGAACCCCACCGTAGACAGGTGCAGGTGCTGCACAGCCAGCAGATTGGTCAAATTCGACACCGGCAACAACAGGCTCGCGGTGTTGGCCAACCACACCACCAGGAATACGAACGGCAACGGGTTCAGCCCCAGGCGGAACGCCAGGGCAAGCACGACCGGTGTCAACAACACGGCCGTGGTGTCCAGGCTCATCCCGATCGTGATGAGTGCGGCCAGAGCCGCAACCAACAGGAAGAGCCGGAAGGTAGAACCCCGCGCGACTCGTGCACACACCCCTGCAGCTGCGTCGAAAACGCCCGCGCGGTCCGCCAGCTCCGCCAAGACCGTGATCGCGACCAGGAACACCATGATCGGGCCCCCGCGCGTGATCGCGACCTGTCGCGCATCGGTAACCGGCAACAATCCCGAAAACACGGCAAGACCACCGAGAACTCCCAGCGCGGCCCACATTCAACGGATCATCGCAGCACGTACTGGAAGAACTCGGCGATGAGGTGGACGTGAACTCCCATGCCCGTCGCGTCATACGGTTATTCAAGAATGGTCGGCGCGGGATGGACAGCTCGGTGCGCCTGTCGCAGGGTGCGATCTCGAACTCCGCGGATCGAGCTGGCTGGCACCGTGAGGACAACGAGGACCGCGAGAAGGAATAGCGCTCGCAGGTCGCCGGAGGCATGATCCGGCACTATCCATGCCGGCAGGACATCGATCACGGACCATCCGGTGACAGCGGCGGCGAGCCAGGGCACCTTCCGACGCCTCATCGTGAGGTCGACGTACAGACAGGCGACGACGAGTCCGACTGTGTAGTAGGGGTTGGTGCCCGGGTCCAGCAGCATGCGCACTGTCAGAACACCAGCAGGAATCGAAAAGGCTCTGTCTATGCGTAGACACCACAGGGCGATCGCGACCCCGAGGAAGAGTTGCGCGGCGCGGTCCCAACTGGGTGTCTGCGCGGTCGCCACACCGAACGCGCGCAGCGCGGAATCTGGCGCGTTCGCGATCGTGAACGAACTGATCGAGGTGGTTGCCCAGTCGGTCAACAGGAATGGCAACCACGGCAATGCGCACAAACCCAACAAGGCGGCGAACCGGCGCAGTCGTCCACTCGGATAGGCCAAGAGGAGCACTGCAAAAGGGAGGGCCCACGGCTTGGCGCCGGTAGCGGCCGCGAGCAGCACGACCGTCAGCCAGGGTCGGCGCTGCGCTACAGCGACCATGGCGCCGGTTGTCAGCGTCAATGCGAGCGCATCATCGAGGTGGCCGTAGTAGACGCTGAGCACGGACCACGCAGGGATCAACAACAGCCCGGTGTAGCAGGCGGTGCGGGGTGAGATCGGTGCACCGCGCAGCGTCGCGCGCAACGTCAGCAGGAATTTGAGGGTAAGCGCGCCAAGTGCGGTCATGGCCAATGCGGCGAGAAAGACGTTGAAGGGCCCGCTGATACCGACGATGAATGCTGCGACAACCAGGGTCAGCGGACCCATCTGCAGTTCCGGATGCGCCGCGTACACGTGCAGGCCGCTCCCAGCGGCACCCGGCTGCAGTAAGGCGGCACCCCCGGTGACGAAGTAGTGCCAGGAATAGAGCCCTCCCACGCTCTGCAACAGCGACCAAGCCACAGCCCACAAGGACAACACGACCCAGACTGCCCTCATCGATCGTCGATCGATGAGATGGGTCGGCAACGAACCACAGCTCGGCATCACAGCGCCGAGCGGGTTGACCGCCGCTCTGCCATCGGCAGAGCGGCGGACCAGAGTATCACCGACGGGTGTCACGGCCCTGTGGTGCCCGAGGTACCGCTGTGCGAAGTCTGGCCGGTCGTACCCGAGGTCGAGGTATCGGACGAGCCGGTTTCGTTCTTGCTCTCAGAACCGTCCTTCTCCTGGTCGACCTGCTTGGTCAGCACTTTCGCGTTCCCTGCGTCGACGATGACATCCGTCTCCGTGGTCGACGTCGCGACGGTCACGGAGTAAACGACGTTGCCGCCTTCATTGGTCAGTTCTACCGAGGTGGCTGCACCTCCGGGTACGGCGGCTGCACCAGCACGCGCAGCCTGGGCAAGGTCGATCTTGGCTGCCTTGGTCAGGGCAAGGTCTGCTGAGGCCTCGTTCCCGGAATCTTCGTTGGCTGTGGTCGTGATCGACGACTGGTAGTTGGGCTTGTCGCTGTTGCCGTTCGTTGCTGCGTGGGCGATGCCTGCTGCCCCGAGCAGGACGGCGCCGGTGATCGGTACCGCAATCAGTACGGGACGCAGGCGCTTCCGGGTGATGAATGTGGGGGTATTCATGACTGGTATTCCTTTCGGTCGGCAACCCGGGCTGGGCTGCGCTGATGGCCAAAGGGTCGTCGTTCACCACTGAGATGGTGCTGAACACATCTGAGAGAGCTCTCATTTCCCGGTCTGATCACCGCGCCTCAGCGATGCTGTGGGTGTTCTCAGGATCATTCAGGAACAACACAGGTCACACCGGTGATCCTGAGCACAATCAGAGCGACGTTGAAAGAAGAGGAAATGCGAGTACTGCTGGTCGAGGACGAAAAACGCCTCGCCGAGGCTGTAGCCAGCGGACTGACGGCGGATGGTTTCACCGTCGACATAGCCCACAACGGCGAAGACGGTTTGTGGCGCGCGACGGAGACGGCGTATGACGTCGTGGTGCTGGACATCCAGTTGCCGATCCTGAGCGGGTACGAGGTCCTGAAACGGATGCGGGCCAACCTGCTGTGGACGCCGGTGCTGATGTTGACCGCGAAAGATGGGGAGTACGACGAAGCGGACGCCTTGGATCTCGGTGCCGACGACTACCTGACCAAGCCGTTCTCCTACGTCGTTCTGGTGGCACATCTGCGGGCTCTGATCCGCCGGGGAGCGCCGGCGCGTCCGGTGGTGTTGTCGGCGGGTGATCTCATCCTCGATCCGGCCACTCGGCGTTGCCACCGGGGTGAGGCCGAGATACCCCTGACGCCACGCGAGTTCTCCGTGATGGAGTACCTGCTACGCCGACACGATCAAGTCGTTTCCAAACAAGCGATGCTGGCCAACGTGTGGGACGAGTTCTACGAGGGCGACTCCAACATCGTCGAGGTCTACGTCGGGTACCTACGGAAGAAGATCGATGTCCCCTTCGCGCGATCGAGCATTGAAACCGTCCGCGGTGTCGGATACCGGCTACGAGGAGACGGGGGTTGAGCCGGGCCACGACTCGGGGTCGGTGGTGACCTCTTGGTGGTCCCGGCGTTCGCTGCGAGCGAAGTTGACTGCGGCTGCCGCAGTGATCATCGCCGCGGGGATGACAATCGCTGCGGGATTGCTGGTGTGGCGCCTGCACTCGTCCCTGATCGCGAACCTGGATGCCACCATCCATGCGACTGTTCAGACGGTCTCGGCTGAGGCCAAGGGCAGCCGATTACCGCGCAAGCTGCCCGGATCCGGCGACGGGACACCGCGCGTGCAGGTCATCGCAGCCGGTGGTCGCATCCTGGCTGAATCAGCAAATCTGGATCGACCGGGCGTCCCCCTTTTCACGACGCTGGATAGTAGACCTGGGGATGTCCGGGTCTACTCGGTGGTCGAGGCCACCGACGGTGAAGGACCGTACCGGGTTGCTGTCCTGCAGATTTCGGGTCCCGATGGGCCGGCAACGGTGTACGCGGCCTTGGCGACAGACGACATCCAACAGAACACCAGCGAACTCACCGCGACGTTGGCGGCGGGTGTGCCGGTACTGGTGTTGGCGTTGGCTCTGGTGGGGTGGCTCCTGGTCGGTCGCGCACTTCGACCGGTAGAAGCTATCCGTCGGCAGGCCGCGACGCTTTCCGGAACAGATCTGCACCGGCGCCTGGACCCGACCCCCGCCGCCGACGAGCTCGGCCGGTTGACCGACACCTTCAATGATCTCCTGGGCAGGATCGAGAGCTCTGCGGATCGCCAGCGGCAGTTCGTCGCCGATGCAGCGCACGAGCTACGCAGCCCCATCGCCTCGTTGCGCACGCAGTTGGAAGTATCGGTGTTGCACCCTGATGCTCCGACAAACACCGACCAGTCCATCGGAATGCTCACCGACACCGAACGACTCGCCCGCCTGGTCGATGACCTCCTGGCGTTGGCCAGGTTGGACGCCAACCCGCCCGTGCAGCGGCAACCGATCGACCTCGACGATCTGGTGCTGGCGGAAGCTCGGCGGGCACGCGATCGCGGCCCGTGGCTCGACGTCAGCGCGGTGTCAGCTGCGCAAGTTCTCGGTGAGCAGGCCGCACTGGATCGCGTGGTGCGCAACCTGCTGGACAACGCCACGCGGCATGCCAGGGCCAGCATCACGGTGCAGCTCACGTCGACGGACGGCCTGGTGACGTTGTCCGTCGCAGACGACGGCCCAGGCATTCCCGCCGCAGACCGCGAGCGGGTGTTCGACCGATTCACCCGCCTGGACGACGCCCGGAGCAGCGACGCGGGTGGCGCTGGGCTCGGGTTGGCGATCGTCCGCGACGTGGTCGTCCAGCACGGCGGACACGTCTCGATCACCGACAACAATTCGGGCGCCATTTTCACGGTCACTCTCCCGGCCGCGCCGTAGAACCTGCCCGCGCCCGCTGTTGCGGGGTCGGTTCCGCTCCTGAGAGTGTTCTCAGGCTTGTTCAGGGAGACCACAGCGCTGCTGCGCGAACCTCAGGTTGTCGAATGTTGGACACCTCGCCGACCCGGAGCCAGTCATGCACCTTGAACACGTCTTCATCAACGGCGTACTTCGCGTACTGCGCGCAGCGAAGAGCATCGGACAGTGGTCGACCGTCGGTGTGGTGGGGCTCGTCGTGTCACTCCTGGGATCACCGGCCCACGGCGGACCAATCGGCCCCGCTCTCGGTCCGTGGCATTCCATCAGCTGGAAGGAGATCCCTGCAGGAACGGCCAACCAAGGACTAGCGACCGTCACCTCCCCTGGCGGGCGCTCGCACCTGGTCACTCGCGGGGAAAGTTCGGTCTCCGCGGCTCTGACCGCCAGCGGGTGGTCACACATCGGCGACCCCGGTTCGCGGCGCGGATACGTGTTGGACGCCTATCAGGCACACCCCGGAAGGCACTCGAAGGCCTTCATGCTCACCGCTCCGACCGGCCACCACACGCAGTGGACCCACCGCGACGTACGCGGTGAGATGGTCAACAACTCGTTCGTGGCCATCACCCCGTCCGGCCAGTGGTTCGTGGGAGGCGAATGGGGCAAGGTGCACCGCCTGCTCGTGTACCCCACGCCGCAGCTGAACCCCGCCGCCCGCAACCGCCACCGGGATCTGCCTCTCGCAGCCGCCATCACGCTGACTCGCCCGGTACGCGATGTGCAGGGCTGCTCGTTCTACTCCGCCACTGTCTTGTTCTGCGCCACCAACGATCCCCGGACCGACTTGTTCCCCATGCCCCGCCAGCTCCTGCAGATCAACCTGACCCACCCGCTCAACGGACACCACACCTTCGGAATCCCCCATGCCCTGGGCAGCGTGCCCCAACACTCCAGGTGCCCCGGCACTTCTGAGATCGAGGGCATCGATGTCTCCGGACGGAGGCTCACCGTCAGCACCAACCAACCCAACCTGTGCCACGGACGCAGCGGGCTGC
>JBBPZD010000188.1:0-5061 GCA_038199265.1 Actinomycetales bacterium | reverse complement strand
TACCCGACGCACCAACGCCCGCTGCAGGGCGGCTGCCTGCGGTCCGGATTCGCCGAGCCCGGCGGTGATCGCGACAATCGCGCTGACCTGTGCGTCGATCGCATCCTGGATCGCACCGTCGAAGGCTGCGGCCGGTACGGCGACGATCGCGAGGTCGATCTTCGAACCCACGGCGGTCAGGCTGGGTGAGGTGGGTCGGCCCAGCACTGTCAGGCTGGTGCGGTTGATCAGGTGCACGGGGCGGGGGCCGCGTAGCGCGCGCACCGACAGCCAGTTGCCGTACTTGCCGGGGTGGTTGCTGGCGCCGACTATGGCGATCGATTCGGGCGAGAAAAGTGCCGTGAGGTCGCGCGCGGGGGCAGCGTTCCTGGCGGGGATGATACGCGCGGAGGCGGCGTCTGTGTCTGTCGTGGCGGTGATTGCGGTTGCCGAAGCCATGGTGTCCTCAAGATCCTGCGGTGTTCGAAAGCTGGTACAACACACGCTAGGAGTGGCGGACGCCGAAGTTAACTGAACTGCGATACAGAAAGAGAGGGAGGAAGTAGATTGCAGTTATCAGGTCGCACCGGCTGAGAAAGATGAGGTGGCCGTGTCGATCTCGCTTCGTGAGCTGCTGCAGATCCCGCAGATCGACAACACAGTGATCGCCGGGGCCGCAGGTCTTGATGCCGTGGTGCAGTGGGCGCACACCTGTGAGATGGATCAGCCGTGGGACTGGCTCGGGCCCGAGGAACTACTGATGACGATCGGGTACTGCATCCCAAGGCGAGCTGCTGCGCAGGTGGCGTTCGTGCAGCAGCTCTCCCGTTCGGGTCTCGCCGGGATCGCGATCAGTCAGGACCGGCCGTCGCCGCCGTTGACCAAGGCGATGTTGAAGGTCGCCGACGAGCTCGGGTTTCCGGTGCTGATCACCGGGCACGCCACCCCGTTCGCCGTCATCGCGCGGGCCGTGGCAAGCGCGAACCAGCATGAACAGCTGAGTCGGCTGGGCAGATTGTCCAGGTTGAGCACTGAACTGGGCCGGCCGGCTCGGGCTGGCGACCGGCCGATGCTGTCGCGGATCGAGGCAGAGCTGGGTCACCCGGTGTACGTGATCGATGCGCGTCATGGCACCGAGATCTTCACCTCGCCGAGTCCGCCCGACCCGCGCATCGGACCGGCTGTCGTCGCTGGCGTGGTCGACCGGATCGACCGACTTCCTGCGCGACTGCGGATCGACCTGGGAGAACAGGCGGTGACCTGTTTCCCGTTGCCGAGCGGCGCCCGGCCGGCCATGCTCGTCGTCCCCGACAGTGCGGCACACCTGATCGACCTGTTCGCGCTGCTGCACGTCGCGAACCTGATCGCCATCGAGCTCGAACGGATGATGGCGGACTATGCCCGGTCAAGAGCTGAATCGGCTGAGTTGTTGTCGCAGCTGATCGATCACCGCCTCGACACCCAATCTGCGGCCGAGCAGTTGCGACGCACAGGGCTCGGCTTTCCCCTCGTCGTCGCTGCGTTCGGTCGTGATGCGCCGGTGCCGGTCGAACTGTTGCTGGACTACTCGGTCGCCCACCTCGTCTGCGCAGACACCGTCGGAGACGGTGATCAGATCCTGCTGATCAACGCCGACGCGGTCGAGAGGATCGGCAGTTTCGCCGGCCCGGGCTCAGCGTGGGGCACCTGCGAGCAGTTGGTGTCCACCTCCCACCTGGCAGACGCGGTGCGCGAAGCGAGGTGGGCGCTGGCGTCGGCGCACGCGAAGGGCGGGGGACACGTGGCGTACGCCGATGCGCAGCCGACCTTCCTGCCGCGCACCGTCGTCGAAGCGGTCAACGCGACCCGCACGATTCTCGGCCCACTGCTGGATCGGGACGAGCAGACAGGCAGTGAGTTGGTGCGGACGCTCGAGGTCTACCTCGCCTGCGACAGGTCGTGGGGGCATGCATCGCAGGTGCTGCAGATCCACCGGCAGACGATCGGATACCGGTTGAACCAGATCGAGACCCTCACTGGTCGGGAACTGTCGCGTACCAGTGACATCGCCGACCTGTGGCTCGCGTTGCTGGCGCTGCGGATCGTGCAGAATCCTGGTGACACCCCCCACGGTCCGCGCCGTTGACGTGGGCGGGATGAGCGAGTGGTCAGCCGGAGAGAGCGGTGAACAGGCTGTAGCTGCCGAGGGCAGTCATCACCACGGCCGCGATACGGGTTATCCAGCGCAACGGCAATACCGCGAGCAGGCTCTTGCCACCGAGGATCGCGAGTAGCGCGACCGACCACAGGCCGAGAACCGCGCCGATCCCGACCGACAGCGGATCGTCATACTTTGCAGCTAAGTTCGCGGTCAGGATCTGAGTCAGATCGCCCCACTCAGCGATGAAGATGACGCCGTACCCGAGCCCCGCAACCTGCCAGAAACTGGCAGCATCGGCGACCTGCGCCGCAGACTCCAGCGATTCGTTTACATCCTCATCCTCATCCTCTGAGTGGCTTCCCTCCCGCCACACCAGCACCGCGCCGACCAGGAACAGCGCAGCCACCACCAGTTCGACCGGGCGTTTCGGCAACAGGGTGAGCAACGATCCGGCCGCGACGGCGATCACCACGTGGGTGAGGAAGGCGGCCGCCATCCCGGCGAAAACCCACCGCACCGGAAAGCGTGAGCCGAGCACGATGCCCGCGACGGCCGACTTGTCGGGCAGTTCGGCCACGAATACGAGCCCGAATGCGATGGCGGTAACCGAAAGCTCAATCACCTGTGCCACTCCCTCCTGCGTAGTAGCCGCAGCCCATTGAGCCCCACGATGACAGTCGATCCTTCGTGGCCGGCGACCCCGAGAGGCAACGGCAACGTGCCCAACAGGTCCCAGGCGACCAGCACGGCGATGACGCTCCCCGCAATGATCAGGTTCGCGATGACGACCCTACGGGCGCGGCGTGACAACGTGATCACCGAAGCGATCGTGCTGAGGTCGTCGCGCACGATGACCGCGTCGGCGGTCTGCAACGCGAGATCGGAGCCACGCGCGCCCATTGCTATTCCCAGGTGGGCAGTCGCCATTGCGGGAGCGTCATTCACTCCGTCGCCGACGAGCACCACGCGTCGTCCCGCGTCCTGCAGTTCGCGCACTGCGGCCACCTTGTCCTGCGGTAGTAACTTCGTGCGGATGTCTTTGATACCGACCTGCTCACCGATCCAGGCACCGGTGCGCTCGTTGTCACCTGTCAGCAGCACCGGTGGGCGTTCCAGAGTTCGGGCGACGGTGCGTACGGCGTCGGCCGCCCCGGGTCGTACCTCGTCGGCGAGGCTGATGATCGCCTGGGCCACACCGTCGATGAGGACAACGACGACCGTGTTCCCCGCGTGCTCGCGAATCGACACGACGTCTGCGAGCTCTGCGCCGCTCGGCGAGACAATCTCGACCAGGTGACCCTCGACGGTCGCCCGAACACCGCGACCGGGGGAGGACTCGAAGCCTTCGGCCTCGGGGAGTCTGTCGATGCTCGCGCGGGTCGCGGCCGCGACGATCGCGGCGGCGAGCGGATGTTGACTGGGTCGTTCGGCAGCAGCGGCGAACCGCAGCACGTCCGGGGCGGTGAAAGTCGTCCAAGGAGTCAGGTCGACAGACGTCACCTGTGGGATGCCGCGGGTCAGGGTGCCGGTCTTGTCGAAGGCGACGGTGTCGCTCAGTCCGAGCTGCTCCATCACCACGGCTGATTTCACCAGCACGCCGTGCCGCCCGGCATTGGCGATCGCCGACAGCAGCGGGGGCATCGTGGCCAGTACCACCGCGCAGGGGGACGCGACGATCATGAAGGTGATCGCCCGCAGCAGCGTCTCCTGTAACTCTGCTCCGAACGCGAGGGGTATGAAGAACAACGCGAGTGTCGCGGTGACCATGCCGATGGAGTAGCGCTGCTCAATCCTCTCGATGAACAACTGCGTTGTCGCCTTCGTCCGCGAGGCCTCTTCGACCATCGCCCCGATGCGAGCGACGACGCACTTCTCGGCCGGCGTGGTGACTTCGATCAGCAGCGATCCGGTGCCGTTCATGGTGCCCGCGTAGACCGGCGCTCCGATGTCCTTGAGCACCGGCATCGACTCGCCGGTGATGGTTGCCTGGTCAACGTCGGAGGTTCCGTGGCCGACCGTGCCGTCCGCCCCGATGCGCTCACCCGGCCGCACCCGGACCACGTCACCCACGGCCAGTTCAACGACGGCCACGACAGTTTCCGTGCCGTCCGGGGCCATCCGAGAAGCACGATCGGGCGCGAGTTCGAGCAGCGCGTTGACCGAGTCGCGGGTGCGCCGGGTGGCGACCGCTTCCAGGGCTCCCGAGGTCGCGAAGATGACGATCAGCAGAGCTCCGTCGAACACCTGGCCGATGGAGGCAGCGACGATGGCCGCCACGATCATCAGCAGGTCGACGTCGAGCGTTTTCTCGCGCAAGGCCTGCAGACCGGACACGCCCGGTTCCCACCCGCCTGCGGCGTAGCACAGCAGGTACGCCGTCCACCAGGTCGCCGCAGGTGCCCCGCCGACCTGCAGAGCGAGCCCGATCGCGAACAGGGAAAGCGCCAATGCGGCCCAACGGACCTCGGGTAACCAGCGTGTCGAACTGTGCCGGGTGATGTCGGAACCGGGCGCCTGTGCAGTGTCTGCCCGCTCTGGGCGGGTCCGTTGAGCGGTATTCATCAGCCCATGGTTCCACACATGAACAAGTGTTCATGTATGGATAATCACTAATCGCGATAGGTAGGGTGATCTCGTGGGTCACGCAGGACAACGTCGCGATGCTCCCGCAGCATGCCTCGACGCGGACAGCGCTGCTGCGGTCGCTGAGACGTTGCAGGCGCTGGTGGCTCCGAGTCGCCTGCTGATCCTGTCGCAGCTGCGCCAGGGCCCGGCGACAGTGAGCCAGCTGACGGCGTCCCTCGAACTCGAGCAGTCCGCGATCTCCCACCAGCTACGTCTGCTGCGCATCATGGGCCTGGTCACCTCGACCCGCAGCGGACGCAACGTTACGTACGCATTGTTCGATCACCACGTCGCAGCGCTGCTCGACGAGGCGGTGT
>JBBPZD010000187.1:0-24367 GCA_038199265.1 Actinomycetales bacterium | reverse complement strand
CCTCGTCGCCGACCTCATCCAGCAGAAGGTGGCGGGAATAGCGCCGAACACGGTCGCGGTCCAGTGGCAGACCTGGCGCGGTCAAGGGGTGGCGATTCACGTGGACAACGGTAGTCGGGGAATAGGATGCCGACCGAACTCGCCGGTAGGGCACGTTCGCAGGTCGCATACCGGCTTGTCTGACTTGACTCCAGGATGGAAGCGACTGTGGGAAACCAGCCAGATGTGTACGCCCGCGGCGGACGACTCCCGCGCTCAGCGCGACGGGCGCAGTTGTTGGAGGCCGCCCAGGCGGTGTTTGCCGACTCCGGCTATCACGCGGCCTCGATGGACGAGATCGCGGTTCGGGCAAGCGTCAGCAAGCCGGTTCTCTACCAACACTTTCCGGGCAAACTCGACCTGTACCTCGCCTTGATCGACCGGCACACCGAAGAAGTCCCTCGCCGGGTGCGTGAGGCGCTGTCCGCGACCCACGACAACGCTGAGCGAGTGGGGGCCGCGACGAGCGCGTTCTTCGAGTTCGTCGACGGTGACGACGGTGCGTTCCGGTTGGTCTTCGAGTCGGACCTCATCGACGAACCGGCCGTTCGCCAACGGGTGCGGCAGATGGACAGCGAATGTGCGGCCATGGTCGCCGAGGTCATCGCCGAGGACACCGGCCTTCCCCAGGTGCAGGCCCAGGTACTCGGAACTGCGCTGGTCGGCATGGCACAGGTCGTCGCCCGGGACTGGCTGCATCAGGAACCTGCGACCCGGATGTCCCGGGCAGAGGCCGAGGGCCTGGTCATCGCCCTGGGCTGGCGCGGCCTCGCCGGGCTGCCCCTGACCGGTGAACACCCCGAGCCGCCCACCGAGTAACACCGACCCAGAGCCACCCGTGGAATGGACGCGGCCCTGCCGCGCTTACCGTGGATGGGAATTCACTCGCAGGCTGTCGCCCCGGCAGCCCGTCAACCGAAGGGACCCTCCATGGAGGTCAGGATCGGCGTGCAGAACGTGGCGCGCGAAGTTGTACTGGAGTCAGAACAGAGCTCCGACGAGGTCCGCGACCTGGTCGCCGCCTCGATGAAGTCCGGTGAGCCCCTCGTGCTGGCCGACGACCGTGGCCACACGGTCACCATCGCCGGGTCGGCCCTGGCCTACGTCGATGTCGCCTCCGAGACGGCACGTCGCGTCGGCTTCGGCAGCTGAACGGGCGCCCCACTCCACGTCGAACCCGCCCACCGGCATCCGGGGGCGGGCTCGTTCGTCTCAGGCGGTGAGGCCGAGGGTCTCCATTCGTGCGGTGTGCGCGTCGGTGATCCGGGTGAACAGTTCCGACAGTTGCTGCAACGTCATTCCGTGCCTGGACCCGCCGGCGATCAGGAAGCTCTCCAATGCCTGGTTCTCCGCGATCGTGAGCTGGGCCTGGGTGAGCGCCTCTCCGACCAGCCGCCGACCCCACAGCGCGAGTGTTCCCGACACCCTCTCGTCATGGTCGATGGCCTCGCGTAGCTGCTGCTCCACGAAAACAGCGGCCTCGTTGTCACCGAGCACCTCCAGCATCAACGTGCGGCTGACCGGGTCGACCCAGTCAGCGCACTCGCGGTAGAAGTCGGTGGCGATCGACTGCCCGGCGTAGGCCTTCATCAGGCCTTCCATCCAGTTCTTCGGCTTCGTCCGCCGGTGCCATTCGTCGATCGCCGCAGCGACCGGGCCCATCGCCGCCTGCGGATCGACGTCCAGCTCACGCAGTCGCGCGAGCAAGGCCTCGTAGTGCTCGAATTCGCGCACGGCGAAGGCCGCGAGCACACCCTTGAGGTGCACCCCGGGCGCCATCCCGGCATCCTCGACCGTGGCGAAGAAACTCTTCAGCTCGCCGTACGCGAGTACCCCGAGCAGGGCGGTGACGCCGTCCCGGAACACCGGGTCGGCGAGATCAGCGTCGGTGGGCCGACCGGGAGCGTCGTCCGTCGATCGTTCGTCGGAAGCCTGGACGGGTACATCGGTCATGCCGCGATGCTAACGGGGCAGATACCGCAATACCGGTACAGTGCAGATTGTCAATAAGGTGCCCGGTCGGCATACGACACGTTCAGCACGACTTCGCCCGCGTCCGCGCGGGCAGCGATATCCTCCGATCGGCTCCCCACCCACTCGCCGGGTCGCGACAATCCGCGCCCGTATGTGCGAGGCCGTTCGAAAAGGAATCTCCAACTCAATGACACTTCAGTCCGATGACGTCACCATGCCCGCCGACATCCCCTCGATCACGACCACGGCGGAGCAGGACACCTACGTGCCCGACGCCGTCTCCACCACACCAGCGACCTTCGGCGATTTCGGGGTGCACCCGTTGATCGTGCAGGCGCTCGCCGACTCCGGGATCCTCTCACCGTTCCCGATCCAGGCGATGACCCTGCCAGTTGCACTCGGCGGGCACGACATCATCGGCCAGGCCAAGACCGGTACCGGAAAAACACTCGGTTTCGGTGTTCCACTGCTGCACCGCATAACCTCGCCCACCGACGCGGGATTCACCGATCGCGCTGCCCCGGGTAAGCCGCAGGCACTCGTCGTGGCACCGACCCGCGAGCTCGCGAACCAGGTGATGGGCGACATCACCACGGCCGCTGCGCTGCGCGGCATCCGGGTAATGGCCATCTACGGCGGGCGCGCCTTCGAACCGCAGATCGAGAAGCTGCGCACCGGCGTCGAGGTTGTGGTGGGTACGCCGGGCCGGTTGATCGACTTGGCCAAACAGGGCCACCTCGACCTGTCGTATGTGCAGAACGTGGTGCTGGACGAAGCCGACGAGATGCTTGACCTGGGCTTCCTGCCGGACGTGGAGAAGCTGCTGGCGATGACACCTGCATCGCGTCAGACCATGTTGTTCTCCGCGACGATGCCCGGCGCTGTCGTGGCCCTGGCACGTCGCTACATGACCCAGCCCACCCACATCCGCGCGATCAACGAAGAGGGCGACTCCGGGCACACCGTGGCCGCGATCGAGCAGTTCGTCTACCGCGCGCACGCGATGGACAAGGTCGAGATGCTGGCCCGCATCCTGCAGTCGCGCGGTCGCGGACTGACGATCGTTTTCAGTCGTACCAAGCGCACGGCTGCCAAGGTCGCCGATGACCTGCGCGAGCGCGGTTTCGCCTCGGCGTCGCTGCACGGCGACCTCGGTCAAGGCGCTCGCGAGCAGGCGCTGCGTGCCTTCCGGGCCGGCAAGATCGACATCCTGGTGGCCACCGACGTCGCCGCCCGCGGTATCGACGTCGAAAATGTCACCCACGTCGTGAACTACCAGTGCCCCGAGGACGAGAAGACCTACCTGCACCGCACCGGGCGCACCGGCCGCGCCGGTAACACCGGTGTAGCGGTCACGTTCGTCGACTGGGACGACCTGCCCCGCTGGGGCCTGATCAACAAGGCGCTCGACCTGGGCATCCCCGACCCGGCCGAGACCTACTCCTCCTCCGAGAGCTTCTACTCCGACATGGACATCCCCACGGCTGCCACCGGAAAGCTGCCCCGCTCAGAGCGGACCCGCGCGGGTCTCGATGCTGAGAACCTCGAAGACCTGGGAGAGACAGGCAAGGCGCATCGCGCTGGCCCGTCGCGTGACGGTGGCGGGTCGGACCGGCGCTCCGGCGGTGGTCAAGGTGGTTCGCGTGGCGGTCGCGGTGGCGGTCAGGGCGGTTCGCGAGGCGGGCGCGGTGGTTCAGGCACCTCGAACAACCAGAAAGGTGCAGAGGCCGCCGGCGCATCGACCGGTGATCATCCCAAGCGCGCCCGTAATCGTCGTCGCACCCGCGGTGGCTCCGAAGGATCGACGGGTTCGCCTCAGAGTTCCTGACCTCAGATAGCGACGAAGAAGGTCGCGGCGTGCTCTGTGGAGCGCACCGCGACCTTCTCGTTGTGACGCGTCAGGCAGAGATCGTGCTGGTGTCGATCACGAAGCGGTAGCGGACCTTGCCGTCCACGACGGTGTCGTAGGCCTTGTCGACCTCATCCGCGCTGATGACCTCGACAGTCGCACCGAAGTCGTGCTTGGCGCAGAAGTCGAGCATCTCCTGCGTCTCGGGGATACCGCCGATCATCGAACCGGCCAGCACTTTGCTGCTACCGATGAGCGAACCGGGCGCAATTTCGTAGTTGTTGTTCGGGAGTCCCACCGAGACCATCACGCCGCGCGGCTTGAGCAGCGCCACGTAGTCGCCCATCGGAAGGTCCGCGCTGACCGTGTTCAGGATGATGTCGAAGTAGCTCTGGTGCTCTTGGAAAACCTTGTCGTCCTTGGTCGCGAGGTGCGCGGTCGCTCCGAACTCGCGCGAGTCCGCTTCCTTGTCGGTGGTACGCGACAGCACCGTGACCTCGGCGCCCATCGCTGCGGCGAGCTTGACGCCCATGTGGCCCAGGCCGCCCATCCCGATGACGGCGACCTTGCTGCCCGGCCCGGCGCCCCAACGACGCAACGGGGAGTAGGTCGTGACGCCGGCGCAGAGCAACGGTGCTGCGACGTCGAGGCCGAGGCCGTCGGGGATGGTCAGTACGAAACGCTCCGATACGACGATGGCCTTGGCGTAGCCGCCCTTCGTGTTCTCGCCGTAGTAGTCGGTGCCGTTGTAGGTGACCACAGCGCCCTTGGTGCAGTGCTGCTCGAAGCCTTCCTTGCAGAATTCGCATTCGCCGCAGGAGTCGACGAGGCATCCGACGCCGACGTGGTCGCCCACCTTGACGCGGGTGACGGAATCCCCTACCTCGGCGACGATTCCTGCGATCTCGTGTCCGGGGACCATTGGGAAAGTCGCGCTGCCCCATTCTTCGCGGACCTGGTGGATGTCGCTGTGGCAGATACCAGCGAACTTGACGTCGATTCGGACGTCGTCCTCGCGCAGGTCACGCAATTCGATGGAGCCGGCCTCGAATGCGCCGCTGGGCGACCCGACGGAGAGTGCGGAAGTTGTTGTCATGTCAACGACACTACGGCTACCTATACACATCAGTCGAATTCGGTGACTGCGGTCACATGTGCGATCAGTCTTCGGGCTCGAGGGCTGCCCATGGTGATTTCTCCGGGCCCATCACCTGGCCCTCGGGGCAATGTTGGCGATAGTCGCACCATCGGCACAGGGCCGACGGGCGCGGGGCGAATGCCGTCGACTCCGGTCCGGTTTCTGCATAGGACGCGCCTGCTGCGCGCAGGTCCTGTCCGATGGACTCCGCTTCGGCGGCCTTACGCTGCAGGGACTCCGGGGTGTGGTCGTGGGCGATCACCTCGCGGGTGGGCACATGGTGCAGTTCGACCCGCGTGCAGTCGCGGCGGAACAGGCGTGCCACCGCCTGGGCGTAGAAGGCGAGCGCCAGCGACGTACGGGCGTCGTCAACACCCAGTGGCCGTCGAGAGGTCTTGTAGTCGATCACCACCAGTTCGCCGTCGCGGTCGTCCAACCGGTCGATGCGTCCGCTCATAGCCAGGGTGGGCGTCTTCAGCCCGACAGTGCGTTCGATCCCGGCCGGTTGAGTGCTGCGGTCGCTCTCGCGCAGATAGTCCAGCACTTCTCCGGTGATTTTCCGAAGCCACCTGTTCGATTGCGCGGCGTCTTTGAAACCCGCGTCGATCCAACTGGTGCGCACCAGTTCGCGGACTCCGCCCGGGGTTCGGTGCTGCTCGGGCAGGTCCCAGAAGTCGCGCAGCACGTTGTGTACGACCAGGCCTACCGAGGTGTGGGCGCGCGCGGACCGCCCGGGTGGCGAAGGCCTGTCCAGGTAACGCATCCGGTAGGCGCGCGGGCAGTCAAGCCACGTCGACAACTTGCTCGGGCTCGCCGAGAACAGTCGAGGCGGGAGGCCGGAGATCTCCGTCTGCACTTCGGGTCGAGCGCCCGCAGCGTCCGATCCCACGGGTCGAGTCACGGCCATAGCACTTTGATCGGCGAGGTGGCCTGGTCTGCGATCATCGCCAGCACCTGGGGCTCGGTCGTGTTCTCTCCGAGCCGGTTGTGCTTGCCGGTGCCGTGGTAGTCGCTGGACCCGGTCGCGAACAGGCCCAGCTCGCGGGCCAACTCGCCCGCCCGGACTCGTGACGCGTCGTCGTGGTCGCGGTGGAACACTTCGATCCCGCCCAACCCGGCGGCGGCCATGTCGCGGATCACGTCCTCGGCCACCACCCTGCCCCGTTGGTGCGCGAGGGGGTGTGCCATGACGGGTACTCCCCCGGCCGCACGCACGAGCTCGACGGCACGCACGGGGTGGGGCGCGTAATGCGAGACGTGGTACTTCCCCCCTGATCTCAGGTAGGTGGCGAAGGCCTCACCGCGGTCCTTGACCACCCCCGCAGCGACCAATGCGTCAGCGATGTGCGGACGCCCGAGGGTTGCACCTGGCACCGCCTGCGCCTGCACGCGATCCCACGTGAGGCCGGTGTCTGGCGCGAGCAGTTCGACCATCCGCCGAGCCCGATGCACCCGGGAATCTCGGGCCTCCCGCAACTCGTGGGCAAGCGCCGCGTGCCCCGGATCGGGCAGATACCCGAGCAGGTGCACGCTGATGCCGTCCGCCGAACACGACACTTCGATTCCCCGGACCAGCGCGAGCCCGCAGTCTCCGGCGGCATCGGCTGCCTCGTTCCAACCACTGGTGGTGTCGTGGTCGGTGAGCGCGACCACATCCAACCCAGCTGTAGCCGCGGCCTGCATCACCTGCGCGGGAGTTTCGGTTCCGTCGCTCTCGTTGGAATGGGTATGTAGGTCGACGCGCACACCAGCGACCCTATCGAGGCGCGCCGACACGTCCTCCCGGCATCTGCCGGGCTTTTTGCCAGACTGTCGCGCGTGGCTTCTCCGACCTCTGCTCCACCTCCGCGACTGCGCATCGACAGCGGCGGCAGCGCCACCATGCCGATCCGCCGTCGCATCAGCATTCCGAGCATCGACATCGCGGCACGGCTGATGTATCTCGGTGCCGCGCTGAGTGTGCTGGCGGTGCCGACCCAGTTGGCGGCACGCAGCGAGGTGCGGGCAGCCCTTGCCGCACAGAACGTGAACTCGCCCGGTCGCCGCCTGAGTCCACAGGACATCACCGACGCTGCCGGGTTCACCGTTTCGTTCATGGCGACGGCTGCAGTCGTCAGCGCCGCCCTGTGGCTCGTCCTCGGCTGGGGCATTGCCCAGGGCGGGCGGCGGGCGGGTCGAGCGCGCTCCATCGGCACCATCCTGGCGGTGCTGTGCATCCTGAAGGTCTACGGCACGGTGACCCAGGGCGGCATCTCATTTCTCGGCATCCTGCTCGACCTGATGCAGTTGGTCGTTGCGCTCGTCGTGATCGTGTTGGTCTGGAGCAGGCGCAATGCCCGTCACTTCGGACCCCGCTCCCGAGAACTGCTGTGAACAAACAATCGAAGACTCGGGTGCTCGTCTCGACGATCTCGCTCCTGGGCACACTGTCGGTGGCGGCATGCAGTTCAGGCGGGGCAACAGCACCGACGACTCCGACCTACCCCACCACGACGGTGAACCTGAATGGACCGACGGCAAGCTCCAGCACCAGCGCATACGCCGGCAGCAGCATCAGCCGCGACACGTCCTTCTCGGTCGTCCTTCCCCTGGGCTGGACGCCGGTCAAGAGCTCGCTGCCCGGCGTGATGATCTTCGTGCAGGCGCCCACCACGACACACGGAGTCCGCACGAACTTCAACGTGCTGCGCCAGGCGGCCCCCGGCGTGAGCCTGCAGGACGTCCTCGACCAGAGCCGTAGCAGCCTGGAGCAAAGTGGGTACACCCTCACGATCGCCCAACCGAGGACCATCGGTGGCCTGCCGGCGCAAGGCCTCCTTGCCACCAAGACGGTGCAGAAGCAACAGGTCACCGAGCAGCAGTACTTCGTGCAGCAGGGCTCCGCGTCCTATGTGACCACGATGACGTCCTCGACGCCCGACGCCGCAGCCGCCGAGACCGCGCAGACGGCTATATTCGGCACCTGGGCCTGGAAACGCTCCTGAACGGGTGCGACGATGCTGGTATGAGTGAGAAGCAGTCGGCCGCAGAACACCGCAGCAAGCCCACGAGCCCGCAGTTCCGATCGTTCGTGGCGTCCGGGTGGGCGCCGCGATCGGATGGCCCCACTGCGCGGGAACCGGTCGCGGATCACACCGGAGCACGCCGCGATGCAATCGGCTCGCAGTTCTCGGGAGAGCGCCTGGTCATCCCTGCCGGCGGACTGAAAGTCCGCAGCAACGACTGCGATTACGTCTTTCGCCCGCACACGGCGTTCGCGCACCTCACCGGTCTGGGCGGTGACCGAGAGCCGGATGCGGTCCTTGTGCTCGAACCGACCGACGACGGCAGCAGCCACGAGGCGACGATCTACTTCCGCCCCCTTGCCGGTCGCGATACCGAGGAGTTCTTCGGTAACGCACGCTACGGCGAGTTCTGGGTCGGCGCCCGGCCCACTCTTGAGGACGTCGAGTCCGAGCTGGGCATCTCTGCCCGACACATCGAGGAGTTGAAAGACGCGGTCTCCAAGGACGCCGGCGAGGTGGCAATCCGCGTTGTCCGCGATGCCGACCCGCAGATCACCGCGCTGGTCGACGAGGTCCGCCAGCAGACGGGCAGCGTCCAGGCCGGTTCCGACGACGACCGCGACCGGCACGCGGACGATGACGAGCTCGGGCGGGTGCTTTCCACCCAGCGCCTGGTCAAGGATTCCTTCGAGATCGACCGGATGCGCGACGCCGTGACGGCCACAGCCCGCGGTTTCGAGGCTGTCATCGCGGATCTGCCTGACGCGGTGCGTCGTGGACGCGGTGAGCGGTGGGTCGAGGGTGTCTTCGGCCTGACCGCCCGCCACGAAGGCAACGGTGTCGGGTACGACTCGATCTGCGCCGCCGGCAACCACGCAACGACGCTGCACTGGATACGCAACACCGGTGAGCTGCGCGCCGGTGACCTGCTGCTACTGGATGCCGGGGTCGAAGTCGACTCCCTCTACACCGCCGACATCACCCGCACGTTGCCCGCGAACGGCCGGTTCAGCGACCCCCAGCGTCGGGTCTACGACGCGGTGTACGCCGCTCAGGAGGCCGGGTTGGCAGCAGTGCGCCCCGGTGCGACGTTCTCTGACATCCACAACGCTGCCATTCGGTCGATCGCGAAGACCCTCTTCGACTGGGGTCTGCTACCCGACGGCATTGACGTCGAGGCCACGCTGAGCAAGGAGACCGGGCAGTACCACCGGCGCTGGATGGTGCACGGCACCAGCCACCACCTCGGCCTCGACGTGCACGACTGCGCCCGGGCCCGCGACGAGGACTACATGCAGGGCACGCTCACGGCGGGCATGATCCTGACCGTCGAACCCGGCCTCTACTTCAAGGCCGACGACGAGCTGATCCCGAGTGAGCTGAGAGGCATCGGCGTACGCATCGAGGATGACGTCCTGGTCACTGAGACCGGCCACGAGAACCTGTCCGGGTTCATGCCGCGTTCCAGCAGCGAGGTCGAAGACTGGATCGCCCGCGTCTGGGAGGAGCAGCGCTGAGGTTCAGTCCGGGTATTCGCGCTGCTGTTCTCGCAGCGCAAGGCGCGTTTCCACGCGTCCGGGGTCGCCTATCACTTCGCACGCTGTCAGCGCCTTGAACCGGATGACTCGAACCGCTCGTTTCTTCTGGGGGTGACGGTGTCCGAAACTGCTCTCCCGAAATCTGCTGGTGAGATCAACCACGCGCAGCACCTGTGCTCCGAATACAACCGGCGGGTCGAAGGCTAGGTAGGACATGACGCCCGATACAGGGGCCGCGCCGTCGAGGTAGATGCTCGCCAGCACACCAGTTCCTAGCGCGACTCCCTTGTTCGGGCTCGACCACCACTTACCTCCAGGCCTGTCCATTGCCCTCGTTCTCAGGCGAGGTTGAGCGCAGCGAGCGACAGCGCCCGATACGCTGCCGCGATGACCGACCCCGCCGTACCGGCCGTGCCGGCGACCTTCGCCAGGTCTGAAATCTGTTGGCTGCACATCGACGGACGCGACTGGCCGGCCTGGTACGCCGCAGTCGGTGGCGTCGCCTACATCGTGGGCGGACCGGGTGAGCAACCCCTGCCCGAGCTGCCGCCCGAGTTACCGATCACGTTGCGCGCCAGAGTCGGCCGGGAACACGCAGGCCGATTCACCGCAAGCGCAACCCGGCTACGGGACGGTGACGAAGGCTGGGACGAGGCGATGGGCGCCCTGCAACCTGCCCGGCTGAACTCCCCCCACGGGAGGTCGGCCGCAACGATCGAGCATTGGGGGAGAGTCGGTGTCGTGTGGGCGGTACGCCCCGACTTCGGGAGCGCTTCGCCCGTCGAGCGCGATACGCCGAGCGGAGCCCGCGAACCGATCCCGACTCCAGCAACGACCCCGGTGCGACTGCCCAGACATTTTGGAGGGCGACGCCGCCGCGACAGTTAGCCTGAGCAACGTGAGTTCACTGACTCGCGTGTTCGTCGCGCGCATTTCCGGTTTGACGGTGCTGGACCCGTTGGGTGACCCGGTCGGCCGGGTGCGCGATGTCGTGGTCGTGTTCGCCTCGACCGGTGCCATGCGGGCCATCGGTCTCGTCACCGAGGTGCCTGGCAAGCGTCGGGTATTCGTACCGATGACCCGGGTCACCGCCATCGATGCCGGTGCCGTCATCACCACAGGTCTGGTCAACATGCGCCGGTTCGAGCAGCGCACCAACGAGACGCTGGTGCTGGCCGAGATTCTCGACCGTGCTGTCGATGTCCGACACGAAGGTGAGGTCTTCAAAGGTCTCGTCGAGGATCTGGAAATCGAACAGAACGCCCGACGCGACTGGATGGCCACCAAGGTATTCGTTCGTCGCGAGGTGACGACGTCCGCCGCTTCCAAGGCGATGTCGCGTCTGACCCGGCGGCGCAGCGGCGCAACGGAGCTCGTTCCGATCGACGCTGTCACCGGTCTGCGACACCAGCCCGATGCGCAAAGCGTCGAGCGGCTGCTGGAGACGTACGAGGATCTGCGGGTCGCCGACCTGGCCGAGGTCGTGCACGATCTGACCCCCAAGCGACGCGGCGAGGTGGCGGCTGCACTTGACGACGACAAGCTCGCAGACATCCTGCAGGAGCTGCCCGAAGACGATCAGGTCGAGATCATGAGCGGCCTGGAGATCGACCGAGCTGCCGACGTCCTTGAGGCGATGGAGCCCGACGACGCCGCCGATCTCCTCAGTGATCTGCCACCGGCCCTGGCCGAGCAGCTGCTGCAGCTGATGGAGCCCGACGACGCAGAGCCGCTACGCCGGCTGATGGAGTACGACGAGAACACCGCCGGCGGTCTGATGACCACCGACCCTGTCGTCCTCGGCCCCGAAGCAACGATTGCCGAGGCTCTTGCCCTCGTGCGTCGTGAAGAGGTCGCGCCCGCTCTTGCGTCGTCGATCTTCGTGTGTCGGCCCCCGTTGGAGACACCGACCGGGAAATTCATCGGCATCGTGCACACCCAGCGGTTGCTGCGTGAGCCTCCGTCCTTCGCGGTCGGCATGATCATCGATAAGAGCGTCGAACCGGTGGCCGACGACGCTCCGCTCGGTCACGTGACTCGTACTCTGGCGACGTACAACCTGGTCAGCCTGCCGGTGGTGGACGACGCAGGTCGCTTGCTCGGGGCTGTCACCGTCGACGATGTGCTCGACCACATCCTGCCCGACGACTGGCGCGCGGCGCGGCACGAAGGCCGCCGTTACGCCCGGTCGCCCGCCAAGAACGGGACGACCTCGCCGTGACAGAAGTCGACAACACCAAGAAGCGCGCCGGCCGATCGCGCTCAGCGCCGGATCGGCGTCCCCGCCTCGATCAGCCACAGGAGATCCGCGGTCGGTTCTTGCCGCGGCTGCGCCTGGACGGTGACCGGTTCGGGGTGCTCAGCGAGCAGTTCGCCCGATTCATGGGCACGGCGACATTCCTGATCTGGATGAGTATCTTCGTGCTCGTCTGGTTGTCGTGGAACACGCTGTTGCCCACCGGGCTGCAGTTCGACCCGCGCGCGCTGAACTACACGCTGCTCACCTTGATCCTGAGTCTGCAGGCCTCCTACGCCGCGCCCCTGATCCTGTTGGCCCAGAACCGCCAGAACGACCGCGATCGAGTATCGCTCGAGCAGGACCGCAGTCAGAACGCTCGCAGCCTCGCCGATACCGAGTTCCTCACCCGCGAGGTCGCCTCACTACGAGTCGCCATGCGCGAAAGCGCTACTCGCGACTTCGTCCGATCAGAACTGCGCTCGCTGCTGGAGGAGATGGAAGAGCGCGGTTACCTGCGCCAGCCGGCAGAGCCCGTCGACCCCGCTCCTTCCATCGAGGGGTAGCGAAAGCATCGAGGGGTGGGGATGTGCCCGCACCCCTCGACACTTTCCCCACCCTTCGACGGCGCGGAGGGGCAGTTCTACACTTGTCGATATGCCTTCCCCCTCGGTCGACACTGTGCGCGAAGCCCTCTCAAGCGTCCAGGACCCGGAAATCCACCGCCCGATCACCGAGCTGGGCATGGTCGAGAGCGTCGAGGTCACCGAGTCCGGACACGTCACCGTCACCATCCTGCTGACCATCTCCGGTTGCCCGCTCAAGGCCAAGCTGACCAGCGACACCACGCAGGCCGTGCAGTCCCTGGAAGGCGTGACCGGTGTCGACGTGCGACTCGGCGTGATGAACGACGAGCAGCGCACAGCGCTGAAGGACCACCTGCGCGGCGGCGCCCAAGAGCGTGAGATCCCGTTCGCGAAGCCCGGTTCGTTGACCAGGGTGTACGCGGTTGCGTCGGGCAAGGGGGGCGTCGGTAAGTCCTCGATCACCACCAACCTGGCGGCATCGTTCGCCAAGCAGGGCCTCCGGGTCGGGGTCGTGGACGCAGACATCTACGGCTTCTCGGTGCCCAGGATGCTGGGTGTGGACCGCAAGCCCACCCAGGTCGACGACATGATCCTGCCGCCGGACAGCCACGGCGTGAAGGTCATCTCGATCGGCATGTTCGTGCCGGGTAACCAGCCCGTCGTGTGGCGCGGGCCGATGCTGCACCGGGCGTTGCAGCAATTCCTCGGGGACGTCTTCTGGGGCGACCTGGACATTCTGCTGCTCGACCTTCCGCCGGGCACCGGTGATATCGCCATCTCGACTGCCCAACTTGTTCCCAACGCCGAGATTCTGGTCGTCACGACCCCACAGCAGGCAGCGGCGGAGGTCGCCGAACGCGCCGGCGCGATTGCTCTGCAGACCCACCAGCGGATCGCCGGAGTCATCGAGAACATGTCGTGGCTGGAGCTGCCCGATGGTAGCCGTCAGGAGATCTTCGGCAGCGGAGGCGGCGCAGCAGTTGCGGCGTCACTGAGCAGGGCGATCGGCGCCCCGGTCGAACTACTCGGACAGGTGCCGTTGGACACCAATCTGCGTGAAGGTGCCGACGAGGGCATGCCCATCGTGCTGCGCAACCCGGACAGTGCTGCAGCAGTCGCGTTGCGCGGTATCGCTGCCGGACTGGGCAGTCGCTCACGCGGGCTGGCTGGACGCTCGCTCGGCCTCACCCCTGCGTCCAGGTAGATCCACCTTTGCGAATGCCCGCGTTCTGGGCTTCGGATCATGCATCCTCGACGTTCGGGTCGCCAGCAAACCAAACGTCGGGCGATGCGGGGTATTCACGTCACGTTTGCGTCGCTAGCGGCGCAAACGTGAAAAAGCCAAGGACTTACGTCGCTTCCATGTCAAATGGGGTAGACCGGTCCGGGTCCCACCGGCGGTAGTTCTCTGCGCTGGCTACCGCGTCGTGGCCGAGGTAGGGGGCGTCTGTATCCGGCTCTCCCTCCACGTCGTTCGCGGTCGAAGGCTCGTCGTCGTAGAGCGCCTCACGGATGATCTTGCGCGGGTCGTACTGGCGCGGGTCGTACTGTCGCCAATCCACGTCCTCGAAGTCAGGCCCTAGCTGGTCCTTCAAGTTGCCCTTGGCCCCGTTGGCCATGTCCCGGGCCTGACGCACATAGGTCCGCATCTTGGCGAGGTACTCAGGCAACCGCTCGGGGCCGATGAGCACCATGGCGGCGACCAACAAGATCAGCAGCTTCCATGAAGTGATCCCGAACATGACCTTGTCCTACCCGCGCTCTCAACTGGTCGATGCAGTGGTCTGCACCGTGACACTACGACTATTTCCGTCCCTGGTGACGCTCAAGGTCACTGTTGCTCCGACCGGCTTTGATCGCAGCGCCACGATGAACGGTGTCGGCCCCTCGACTTTGACCCCGTCGACAGCAGTAATCAGGTCGCCGGTTGCAATTCCTGCGCGCTCGGCTCCCCCGCCCGAGTCGAGGCCCCCGACACGGACCCCGCTTCCATCAAACGCCGGATCGACCTGAATACCGACACTCGGATGATCGGCCTTACCCGTTGTGATGAGCTGGTCGACGGTGCGCTGAACCTGGGTAGACGGGATCGCGAAACCCACTCCGATGTTGCCGCTCTGACCGGCCCCGGAGCCGCCACGTGTCGTGCTGGCAATTGCCGAGTTCACTCCGACGACCTGACCCTGCATGTCGAGCAGCGGACCTCCGGAATTGCCGGGGTTGATCGCGGCGTCGGTCTGCACCGCGTTGAGGTAGGAGATGTCGGACATCGACTTGCCGGTCGTGACCGGGCGGTTGAGCGCACTCACGATGCCGGTCGTGACTGATCCGGTCAACCCGAGAGGGGCACCTACGGCGATCACTGATTGACCGACGATCAGCGAATCGGAGTTGCCGTAGCTCAGCGCCGGCAGAGACGCGCGGTCTACTTTGAGGACCGCGAGGTCGTAGGACGCGTCTGAACCCACGAGCGTCGCAGCCGCGTCACTGTTGTCCGCGAACTGCACTTTGAGCTTGACCGTCGAACCAGAGCCGTCGACGACGTGATTGTTCGTGACGATGTAACCGCCTGACCTGACGACGAAGCCAGACCCGGTGCCAAGTCGCTTCCCTGTGGAGTCCGCGACTTGAATGGTGACCACGCTGGGCAGCGATCGACGCGCGATCTCGCTGATCTGCGTGCTGCCGTCGGACGGTGATGATGTGTCTTTGTCCAACCGATGAGCAACGACAGCGCCACCGACTCCACCGACGCCACCGGCTGCGAGCGCAAGCACCATGGCGCCGACGACCAAGAGCACGCGAGGGCGGTTGCGGGGAGCGGAGACCTGGTGGACAGAATCATCGGCGCCGCGCTGCGGTGCGTCATAGGACGCGGCTGCCTGCGGTCCAGCCATCGGTCGGGCCTTTTCGAATGCCCCGTCCGCATTGTTTGGCGCAGGCGTGGGAACACGCCGAGGTAACGGGCGAGCTTGAGGAGATCGCGCGTTGCCTGCCTCATGCGGCCGCTCGCCGGAGGGATCAGAGTGTGGCGGATCGTTCGACGTCATGCGCGCGATTGTCTCTTACCGCTGTGGTCAGCGTCGATCTGAACGAACCATTCCGGCCAGCCCGATCGGTCGCGCCACCGGGCCAGGGGCCTGCGCCGCGTCCGGCGCTTGCCGCACCACCGAAGCGCCATCCGATTGCACCGGCCCGGCTGGTCCACCGGAGGACCCTGCCGGAACGTGAACGGCCACCAGTGCCGCACCAACGCACCCCGCGAGCGCAAAGACAGCGCATGCGACAGAGCGGCGGGCGGAAGCGTATTGGGGCGGGGCCGACGCAGCGAGAGTTGCGGGTCCGTGCGGTCGGAACGACACCGACTCCGCCCGCACTTCGTGCGCCAGACTCAACAAGCTGGCTGCGAGATCGTGCTGCCCTTGGCGGCCGAGGGTGAAACTACGCATGCGCGCGATCACCTCGCGTTGTTCGCGCACGAACGCACAGCAGTGCAGACAGACCGATATGTGCCTCTCGACCGCGCAGGTCTGCATCGGGTCAAGCATGCCGTCGACGTAATCAGTCAGCACGTCGCCGTCGTGTGCGTCGAGGGCACGCGTCACGAAGGACTCCCAGGCATTGACGGAAAGCTGATTCCGGGTCGTAGACCCGTCGGCGTCACAGCCGGGCGGGTGGCGGGTGCTCGGTGGGCGAGCGCCTCGCGCAGTTGCGCCCGGCCGCGGTGGATGCGAGAACGCACAGTCCCCAATTTCACGTCGAGCGTTGCCGCGATTTCTTCGTAGGACAAGCCCTCGATGTCACACAACACAACTGCGGCACGGAAATCCGGAGCCAACGCATCGAGCGCGCGCTGGATGTCATCGTCGAAGTGCGCATCCACGTAGCTTTGTTCCGGGCTGCGCTCTCGGCTGGGCAATCGGGCTGCAGACTCATCGGACAACGCATCGAAGCGGATGCGCTGCTTACGCCGCATCTTGTCCAGAAACACATTGGTGGTGATCCGATGCAGCCAACCCTCGAACGTGCCGGGTCGGTAGGAACCAAGCGAACGGAACACCCGCAGGAACACATCGTGGGTGAGGTCCTCGGCGTCATGCACATTGCCGGTCAGGCGATACGCCAACCGGTACACCCTCGCCGAGTGTTCGGTAACGACCTCTTCCCACGTGGGAGGTACCCAGCCCGCAGGAATCTCGTCGGGCACGACCGTGCGTGTGGAGGGACGGAGGTGCGGGAGGCTCATGTCACCACTTTCACGGTGTTCGCTGTGGGTAGGCTGTGCGCTTACTTAGCGGTGGATACGACATCTCACCGTCGGAACGATGACGCCTTCCGATCAGTACAACGCTCAGTGCCCGCGGTTTGTTCTCCGTATGGTCGGCAACTTCGCGCATCAACCCCTTCGATGCGCCGGGGTAGCAAGAGCCGGCATTGGTGTGGGTGGCCGTGGCCCGGCAGACTACGCACATGCAGATGCACCCCTCCAGCTGGAGTTATGCCGAGGACTTCATCACCGAGCCGGAAGCGGTCAGCCGCGCCCGCAGCCGTGGCGAGAAGTTGGGAGCCACTCCGATCGGCGCCGGAACAGGTGCTGCACTGCGCACTCTCGCCGCCGCTGCAGCCGCCTCCTCGGTGGTCGAGATCGGCACCGGGGCCGGCGTCTCGGGGCTGTGGCTGCTGGCTGGTATGTCGCCGCGCGGCGTGTTGACCACGATCGATATCAGCGCCGAGCACCAGAGCGCCGCACGCGAGGCGTACTCCGAAGCGGGTATCGCGCCGCATCGCCTGCGGATCATCTGCGGGAATGCCCTCGCCGTGTTGCCGCGGCTGACAGATCGCGCGTACGACCTGGTGCTGGTAGACGGCTACCAGCCGGACTACCCCGTATACGTCGAACAGGCGTTGCGTCTGTTGCGCCCGGGCGGTGTACTCGCTGTCGACAACATGCTGTGGCACGACAAGGTCGCTGACCCGGTGGCTCGCGACGCCGACACCACGGTGCTGCGCGATCTGGGGAAGACGCTTCGCGAAGACCCGGCATTGCGCGTTTCGCTGCTTCCGGTCGGCGACGGTCTCCTGACTGCGATCACCTCGAGCTGAGCCTGCTTGGCTCTACAACACCGCCCGCGCTTCGACCCCCTAGTACACCGTTGGGCCGCACCGAATAGGGTGCGGCCCAACGATATTCATATCTCGGATTCAGCCGATGCAACCCTTGATGGCGTCGCCGAGGGCCGCGGCCTCTTCGGCGTTCATCTCAACCACCAGTCGGCCACCGCCTTCGAGCGGCATGCGCAGCAAGATGCTCCGGCCTTCTTTGGTGACCTCGAGCGGACCGTCGCCGGTCCGCGGCTTCATCGCTGCCATGGTGCTCCCTTCGGTGGCGCTGCGCCCTCGCGCCACCCGCCACAGCTTTCCGAAAAAGGTCTGTCGGCCGGTTCGGCCCTTTACTACCGGCTCTATTATCGCCGAATCGGGTGCGTTGCGGAAATCCGCGCCGCACCCCGCCACCCGCTCGCCTGGACGAAAGAGATCCGAACATGACGTCTTCCACCGAACAGGACGAGACACCGGTCGTCGTGACCCGCGTAGACGGCGTCGCCACCGTGCGCTTGAACCGTCCCGCTGCGATGAACGCCCTGAACCTGTCGATGAAACACCTGTTGCTGTCCTCGTTACAAGAACTGGCAGCCGACCAACAGGTGCGGGCGGTCGTGCTCACCGGCACAGGCAAGGCGTTCTGTGTCGGCCAGGACCTGAAGGAACACGTCGAAGAAATTCGCAGCGGTCAGGTGTTGTCCTCCACCGTTCAGGAACACTACAACCCGATCGTCACCCTGTTGCTCACCATGGACAAACCCGTGATCGCCGCCGTGAACGGGGTGGCCGCTGGGGCAGGAGCGTCGCTGGCGTTCGCCGCAGATGCCAGGATCGTCGCCGACACCGCGGGTTTCAACACCTCGTTCGCCGCCATCGGACTCTCCAGCGACACGGGTGCGTCGTGGACGCTCCCCCGGCTGGTCGGCTACCCCACTGCGCGTGAACTGCTGCTGTTCCCACGCACTGTGCCGGCCGCTGAAGCACAACAGTTGGGGCTGGTCACCCGCCTCGTTCCTGCAGCAGAATTGATGAGTTCGGCCGCCGAGTTCGCGGCGAAGCTCGCGCAGGGCCCCACCCTCGCGTATGCCTCGATTCGTCAAGCTCTTGCATTCTCCGCCGGTCACGACCTGCCCACGTCGCTGGAACACGAAGCTGAGCTGATGGCGCGCACCGGAGCCTCGCTGGACCACATGGCCGCAGTCGAAGCGTTTCTGTCCAAGACGCCACCGAAGTTCGAAGGTCGCTGAGAAGCCCCGTCCAGTTCGGTCCGTCCGAGCTGGACGGGAACGCTCGAGCTCAAATGGGGTTACCCAGCGGCGGCACGAAACGCAACAGCGTCCAGCCCCACCACACCTGCCAGCCGAGGGCGAGCGTCATGAACACGGCGCACCTGAACCAGACGAGCACTCGCTCCTCGCGCCGTCGCCACGCGAAGCCCAGCGCGATCGGGATCAAGGGAAACAAGAACATCGCATAGCGGTAGGTACTGGTCCAGACGTCGACGGTGGCGACGAGATATGCCCCGTACGCGACGGTCCAGCTCAGCAGTTCCGGCCCCAGAGCCCGCGCCCACGGGCCCGACACCATCAGCGCGAATGCCGTGAACAGCGCCGCCAGTACCACCACCGCACCGACCGGACCGAAGATCAGCGAGAAATTGTTGAACCAGGGCACGAAGAAGACGATCCCGGCTGACCGCCACGCAGACTGGGTGTCGAAATACGCCGATGACACCCCCGTGACCCACCCTGCGATCCAGGTCCACAACACTGCACCGACCACGCACCCGCTGAACGCGATCGCCATCCCCCACCATTCGGCAGGACGCACTGCGCGCACATCCCGGTCCCGCCATCGCGTCGCGGCGACGGCGAGCACCACCAACGCCATCGGGGCGGCGATGGGTCTGGTCAGCCCCATCGTCAGCGCGAAGGCAGCGGCCGGTATCCAAGCCTCCCTCGTGACCGCCAGCAGGAAACCCATCAGCACCAGGAGCGCCAACGACTCGGTGTAGGTCATCTGCAAGGTGGCTGACGGTGGAAGTGCCGCGAAGACGACGACACTTGCGAGGGCGGCAGGGGCGCCGATCCGCTCCCGCAGCAGCACCGCCATCACACAGACTGCAGCACACCCGAAAGTGATCGACAACAACGACCCGGCCACCGAGAAGGAAGCCCCGGTGATCGCCATCAGCGCTTTGACGCTCAGCGGATAGAGCGGCAGAAAGGCCCAGGCGTTCTGCTCGACACGGCCGTCCTGCGCGATGGGCAAAGTCTGCGGGTAGCCCCGTTCGACGATCTCCCGGTACCAACGCCCGTCCCACATTCGCACTTCGTCCCAATACGACGGTTGCGCTCCGTCCGGTCCACCGGGGATGCCCTCGACCGGTTGGTGGTGCGCGAGCCACACCAGCAGGATCGCTGAAAAAGCGCGGCACAGGAGGTATCCGACAATGACGAGCGGGATGAGTCGTCGATCGATAAGGCGGCGCCAATCCGGTGGCCTCTCACGCAAGCTCTTGACCGCGAGCAGCGTCGTCACAGTGGTGCGTTGACCCGATGACAGCCGAGTAGGTGGTCATCGACCACCCCGCACGCCTGCATCGCCGCATACATCGTGGTCGGTCCGATGTGGGCGAACCCCGCGCTCTTGAGCGCCTTGGCCAGTGCCGTCGATTCAGGAGTCGTTGCGCGGACCTGATCTGCAGCCGCCGGCCGTGTGTGGTGCGCCGGGGCAAAGGACCAGAAGGCGTCGTCCAGACCGCCGTGCTCTCGCAACGCCAACGTGGCGCGGGCGCCCGCGACAGCTGCCTCGATCTTGCGTCGGTTGCGCACGATCCGCCCATCGCCCATGAGTCGGTCGATGTCGGCGCTGTCGTAGTCGGCCACGACCTCGGGGTCGAACCCGTCGAAGGCTTCGCGGAATGCCTCCCGCTTGCGCAGGATCGTCAGCCACGAGAGGCCCGACTGGAAGGCCTCGAGGGAGATCCGCTCCAGCAAGGCCCGCTCACCGTGCACTGGGACACCCCATTCGGTGTCGTGGTACTTCTGGTAGTCCTGGCCGGAGGCCCAGTAACAACGCAGCAACCCGTCCGCACCGCTGATCAATCCTTCGGCGGAAGTCAACGAGCCTCTGCGGCCGCGACGATCTTCTTCAGAACCCCCGCGTACAGGCCTCGACTGATGGGCGTACTGAAAGGCTTGCTGAGCACAGCGAGCGGAGCAGGCGCCGGCGAGACGTCGGTGACCCAGGTCAGTTCCGACCCGGTCGGCGTCGCGGTCACCGTGAAGTCGACGGTTCCGGACAAGACCTTGCCGAGCTTGCGGATGGCGAACGACCCCGGCGCGCCATCGTGCGGCGGGGACCACTTCGTGACGACCATCGGATCCGGCATCGCGAGCGGGCCCAGTTTGCTGACGGCGGTGAAGTGCTGACCGACCCCAACCGGTTCGTCCGCGACCGACATGTGGGTCAGCGGGAAGTAATTGCCGTGCAACGACCAGTCCGACGCAACGGCCCAGACGTCGTCGACGGACGCAGTGGTGGAGCGCTTCATATTGATGATGGCCATGCTCATCAGTCCGTTCGTCGTGGGGTAGGAACGTCGGCACGCAGCCGAGCTATCTCGTCGTCGCGCTCATTGATGGCGAGCACCAGCCGGTCCAGCACGTCGTCCACCTGGCCCATTCGATAACCCCGCAACGTCTGGTCGAAACGCACCGATTCGAGATCCTCGGTGTGTACCCGACCTTCGGGTAGTCCCGTGTAGGGCGTCGTGCCGACAGCAACGTCGGCGTGACCACCGAACCATCCGGCTATCGACGCCACCACGGCGCCTGCCACCAATACCAGCAGCACCAGGAGGAAGACGATCACGATCCCGAGGATATCGGTCGCGGCGCTGTACTAATTCTTCAGTGCCCTGTTGCCGACGACGATCGCCGCCACTGCGTCCTCGGCGTTGTCGACGATCTGCAGCCGCGCGATGTCGGCGGACGCGATCATGCCGTGCGGCAGGACCGTGCTTTCCAGCCATGCCACCAGGGGCGCCCAGAAATCGCGGCCGATCAGGACGACGGGAAAACTGGTGACCTTTTGGGTCTGGGCGAGGGTGAGGGCTTCGAAGAGCTCGTCGAATGTGCCAAAACCGCCGGGCAGCACGATGTACCCCTGCGCATATTTCACGAACATCGTCTTGCGCACCATGAAGTAGCGGAAGTTGATGCCGAGGTCGACGTACTCGTTGAGGCCCGACTCGAACGGCAACTCGATGCCGAGGCCGATGCTCATGCCCCCGGCTTCGTGCGCGCCTTTGTTCGCGGCCTCCATCGCGCCCGGACCACCTCCGGTGATGACCGCGTAGCCGGCATCGACCAGCAATTGGCCCACCTGCTCGCCCAGTGCGTAGTACTGCGACTCGGGCTTCAGCCGTGCCGAACCGAACACGCTGATTGCCGGCCCCAGCTCGGCCAGGGTGCCGAACCCTTCGACGAACTCAGCTTGAATGCGCATCACCCGCCAGGGGTCGGTGTGCACCCAGTCGTTGTCCTGCTTCTTGTCCAACAGTCGCTGGTCGGTGGTCGTGGAGGGGACGAGCTTGCCTCGCAGCGTGCTGGCGCCCTTGCGGTAGACGCCACGAGCGCTCATGCCAGCCACCGCAGCAACGCCGCGAGGACGTCGTCGATCTGATGCTCGGGGCATCGTTCGTCGTCGGTGTGCGCGAGGTTGGGATCACCAGGACCGAAGTTGACGGCGGGCATGTCGAGCGCCGCGAACCGCGCCACGTCGGTCCAGCCCTCTTTGGCGACGACCGGCAGGCCGAGCGCCTGCACGAAGGACTTCGCCGCAGGTAGATCCAAGCCGGGGCGGGCGCCGATCGCACAGTCCCCGAGCACCACGTCGTAGCCCTCGAACACGCTCATCACGTGGGCGAGCGCCTCGTCGGCGGATTTGTTCGGCGCGAACCGGTAGTTGACGCTGACGGTGCAGCGGTCGGGAATCACGTTGCCGGCGATACCGCCGCTGATGCCCACTGCGTTGAGCGCCTCGTGGTAGTCGAGCCCGTCGACATGTACGGTCTGCGGTTCGTATTTCGTCAGGCGGGTGAGTACGTCGGCGGCAGTGTGAATGGCGTTGCTGCCGTTCCACGGACGAGCGGAATGCGCAGAGATTCCCTTGGTGGTGACGTCTACCCGCAGAGTGCCCTTGCAACCGCCCTCGATACCGCCGTTGGTGGGTTCGAGCAGCACAGCGAAGTCCGCATCGAGCAGATCCGGCTGCTGTTCGCCAACGCGCTTGAGGCCGTTGAACTCCTCCTCGATCTCTTCGCAGTCGTAGAAGATGAAGGTCACATCGCGGGACGGTTCAGCCAGTTCAGCGGCCAGCTTCAGTTGTACCGCCACCCCGCCCTTCATGTCGGTCGTGCCGCGCCCGACAAGCATCCCGTCGATCCGGCGGACGGGGATGTTCGGCGGGTCCTGCGTCAGCGGCACGGTGTCCAGGTGACCGGCCAGAACGACTCGTTCGTCGCGGCCGAGCTGGGTGCGGGCCACGATCACGTTGCCGGCGCGCACGATGTCCAGATGAGTGACCTTCAGCAGAGCCGTCTCGACCGCATCGGCGATGGCGCGCTCGTTCTTGCTGACCGAGGCGATATCACACAGGTCAGCGGTGAGGTCGACGACGTTCTTCGTCAGGTCCAGGGCTATAGCGGTCGACATGTCGCCCATCTTGACCTACCCCGACGCTGGGACCGCACGGCGACGCGCTTGCCCTCTCCGATCACCAACGGAACAGGAGCTCCAGGGGTCAGACAGCTCGTCCTGGCCACCATCATGTCGACGTGGCATTGGCTCATACCAACGGCGTGGATGGCGCCGCGTCCGAGAACGCCAGTTTCGGGGCGGCCATCAACGCGAGCGCGGCGAGCAACGCGGCGCCCGAGCACACACCCCACACCGTGAGGTAGCCCGACAGCGGGACCGAGGTCTGCTCGAGCTCCAGCCCATCCGCGGACAGCGCGATGGCGAAGATCGAGCTTGCGATTGCCCCGCCAACCGTTTTGGTCGCGTTCGTCATGCCGGTGGCAAAACCGGTTCTGTTCTCGGGCGCCGCCGACGCTGCAGCTGCAGGAAGGGCCGCGACCAGGGCACCGGAGCCGAGGCCGGCGACACCCATGTTGCTCAGCGCTTGCCAGGTCTGGTCGTGGAACGGGATCCACAGCGCGTAACCGGCAGCGACGAGTAGACACGACAAGATGAGGGCACGCCGTAGACCGAGCAACCGCGAGGTCAGAGGCAGCGTGAAAGCGCCGATCGCCAGAGTGATGACGTAGACCCCGATCAACGTCGAGACGAATGCCGCGTCCGCGCCCAACCCGTAGCCGCGCTCGACCGGGTCGGCCTGGGCATAGGTCGACAGCGGAATCTGACCGCCGAGCACCGGCACTCCGAAGAGGAAGGCGGTCACCTGCACCGGCCACTGCCGCGGGTCCCGCAGCAGGCGCACGTCGACCAGCGGCTCGGCCTGCCGCAGCTCGTAGCGGCCGAACGGCACCAGGCTCGCGACGCCGGCCACCATGAGCAGCCAGGCCCGGACCGACCCGAGACCGTCGAGGCGGATGACGACCAGCCCTGCCATCACGAGTCCGAGCGAAGTGGTGATCAGCGCCAGGCCGGGCCAGTCGATGCCGCCGGTGGCCGCACCGGGGGTGTGCTCGATGCCGAACCGGATGACGAAGAAGACCGCGGTCACCACCACCGCCGGCAGCGCCAGGACGACGCCCATCCCGACCTGGTCGACGAGTTGACCGCTCGTCAGTGCGCCCGCGATCACTGAGAGCTCGAGAGCTCCGACGAGTACTGCCGCTCCGCGTCGGGTGCGTCGTTCGCGGTCGGTG
>JBBPZD010000186.1:0-6028 GCA_038199265.1 Actinomycetales bacterium | reverse complement strand
GCGGTCTCGTACTTCGCGAAGTAGTTCTCTATCCTGCCGCCACCGGGCAGCCACTTCAGCACCCGCTTCAAGCCCTTGAGGTCGGCACGGTTCGGGTCGAGCTCAGTGACCGTTTTGCGCAGGTCGACCAGCGTGGTGCTGACCTTGCCCTGGGGGCTCTTGTCGCCGGCCTGCGCGGCCGGCCGTTGCAGCATCCGGTTGGACACCTCGGACGTTCGCTTGATGTCTGCGTCACCCATCAGCACGATCGAGTTCACCTTGTCCGTGAACGCCGGTGCCTTCATGTCCATCGAGGTCAGATCGGTGACGAAGGCCTGCGCTTTGCGTTCGATCTCGGTCTGCGCCTCGGGCGCGACCTGGACGGACTGCACCGCCTGCGATTCCTGCACCATCGGGGTCGGGGCGGGCGCCTCCAGCACGAAGGCACCGGGTGCCGGCGCCTTGGCCAGGGCCGGGCCGGTGCTGTTGCCGGTCGCGGTCAGATCCAGTTCAGACATCGAAGCCTCCATCTCGGGCGCACTGCATACGCCGTTCCTAAGGAACCACTGTAGAGAGGACGACTGGGCGGCACCCATCGGTTCCGTCGCTCGGCCACCGGCCTGCGCGTGCACTGCATCCTCGCCGGTAGCTTCGGGGAATGTCGATGAAGCAACCGCAGGTCCGAGACGCCGACGGGTTCGCCCCTATTTCCGAGTACGGAGTGCTGGGTGACGGGCGCGGCGTGGCGCTCATCGCGACGGACGGATCGATCGACTGGTGGGCGGTACCGAGATTGGATTCCAAGCCGCCGTTCGCTGGCTTGCTCGATCCGGAACGCGGTGGTCGGTTGCGGTTGTGCCCGACCGACCGTGACGCGACGTACGAGCGTCGGTACGTGCCGCACACCAACCTCATAGAGACAACGTGGACCACCCTCACGGGAGTTGTGCGGGTGACCGACTCCCTGAACTCCGGCAGTGCGGGTGCCCTGCCTTGGGGAGAACTCGGCCGCCGGATCGAGGGGCTGCAGGGGCGTGTCGAGCTGGAGCTGCTGGTGCAACCAGGTGACGGCCTGCGCGAGTGGCAGCCGTGGGTCGAAGACGACGAGCGCGGGCCTATCGTGCACACCGGCAGCCTGACGATGGGGGTGCGCTGCAGTGATGAGATCGAACTGCAGTGCTCTTACGACCGCGTGGAGGCCGTATTCGAGGTCGATGAGGGCGAGCGGCGCATCGTGGGGGTCGTCGCTTCGGACGCCGACCCGCTCTTCATGTGCGACGTCGGCGCCATCGATCACCGAATAGATGTCAGTGCGAATGCCTGGCGGCAGTGGACGACGGGGGTTGTGTGGCAGGGCGCTGATCGACAAGAGATCGTGCGCAGCGCGCTGGCTCTGAAGACGTTGGTGATCGCCGAGACGGGCGCCGTGGCCGCCGCCGCCACCACCTCACTTCCTGAGTCTGTCGGCGGCCCGAAAAACTGGGACTACCGCTACTCCTGGATCAGGGACGCGGCGTTCACCATCGATGCGATGTCGGTTCTCGGGTTGCAGGAGGAGGTACACGCGGCAGTCGCGTGGCTGTTGCACGCGATCGAGAACAACGGCCCGGACGTGCACGTCATGTACACGCTCAGCGGTGCCACGACGGACGGCGTGAAAACCCCCGACGTGCCCGGATACCGCCACAGCCTGCCCGTCCAGCTCGGCAACGGCGCCTCGGACCAGACCCAGCTCGGCATCTACGGCGACCTGTTCGGAACTGTCGCGAACTGGGTGTTCCACGGGCATGTCCTCGACACCGGATCCAACCGTCAACTCGCGGATCTGGCTGACCAGTGCGCTGACCAATGGCGCCAGGACGACGCGGGCATTTGGGAACTGCAGACCAATCGCCCCTACACGTCCTCGAAGATGAACTGCTGGCGCGCGCTGGACTCCGCCGCGAAGCTGGCCGAGGCAGGACACCTCACCGGGACCGGCAAACGGTGGCGCGCCGAAGCCGGCGTGATCAGAGAGTGGGTGCAGGAGCACTGCTGGTCGGAGCAGAAGTCGGCGTACACGTTCTACGCGGGCAGTGCAGACCTCGACGCCTCGGTGCTGCTCAGCGCCCAGCTGGACTTCGACACCGGCCCCCGCATGTCCAGCACCATCGATGCGTTGAGCGCCGAATTGGGCGCCGGGCCGCTGCTCTACCGTTACACCGGGGTCGACCGCGAGGAGGCGACGTTCACCGCCTGCAGTTTCTGGCAGGTACACGCGCTGGCCCTGGTGGGGCGGGTGTCGGAGGCAGCGAGGCTTCTGGAAGAGCTGCGGATCGTGGCCGGGCCCCTGGGTCTGATGGCCGAGATGGTCGCGCCCGGGACAAACGAACAACTCGGCAACCTGCCGCAGGCCCTCAGTCACCTCAGTCACATTCGAGCGACCGCTGCCGTGCGTGATGCGCGCGTCGCGGGCTTGGGCTGACAATCAGGTCTCGAACGCGCATGGAACTACGAATATTTACGCGGGGGCTGCGACTCAGCCAGCCGCGACCAGGCGCTGCTGTAGCGCCTCGTGCAACAGGATCGATCCGGCGGTGGCTGCGTTGAGCGATGTAGCGTTCCCGGTCATCGGGATACTGACGATCTCGTCACAGGATTCGCGCCACGCCTTCGCCAGTCCTCGGGTCTCGTTTCCGATCACCAGAACCGTGGGGATCGCGAAATCGACGCCTCGAACCCCGACCGTCCCGTCTTCGTCCGTGCCCAACAACCGGACCGCAGTTCCGCTGTTGAACAGTTCCCGTACCCGGTCCAGCACGAGTGTCGGACTGTCTGCACGCACCACCGGAACGGTGAACAACGAACCAGTGCTGGCCCGCACCGATTTAGGGTCGTAAGGGTCAGCCGCGTGGCCGCAAACCACCAGGCCCGAACCACCGAACGCATCGATCGACCGCAGCAAGGTTCCGATGTTTCCTGGGCTACTGGGGCGGTCGAAGACCAGGAGTGGCGAATACGGAGCTGGATCAACTCGGCTCATGTCGTCAGCCGGCATGGCAACCACCGCCAACAACTCTGACTGGCCCTCGTCCTTGTCGGACAATTCGGCGAAGAATTTCGAGTCCAGTTCGTACCGAGCGGCATCCGAGTCAGCCCATGCGCCCCGCGCCCACTCCGACGGACGTGCACCATCCGGTCGGATCAACGCGGTGACGGGCCAGTCGTTCTCGAGGGCGAGGGTGATGGCCCGCACACCCTGTACGACGAACTCCCCCGCGCGGTGTCGCTTGGTGCGGTTGCGCAGCAGAGTCTCCCAATGCTGAAACGTCGCGTTGCGAGCACCGACCCTGATCGGGCGACGGGCGAAGTCGGAAGGCATGCCCCAACGCTAACGGCCCGTCATAGACCGGGGTCGCCGCAGAAACCACCGCCGCAGGAGGTGCGGGACGGCTCAGACGCTGCGCACGCTGCTGTTGTACAGGTTGATGCGGTGCACGTCTGCAAGGCCACCGAGGGCGTCGTGGTCAACGAACGCACGGGCACCGGAGATGCTGGCTTTCCCCTGGTTGCGCAGCGGCCGACGGACAGCCGTCCGCTTGCGGGCGGGGGTGGCGACCATCATCGCGCGGTGCACATCGGCCAGGCCGCCGAGAGCGTCGTGACTGACGATCACGTGGGCGCGCGAGTCGGTGGAGGTACGGAAGCGGGTCATCATGTGAGGCATGGCTCAAGTGTTCGCTTTCGAACTGTTCAGGACAATTAGACGATTCTAATTCGCCGGTGAAGCAGATGCGCATGCTCGTCAGCACTGCGCCCCGAAGATGTCAACGCGTCCGCGTTGCAACGGTTTTCGAACAGACCAGACCTGCCGGTCAGCGCCTCGCAAGCCCGGGGACGATACGCATGTGACGTAATTCACCCTGTCGGTGACAGCAACGGTGCCCGGCGCCCCCTTCAGCACGCTGACGACCGGCATGCAGAAGGCCGCGCCCACCGGACTGATCCCGGTGATCGCGGCCGTGAGGCAGGTTGTTCAGATGGTTCGGGTGTGGAGGCGGTCCACGTCTGCAAGGCCACCGAGCGCGTCGTGGTCGATCGCGGTGTGAGCCGAAACATCGGCCCGGCGACGCAACGGGTGCCAGGTGGAACGATGGGTGCGGGGTGCCCGCGCGCCGAAGCCGGACCAACCATCGTTGGGGGTCGCGTAGTCGCGGGAGTCGAAGGGCCGGAAGCGGTTCATCATGTGCTGCATATTTCTATTATTCGGTTTCGAACTAGGTGGCACAAGTCCACTTTACTTACTAGTCTATTAACTTTTTCTAATGTGTTTTACATCTCACCGGCGCTAAGGCTGATTGCCTTCTGCGGCAACGTTTTTCAAGATATTGGGCTACGAGTAGCGCTTGGGCGCCAAAAAGCCGCCGATCGGAGTGTGGTGCAACTCACAAGTATCGGCGGCGCTGGTGGCCTGACTTGATTCAGTTCAATACGACGGCGTTCAGCGCGACGTGTGGCGCGTCACGTTACGGCCCTGGTTCTGGTAGACCCAGGGGCGGTTGACGCGATCGACAGCAGCCTGGGCTTCGTTGATTTCACGGAAAACTCGACGAACGGTACCTGCCGCGCGGCGGGCTTTGGAGTGCGGGGAGACGCCGCCACCACGGGTGTCCGTGGAGGCCATGTCGCGGCCCATGCGGTTGCTGTCGTTCTCAGAGATTGCGTGTGTGGTGGTGTGAATGCTCATGCCTCAATGATGACTCATTTTACTATTTAGTACAAATAACTATCTATGAATTACTCGGTAGTAATACTGTATAGTTACATCATGATCGACACCAACCGCCTCCGTGTCTTCCGAGCTGTCGTCGCTAGTGGCTCCGTTCAGGCGGCCGCCATCAACCTCGGCTTCACGTCCTCGGCCGTCAGCCAGCAGATCGCCGCGCTGCAACGTGAGACCGGTCTACAACTGTTCGAGAAATCCGGGCGCGGTATCTCCACGACACCGACCGGTCGCACCCTGGCCGCCGAGAGCGATGAGCTGATGCGCGAACTGGCCCGACTCGACGGCGTGCTCGACGATCTGCGCGAGGGGCGCGTGGGCGCCATCGTCATCGCTTGCATCGCCTCAGCCGGCGAGCGGTGGATGCCGCCGATCGCGCGGTCCTTGCAACGTGAGTTCCCGGACGTGCAACTCACCGTCGACCTGAACGACCACACCGGCCAACAGAGCCTGGTGCGGCCCGACATCGACATCCGCGACGAGCCGATCGGTGATCCGACGCAGGTTCCCGGGTACACCCGCTATGAGCTCACGGACGATCCGTACGTCACCGTGTTCGCCTGCAACAGCTCGCTGGCCGAACTGGACACCGTTCCACTGGCCGCGCTGGAATCGGAGCGGTGGGTCGTCGACAATGCCCACGACCCCGTCGGCAACCGGATCGTGCGCGATGCCACCAGGGCCGCCGGGTTCACCCCGCGGTCTGCCGCTCAGACGGCCGACCACCACGCATCGATCGCGTTCGCGGCCGCGGGGATCGGCGTCGCGGTCATTCCCCGGTTGGCAGTGGGCACGTTGCCCGCCGATGTCTGCCAGCGCGACATCAGCGAGCCCGCACCCCGGCGACGCATCGTTGCCTTCGTGCGAGACAGCGTGAGTGGCCATCCCGCGATCGCCCGCACCGTGGAACTACTACGCGACATCGCCGCCACCTCCTGACACCCACCGCTGAGGCGCACCGCCGCGGCATCCAGGCACCGGCGGTCGACCCGGCCGCAGATATCGTCGCCGTCGCTTACGAGTTCCAGCGCCGCGCTCGCCAGATGCTGCGCCTACACCGGGCAATCCGCCCTCGCTGCGGTCACGTGGCAGGGCCGACGTATGTTCAGTTGGTGAAAACGATCAGTGCGATTTACGGAACCGAGCAGGAAGGTCACCACCTCAGCGACGACGAGGTGGCGCAGTCGTATCCCTGGCCCGAATCTGGGTGCTGGGTGCGAGCGATGATGGTGACCACGCTCGACGGTGCATCGGCAGGATCGGACGGGCTCAGTAATTCAGTCTCGT
>JBBPZD010000185.1:0-10527 GCA_038199265.1 Actinomycetales bacterium | reverse complement strand
GGCGGTGCACATGTGAGTGCGGCCCCGCTCGCCAATGCCCAGCTGACGTTGACGGTGGTTCCTCTGTTGGCGGTGGAGTTTCTCGGTGGTGCGGTGGTGACGGCGGCGGTGATGCACTACATCAAGGTGCGCCGCTCACACGTCTGAGGACCAGCGGCTGCGGGTATCTGCCGAGTCGCCGTGAGAAGAAACCAGCGTGTCCACGCCAACCCGGTAGCCTGCTGCGCGTGTCCTCTGCGGTAGAACCGGCGCCCATCGTGGTGCTCGTCTCAGGGTCCGGCACCCTTCTGCAGGCACTGATCGACGCTGCGGTCGACCCGGCGTACGGGGTCCGCATAGCTGCCGTCGGCTCGGATCGGGCCGATATCGAGGGACTCGCACGGGCAGAACGGGCTGGCATCCCGACCTTCATCTGCCGGGTGCGTGACTTCCCGAACCGGCAGGCCTGGGACGCCGAACTGGCCGATCTGGTCGGTGCTCACGACCCTGCTCTCGTGGTGTCCGCCGGGTTCTTGAAGTTGGTGGGGCAGGCCTTCCTTGCTCAGTTCGGTGGTCGCTATCTGAACAGCCACAACGCGCTCCTGCCGAGTTTTCCTGGTATCCACGGACCGGCCGATGCTCTGGACTACGGCGTCAAGGTCACAGGTGCGACGTTGTTCGTCGTCGACGAAGGGGTCGACACCGGCGCGATCGTCGCTCAGGCCGTGGTCAACGTGCTCGATGGTGACACCGTCGAGGTACTCACCGAGCGCATCAAATCCGTCGAGCGCCCGCAGCTCGTGGACAACGTGGGCCGGATGGCCCGTGAAGGTTTCACCGTCAACGCTCGAAAGGTCAGCATTCCGTGACACAGCAGGCAACCGAAGGCCGCCGCCCGATCCGACGCGCACTGGTGTCGGTGTACGACAAAACGGGGCTGGACAGCCTCGTCAGAGGGCTGCACGAGGCGGGAGTATCGCTGGTCTCGACCGGCGGTTCGGCCCGGCTGATCAGCGACCTCGGCGTGCCGGTGACAAAGGTCGAAGACCTGACCGGGTTCCCCGAGTGTCTGGACGGGCGGGTCAAGACACTGCACCCGAAAGTGCACGCCGGTCTGTTGGCCGACACAGAGAACCCGTCGCACGTCGAGCAGTTGGCCGACCTGCAGGTCGACGCCTTCGACCTGCTGATCTCCAATCTCTACCCCTTCGCCGACACCGTGGCCACCGGCGCGAGCCCCGCCCAGTGTGTCGAGCAGATCGACATCGGTGGGCCCTCGATGGTGCGCGGTGCGGCTAAGAACCACCGTTCGGTGGCCGTGGTCACCGACCCCACGAGCTACGACGACGTGCTGGCCACCATCCGGGCCGGCGGGTTCACCATGGCCCAACGTGAGCAGCTCGCAGCGCAAGCGTTCGTGCACACGGCGACCTACGACGTTGCCGTTGCTACCTGGATGAGCGAAGTCCTGGTGACCGACGCGGACGACGTGCCCGCGGACGGTTTCCCGCAGTGGATAGGCGCGACCTTCGACAAGGCGCGTCCCTTGCGGTACGGCGAGAACCCGCACCAGGCAGCGGCGCTCTACTACAACGGCTCACAGCCAGAGCCTGGTCTGGCGCAGGGGGAGTTGCTGCACGGCAAGGAGATGTCGTTCAACAACTACGTCGACGCCGATGCAGCGCACCGGGCCGCCTACGACCACGGTGATGCTCCGACGGTTGCCGTCGTCAAGCACGCCAACCCGTGCGGGATCGCGGTCGGCTCCGACATCGCCGACGCGCACCGCAAGGCACACGAGTGCGACCCGACCTCGGCCTTCGGCGGGGTCATCGCAACCAACCAGATCGTGACTGCTGCAATGGCCGACGTGGTCAAGGACATCTTCACCGAGGTCGTCATCGCACCCGAGTTCGAGTCCGACGCTCTCACGATCCTGCAGGGCAAGAAGAACATCCGACTGCTGCGCGCTGCGCCGCGAAAACAGGTCGGCGAGATGCGGCACATCTCCGGAGGACTGCTCGTGCAGCAGTCGGACATGGTCGATGCAGTGCTGCACGACGAGTCCGGAGCCGTCATCGGTGGTGACGATTTCGAATCCTGGCGACTGGTGTCCGGCGACGCCGCCGACGAGGTGACCAGGCGCGACCTGCAGTTCGCCTGGCGCGCAATCCGTGCGGTGAAGTCCAACGCGATCCTGCTCGCGAACGACGGTGCATCGGTCGGCATCGGTATGGGACAGGTCAACCGGGTCGATGCCTGTCACCTCGCGGTGAACCGTGCGGGCGTCAATCGCGCGAGGGGTGCCGTCGCGGCGTCCGATGCGTTCTTCCCGTTCGCCGACGGGTTGCAGGTGCTGATCGACGCCGGCGTTCGCGCCGTCGTGGCCCCTGGCGGATCAATGCGCGACCAGGCCGTCATCGATGCCGCGCAGGCCGCAGGCGTCTCGATGTACTTCACTGGAACCCGTCACTTCGCGCACTGATAGGTGACAAGTGCGCGAAAATGGGGTCATGCAGACCCAGACCATCGAGATCGAAACCGGCGCCCGCGAAGTTGTTCTGGACATCACCCGTCAGTGCGAGACCGCGCTCGGAGCAGTTGACGACGGCTTGCTGCACGTCTTCGTGCCGCACGCGACCGCCGGCATCGCGATCCTGGAGACTGGTGCGGGCAGTGACGAGGACCTGCTGAACGCGTTGCAGGACCTGCTCCCGGCGGACAATCGGTGGACCCACCAGCACGGCAGCAAGGGGCACGGACGTTCGCACGTGATGCCCGCGCTGATCCCGCCGTACGCGAGCATCCCGATCATCGACGGTCGGCTGGCACTGGGAACCTGGCAGAGCATCTGCCTGGTGGACCTCAATGTCGACAACCACGTTCGGCAGGTACGGCTGTCGGTCCTGCGGGGCTGACGTGTTCAGTCGAGTCGCTTGGCGTAGCAGCGGGACAGCGGGTCCTCTTTGTAATGTCCGAAGTTCGCGATCAACTCGAAGCCGGACCGCTCGTAGAACGCCATCGCCTCGGCCTGAGGCGACCCCGTCTCCAGGATGATGCGGGTAAAGCCCACTGTTCGCGAGTGGTCCTCGAGCGCGGCCATCAGTCGAGCGGCATGACCCTCGCGCCGGCGGGACGGGCGCACGTACATGCGCTTCAGTTCTACGTCGCCGACCTCGACTTCGTCGGTGCCGCGCAGCCCTGCGCAGCCGATCAGCCCTACCTCGTCGGAGGCCACCACGAAGGTCCCGTGCGGGGGTGCGAACTGGTCGGGCGCCACGGGGGTCTCATCGGCCCCGCCGTACCGCGCGATCATGTCGACATCGAGTTCGGAGATGAGTATCTGAGCATCGGAATCGGTGTACGCGACGACGCGAGCTGTCCAGGACACGGATCAGACAGTATCTGCGGCACGTACTGCCGCAGTGGCGCCCCGCACGACACCGTTCTGTCCCGAAGCCAGTGGCGGGACAAAGGCTCAGCAAAGTCCGAGAGGCACAGGCTGGCCTGTGCCTCTCGGACTCCAGTGAGCCTCTCGTGGCCAGTCAGCGACGGCTGGGAAGTGACCTGCGCACCTGCCCCGCCCGGTCGTGCGAGGATGTGCGCCGTGACCGCAATTGTGATGGACGGCAAGGCTACTCTGGCGACGATCATGGGCGAGCTGCGCGAGCGGGTCACAGTGCTGAAAGCCGCTGGGATCACGCCTGGTCTCGGCACGGTGTTGGTCGGTGACGATCCGGGTAGCCACTGGTATGTCGGGGCCAAGCACCGCGACTGCGCCAAGATCGGCATCAACTCCATCCGCCGCGACCTGCCCGCCGGTTCCTCGCAGGCAGACGCCGAGGCCGTCATCGACGAACTGAATGCCGACCCCGGCTGCACCGGTTTCCTCGTGCAGCAGCCGACGGGTCTCGAGGAATTCGCGCTGCTGTCCCGGGTGGCCCCCGAGAAGGACATCGACGGCCTGCACCCGTTCAACCTCGGAAAGCTGGTGCTCGGCAAGGCTGGTCCGTTGCCGTGCACGCCGATGGGCATCATCGAACTGCTGCGTCGTTACGACGTGCCGCTGGCCGGTGCTCACGTGGTGGTCGTCGGCCGCGGGCTCACCGTCGGGCGTCCGCTGGGGCTGCTGCTCACCCGGCGCTCTGAGAACGCGACCACCACCTTGTGCCACACGGGCACCCGCGACCTGGCCTCGATCGTGCGCACGGCCGACATCGTCGTCGCCGCGGCCGGGGTGCCTGACCTGATCACCGCTGAGATGGTCCGCCCGGGAGCAGCCGTCCTCGACGTCGGCGTCTCCCGCAGAGATGGAGCCATTGCCGGTGACGTAGCAGCCGATGTGATCGAGGTCGCCGGGCACGTGTCTCCCAACCCTGGTGGAGTCGGCCCGATGACGCGGGCGATGTTGCTGGTCAACGTGATTGAGGCCGCCGAGCGCCAACTGCTATGACGCCGGCGCGGCTCGGACCAGCGTGGTGGCTGATTGTGGTCGGCGCGCTGGCCGCATTCCTGGTCGTGTGGCTCGGATCAATTCGCACCGGTGGTTACCTGCTGGCCGCAGTCCTCGTCCTCGCTGCGTTGCTGCGTCTCATGCCCGGCTCGGTCAGTGACGGGCTCGCGGTTCGATCCCGTTCGGTAGACGCAGTCACCCTCCTGGTGGTCGCTGTGGTGGTCGCTGTGATCTTCGCGGTGGTGAAGCTCGACGCATAGTCAGTCAGACAAGAAGGCCCGGTGCGAAACGCACCGGGCCTTCGTGTCGGGTGGAGTGACTCAGATGAGTCCGAGGCCCTTGACTGCGTCGCGCTCTTCGCCGAGCTCCTTGACGGAGGCGTCAATGCGCCCGCGGGAGAAGTCGTCGATCTCCAGTCCCTGCACGATCGACCACGCGCCATCGGTGACCGTCACGGGGAATGAGGAGATCAGGCCCTCGGGAACGTCGTACGAACCGTCCGAGCACACCGACATCGAGACCCAGTCGTCGGCGGGGGTGCCGGCGGCCCAGTCGTGTACGTGGTCGATGGTCGCTGATGCGGCAGACGCAGCAGAGGAGGAGCCGCGGGCCTCGATGATCGCCGCGCCACGCTTGGCGACCGTCGGGATGTAGGTGCTCTCCAGCCATTCCTGGTCACCGATCGCCTCGGCAGCATTGCGGCCGTTGACCAGCGCGTGGAACACGTCGGGGTACTGGGTGGCGGAGTGGTTGCCCCAGATCGTCATCTTGGTGATGTCGGTGACCGAGACACCGGTCTTCGCCGCGAGTTGGGCGATGGCGCGGTTGTGGTCCAGACGGGTCAACGCGGAGAAGCGCTCCTTGGGGATGTCCGGGGCATTCGACATCGCGATGAGCGCGTTGGTGTTGGCCGGGTTGCCGGTCACGGTGATGCGTACGTCGTCCGCCGCGACGGAGTTGAGGGCCTTGCCCTGCGGGGCGAAGATGCCGCCGTTGGCCTCCAGCAGGTCACCGCGCTCCATTCCGGGGCCGCGCGGGCGGGCACCGACGAGCAGCGCGTAGTTGACACCGTCGAAGATCTGCTGCGGGTCGTCGCCGATCTGGACCCCGGCAAGGGTGGGGAAGGCGCAGTCGTCCAGTTCCATGACGACACCCTCCAACGCCTTGAGCGCCGGGGTGATCTCGAGCAGGCGCAACTCGACGGGGGTATCGGCTCCGAAGAGCGCCCCGCTCGCGATGCGGAAGAGCAGGCTGTAGCCGATCTGACCGGCGGCGCCGGTAACGGCGACCTTTACGGGCGTGGTGCTCACGGTTCAAACCCCTTCGTGTGGACGGTGGGCGCGCCAGTTCAGCGACCCGAGTGACTGCGTTCGACGGTAGCAGCGCAGCGGGCGTCACGATTCCGCACGACCCGTAGCTCCGCGATAGTGTCGCCGTGCGGCCTACCCGTTCAGACGTAAGGCCGCCCGACGTCACGCCGTACCCCGAGGAGTAGCCGCCAGCATGGACAAAATCAAGGTCAAGACCCCGGTCGTCGAACTCGACGGTGACGAGATGACCCGGATCATCTGGCAGTTCATCAAGGACCGGCTGATCCACCCCTACCTCGACATCGATCTTCTGTACTACGACCTCGGCATCGAGAACCGGGACGCCACGGGCGACCAGGTCACGATCGACTCCGCCAACGCCATCAAGCAGTACGGCGTCGGCGTGAAGTGCGCGACGATCACGCCGGATGAGGCGCGCGTGGAGGAGTTCGGCCTGAAAGAGATGTGGAAGAGCCCCAACGGCACGATCCGCAACATCCTCGGCGGCGTCATCTTCCGTGAGCCGATCATCATCAGCAATGTCCCGCGACTGGTGCCGGGCTGGACCAAGCCGATCATCATCGGCCGTCACGCGCACGGCGACCAGTACAAGACCCAGAATTTCAAGGTTCCCGGAGCCGGCACGCTGACCATCACCTTCACCCCCGACGGCGGCGGTGAAGAGATGAGCTACGAGGTCGCGAAATTCGGCGATGACGGTGGCGTCGCAATGGGCATGTACAACTTCAACAAGTCGATCGAGGACTTCGCACGAGCGTCGCTGACCTATGGCCTCGACCGCCAGATGCCGGTCTACCTCTCGACCAAGAACACCATCCTGAAGGCCTACGACGGTCAGTTCAAGGACATCTTCCAGCGCATCTTCGACGCAGAGTTCAAGGCCGACTTCGATGCTGCGGGCATCACCTACGAGCACCGCCTGATCGACGACATGGTCGCGGCGGCGATGAAGTGGGAGGGCGGTTACGTCTGGGCGTGCAAGAACTACGACGGTGACGTGCAGTCCGACACGGTTGCGCAGGGCTTCGGTTCGCTCGGTCTGATGACCTCAGTGCTGATGACCCCCGACGGCAAGACCGTCGAGGCGGAGGCAGCGCACGGCACAGTGACCCGGCACTACCGTCAGCACCAGCAGGGCAAGCCGACCTCGACCAACCCGATCGCCTCGATCTTCGCCTGGACGCGTGGCCTCGCCTACCGCGGCAAGATGGACGAGACCCCCGAGGTCACGCAGTTCGCCGAGACCCTCGAGCGCGTCTGCATCGAAACGGTCGAAGAGGGCAAGATGACCAAGGACCTGGCTCTGCTGATCAGCAAGGAACAGCCGTACCTGAGCACCGAGGAGTTCCTCGGCGCACTGGATGAGAACCTGCAGAAGGCGATGGCCGGCTGAACTGTGGCGCTCATCCTGGTCACCGGGGGAGCCGGTTTCATCGGCTCCAACTTCACCAGGACGGCCCTGGCCGCCGGTCATCGGGTGCGGGTCCTGGATGACTTGTCCAGTGGCCTGCGCGACAACCTGCACGGTCTGGATCCCGAGTTCGAGATCGGTTCGTTGACCGACCCCGACACCGTGAATGCCGCGGTGCGCGGGGTCGACTCGGTGGTCCATCTGGGCGCGATCGGCAGCGTGCCGCTCAGCGTGGGTGATCCGGTGCGGTGCAACGACGTCAACGTCAACGGGACGATCGCGATCATGCAGGCGGTCCGAGCCGCCGAGGTCGAGCACCTGGTGTTCTTCTCCACGTCCGCGGTCTACGGGGCGAACCCGGCCAGTCCCGTCAGTGAACGGGAGTGGGTGCGGCCGATGACGCCGTACGGGGTGAGCAAGTTGGCAGGCGAGCAGTATCTGCTGGCCGCGCAACAGTCCTACGGGTTGCAGACGCTGGTCTTTCGTCCGTTCAACGTCTATGGCCCGGGCCAGCGCGCCGACCACGCGTATGCAGCGGTCATCCCGGCTTTTTTGGATGCGGCGTTCGCAGGGCGCGCGCTCCGGATAGAGGGAGACGGGGAGCAAACTCGTGACTTCTGCTTCGTGGCCACGGCGTGCAGGTTGCTGCTCGCGGCCGTCGAGCGGCGGGTGAGCCACCCGGAACCGGTCAATCTCGCGTACAGCACCCAGACCTCGATCAACGACCTCGTCGCAGCGGTCGGCCGCGCGGTCGGCGTCACACCCACCGTGCAGGCGGCGCCTGCGCGGATCGGTGACGTCAAGCACTCGCGAGCCGACAATGGGTCTCTTCTGCAGCTGTTTCCCGAAGTCACGCCCGAGTCGCTGGACGAGGGCCTTGCCGCAACCGTTGCGTGGTGGCGGGACGCCGGCCTCACCCGCCCGTAGCGCGGCGGACGAATGCTGCGAGATCCCGGCTCTGCTGGACCCGACTCGGCTGGTGTACATACATCATGTGTCCGGCCGGGTAGTAGCAGTGTTCGATGCGTGCCAGTGCCTCATCTGACAGCCGTAGTTGCGCGACTGTCTCCTGCGCCGCGAAGTACGGGGTTGCGCCGTCGTAGTACCCGTAGGCGATGTGGATTCGCAGGTGCGGGTTGGCCCGCATGGCGCGTTCCAGGCGATCGGAAACGTAGACCGAGCGGCCTTCGAACTCCTTGTAACTCCACTCCTCGATCACGTTCTTACCGAAGACGCTGAACGGCGCATCGTCGGTGTTGCCCAGTTCGGCGTGTGCGTAGTGCTGGTAGGCCGCGACATACGCGCCGATGATCGCGTCCATCGAGGGATCCGCGTCCATGTGTTCCGCGATCCGTGAGGCGGCCGGCCCGGTGAACCGGGAGTCCAACCGTCCGACGGTCAGGCCCTGATCGCGCAGCAGCTCGCCGAAGTACCGCCAGTGTTCGATTCGCAGATCGGCGCGGTCGACGTAGCCCTCGCTGAGCCCGGTCAGTTCGGCCAGCCGTCGCACGGCGTCTGCTCGGTCCTGGGAGCTCAACCGGTTTCCGCGCGAGAGCACCCACGGATACTCGCGAGAGGCGTACTGCTCAGCGTCGGCGAGCACCTCTGGCAGAGAGCGGCCGGGGTGTTTGCCGTGCGCATGGGCGGTCGCGGCATAGAACGGCAGGTACATCGCCCAGCCCCTGGGGTCGTGACCCTCGAAATCAGAAGTCCCGAAGTCCAGCACGCTGGAGATCAGCATCAGTCCGTTCAGGTGCATGCCCAGGTCGTCCTGCAGCAGTTGCGCGAGACCGGCGGCGCGGGTGGTTCCGTAGGACTCACCGGCGAGGAACTTCGGTGACATCCACCGACCCTCTGAGGTGACCCAACGGCGGATCACCTCGGCCACGGTTTCCAGGTCGCGCTTGAAACCGTGGAAGTCCTTGGGCTTGGTGCCTTCCACGACCCGTGACCGCCCGGTGGACACCGGGTCGATGAAGACCAGGTCACTGTGTGCCAACAGGGTCTCGGTGTTGTCGACCAGGCCGTAGGGCGGGGCAGCCAGGGCGCCGACATCCCCGGCGACGACGCGGCGGGGGCCGAGCAGACCGAGGTGCAGCCAGATGCTGGCGCTGCCGGGGCCGCCGTTGAACGCGAACGTGACCGGCCGGGTGTGCGGGTCTGCGCCGTCGAGGGTGTACGCCGTGATCGCGACCTGCGCCTTTGCCACCGAGCCCTTCCAGGTGCCCTCTTCGATGGCCTCCTCGCGTAGCACGACCCGCCCACTGGTGGCGGTGTACTGCAGCGGCCCGTCGGGTAGCTGCAAGGTGTGAGAGGTCTGAACCAGCTGGTCGAGCAGTTCGGTGGGTGGTTCCGGAGGGGTTTTGGACGACGGTGCAGATTCAGCCATCCGGTAACCCTAGAACCAGGCGGTCGTCTCGGTCGGAGACCTGCCCGTCGAGGCCCCGGTCGGATGGTCGACCGGTGACGCGGATTAGCCTCGTGCACTACCCGCCGCCGGATCGGGAAAGTCGTCAGAGAGCGAGATTGTCATGGCCGAGCACACCTCGGAAGAGATCGACGCTGCGCGTGAGGCAGCGCAGCAAGCCGTCGACACCGCCACGTCGTGGGACTACAGCGCAGGTCAGGCCAAGATTGCCGACAAGCTGAACGAGGGCCTGACCGCAGCAGGCGTAACTCTGCAGGACGCGGAGTTCGACCGTCTGGTGTCGGAGATCGACGCGCTCGCCCAGGATGAGAACGCGGGCACGCCCACGGTGCGCGCGGCGATGCCGAGCTGAACTGAGGTATGCGACTGCTCAGCGCGAATGTCAACGGGGTCCGTGCGGCGCACCGCCGCGGAGGACTCTCGTGGATCACCGAGCAGGAACCCGCGGTGGTAACCCTGCAGGAGGTGCGGGCGAGCCCGGCCCAGCTGCAGACGGCCTTGAACGATAGCGGGTTGGGCGATTGGCAGGTGGCGCACGCCGAGTCCAGTGACACCGGACGGGCTGGGGTTGCAATCCTGGCGCGCGAACCGCTCTCGGACGTGCAGGTCGGGTTGCCGGGCTTCGAGGGGTCGGGTCGTTGGGTGCAGGCTCGCGTCGGTGATGTCACCGTCGTGTCGGCGTACGTGCACACAGGTGAGGCCGGGACACCGAGACAAGAGGAGAAGCACGCGTTCCTGGAGGCTGTGGGTGCGCGGCTACAGACGTTGAGCGGGGCTCCTGCAGTGCTGACGGGCGATCTCAACTTTAGCCGGGTGCAGTGGCAGGGGGTGGCCGACTTTGCCCGCACTGTCTGGCAGGGCACGGCCTTTTTTGTGCGCAGCTACTTTGCCAAGGCGCTGTTTTTTACCGAGGCGCGCTTTGATG
>JBBPZD010000184.1:0-4857 GCA_038199265.1 Actinomycetales bacterium | reverse complement strand
AGCCCGTCGCTGGAGCCGGAATCGTCAAGCCCCGCCCCCGGCCGGAAACCGCCCGCCTCGATGATCGCGCCCCGCGCCCAGGCGGGCCGAAGCTCGACGGAGAGGGAACGGGCGAGGTCGTCGGCGGGAAGGTCGGTCCAGCTTTGGTGATGTCGGCCGCCGCCGGCGGCCCCCCAGGCCAGGAGGACGGCCATCGTCGCGAGCCGGGGAAACCGCCCGAGCGCGAGCCCCGCCACGCTCCCGAGCGCCCCGAGGACGAGCCCCTCGGAGAGGACGGAGCGCAGCACCTGACCGCGCGAGGCGTGCTCGAGAAACTCTTTCGGGATGCCGAAGGTGTGCACGGGCACCTGCGAGCGCGTTGCGCCCAGTCGCGACTGCACCGCTGCACCGATGCCGTTCGTCACCAGATTGTCCTCGATCACCGCGACGTGTCGCGCAGCCGTTGCGAGATCGATGAGGCTCTGTGATACCGGAAGCACCCATCGTGGGTCCACGACCATCGTCGAGATCCCCTGCGCCGCGAGCTTGTCAGCGACTCCCAGGGCAGTCGGACACATTGCGCCCACACCGATGATCAGGACGTCGGGTCGCTCCTCACCGTCCCGCAGAACGTCGAGCGAATCCATCGACCGCACTGCTGTGAGTGGCTCTGCGACGTCACCCTTGGGGAAACGGATGACCGTCGGCGCATCGGTTACCTCGAGTGCTTCCCGTAGTTGCAGCTTGACCTGCTCACCGTCGCGAGGTGCGGCAAGGCGCAATCCGGGCACGATGGAGCAGATCGCCATGTCCCACATGCCGTTGTGCGACGGACCGTCCGAACCGGTCACCCCGGCTCGATCGAGGACGAACGTCACACCCTGCTTGTGTAGCGCGCAGTCCATCAGCAGCTGGTCGAAAGCCCGGTTCAGGAAGGTTGCGTACAGCGCGACAACAGGGTGCATTCCGGCGAACGCCAACCCTGACGCCATCGTGACCGCGTGCTGCTCGGCAATACCGACGTCGAACACCCGCGCGGGATACTGCTCGGCGAACTTGTCCAGACCTACCGGGATGAGCATGGCGGCGGTGATCGCGACGACGTCCGGTCGGTCTGCGCCGACGCGCACCATCTCCTCGCTGAACTCATCGGTCCAGATTCGGCCGGACACCTCGAACGGCAATCCCGTCTCAGGGTTGAATTTGCCGATGCCGTGCCACTGGTCGGCCTCGTCATCCATGGCCGGCTGATAGCCGCGGCCCTTCTGGGTGATGACATGCACAATGCACGGACCACCGAATTCTTTGGCACGCCGCAACGCTGACTCGACGGCTTGTTCGTCGTGACCGTCGATCGGTCCGAGGTACTTGAGACCGAGATCCTCGAACATCCCCTGCTGCGGGGCGACGATGTCTTTGATGCCCTTCTTGACGCCGTGCAGCGTCTCGTACATCGCCTGCCCGACGACAGGCGTCTTGTGCAGGGCGGTCTTGCCCCAGTCGAGCACCCGCTCATAGCTGCGGGTGGTGCGCAACGTCGCCAGATGTACCGCCAGCCCGCCTATCGTGGGCGCGTAGGACCTTTCGTTGTCGTTGACCACAACCACGAGGGGGAGCGATTTGTTCACCGCGATGTTGTTCAGAGCTTCCCAGGCCATCCCGCCGGTGAGCGCGCCGTCACCGATAACTGCCACCGTGAGCCGGTCACTCTGGCCCCGCAGCACCCGGCCCTGGGCGATTCCTTCAGCCCAGGAGAGCGAACCGGAGGCATGCGAGTTCTCGACGATGTCGTGTTCGGACTCCGCGCGACTCGGATAGCCCGAGAGCCCGCCCTGCTTCTTCAAGCCCGAGAAGTCGTGCCGTCCGGTCAGCAATTTGTGGACGTAGGACTGGTGGCCGGTGTCGAAGACGATGGCGTCTCTCGGTGAATCGAAGACCCGGTGCATCGCGATGGTCAGTTCGACGACGCCCAGATTCGGCCCGAGGTGCCCACCGGTCTTGGATACCGAATCCACGAGGAACGCGCGGATCTCCGCAGCGAGGTCTTCCAGCTGATCAGCCGGTATATCCCGGACATCAGCCGGGCTCTGGATGCCTTCGAGCAAACCCACGGAGAGCACTTCCCTTGTCAGCGACGGTCCTGCCCATCGTAAACGTTCGCTCAGAGCCAGGTGGACCCGCCAAGGTCCTGCTCACCCCAACAACAGAGGTGCCGCGATTCCAAGCAGGATCAGCACCACGAGAACCAGCGAGACAATCAGCCCTGCAGGGCGGCCGAGGTTGATCGTCATACCGATCCCCGAACGTTTCGGCACCCAGAAGGCCGGATCACTGCGATTGAGGTACACCAGTCCGCCTCTCCAGTGATCGTCGTCGTCCAGCGACTGCGGGCCACTGCGGGCCGTGTCGGCCGTGTCGGCCGTGTCGGCCGTGGCCGATTCGGTGTGTAGGTAGGCCATCAGGTGAAACACGACGACGATCAGCGGCACTGTCACCACGGCCACCCCGGTCGCGCCCAGCACCAACGGTGGCCATTGCAAGACGATCGACAACTGCATCACGCTGATCCCGAGCACGACCAGGGCACCGATCTGGTCGAGCAGACGAGCCGTCATCGTGGCCTTGCGGCGTGCCGCGATCTTCGCCGCCTGCACCGACCTGCCGTCGGGGCTGATCCGGGTGGATCCCCGCGTGGCCCACACACTCAATCCAGCAAGCAGCGCCCCGATGCCGACGGCGAAAAACAACACGCCGAAAACCGTCAGGACAGACTTGTCGGAATATTGGTCTGGCTCCCCCGTGAAACCGAAATGCGTGGGGACACGGCGAGGCAGTGATGGATACTGCACAACGGTGACGAGCGCCGCCCCCACAGGGATGACAGCTGCCCACGGGATCCAGCGCACCCGGTACCCCGATTCGCTACCCGAGCCGACACTGGCCTGCAGTCGCACGGGGTGTCCGTCGTACCAGCGTCCTGCACGCTTGGCGTCGATGATGGGGCGACGACATACGGTGAAAGAGATCAACCCACCTGCCAGCAGGAGAATCGGCGCGAATGCAGCTGCGATATCCGGCCTCTGCCAGAGGGCGGCAACCACCATCACGGTAGCGACTGTCGCCGCCACCACCGAGATGTGGAACCTATGGATTCCTCTTCGCACAACTGGGTCGTCGACCCTGTCGGTGGGCACACTGACCCCGAGCGGAACGGTCCGCCGGGAAAGCTGCGGCGTCGCCCACAGCAACACCCCGAGCAAGCCCACCAACACCACGAGAAACCACTGCATGACTCAGTCCCCTTCTCTTGCGCTCACGTCCGCCTCGAACACGGCAGCCGATCGAGCACATTCCTGTAGGACTACCGCGATAGGCAGACCCTGGGCGTGCGCCTCGGCAAGCAACGTATGCAGTCGAGCGCGCCACTGCGTCAGGTCTACGACTGAACTGTCGTAGGAAGGATCGCGGGCCACCACCGTGCCGGACCGCCGATTCGTGCGGACGAATCCGTCGGCGCGCAAGGTGTCGTACGCCTTGACCACGGTTGCCGGATTGATGCCGAACGCTGTAGACATCCTTCGCACGGACGCGAGCGTGTCGCCCTCGCGTAGTCGACCCGAGGCAATCAACTCCACGACGCGATCGCGGATCTGTTGGTAGATCGGCACAGCCGAGATGGGATCGATCACGATGTCAGTCACGGGTGTCCTCACCTCAGCCAACGGCAGGACGCTTGTCCATCGAAGCTCTCCGCGTTTGCCACTATCTCCATCGGTCAACTATTCATCTGTACCACTCTAACCAACACACTTACCCCTGACAAGGGCCCGTGGACCGTTGCCCCGAGTGAGTCGCTGGCTTTATACAACCGAATGGTTGTATATTTCTGCCATGGCTGACAGCGAAGACACCGCAGACGCGATGTTCCACGCGCTCGCTGACCGAACTCGTCGAGACATCCTGCGTCGGGTGCTCACCGGTGAGCACTCGGTGTCAGCCCTCACCGCGTCCTACGACATGAGCTTCGCCGCTGTTCAGAAACATGTAGCAGTCCTGGAGCGCGCCGGCCTCATCGTCAAACGCCGTCAGGGTCGCGAGAAGCTCGCGAGCGGCGATGTCGACGCGATTCGCTCTGTTGCCTCGATGCTCGGTGAGCTGGAACAGATCTGGCGCGGCCGGGTCGACCGCATCGAGCAGCTACTGGCAGCCGACCAACCCACCACCGCAGCAACCCCACCCAAGGAGAACTGAGATGCCTGTTAGCCAGGTCGACACCGACCTCGAGCACCGAACCCTGACGATCACAGCCGAGTTCGCGGCACCCGTGGAACGTGTCTGGGCGATCTACGCCGACCCTGCCCAGCTGGAGAAGGTATGGGGTCCGCCGACCTACCCGGCGACATTCGTCGCACACTCGCTCACACCGGGCGGACGCATGCACTACTTCATGACGAGCCCGGAGGGCGAGAAGTACCCCGGCTGGTGGCACGTCACCGCTGTCGACAAGCCGCGTAGTTTCGAATTCGAGGACGGGTTCGCCACGAATGCCGAGGATTTCGAGCCTGCGGAGTCGATGCCCGCCTCGCGCAACACTTACCGGTTCGAAAACCTCGGCCGGAACACCCGCGCGACGTACGTCAGCGTGTACTCGAGCGCGGAAGACCTGCAGACGATCCTCGACATGGGAATGATCGAAGGCTCCAAACAGGCGATGAGCCAAATCGACGATCTGCTCGCTGTCTGATCCCGCGCCGAGTGGCGTAGACAATCGGCCGGGTGGCGCACTCGTGAGTGCGCCACCCGGCCCTTGTCTGAGCTGCTCGGCCGCTCAGGCGTCTTGTTTGACCAACGAGCGCAGCACATACTGCAGGATGCCGT
>JBBPZD010000183.1:0-4427 GCA_038199265.1 Actinomycetales bacterium | reverse complement strand
CGGCCTCAGCTGAGCCACCGTCGCGAGGCACAGTCGCGAGCCACCGTCGCGAGGTTCAGCACAGTTCAGTCGCGCCGAGTTGGTCGAGCAGGAATGCGCACTCGAAAGCTGCGTCTCGCCAGGCGTCGTACCGACCACTGACACCGCCGTGCCCGGCGACCATCTCGCATTTGAAGAGGATCGGACGGGTCTGCTGATCTGAGGTGACCGTCGCTCGCAGCTGTTGCACCCACTTGGCCGGCTCGACGTAGAACACCCTGGTGTCGTTGAGGCTGGTGGTGGCCAGGATCGCCGGATACGTCACCGCCCCGATGTTTTCGTAGGGGCTGTAGCTGCTCAGGTAGGCGTAGACCGTCGGGTCGTGGAGCGGGTCACCCCACTCCTGCCACTCCCCCACGGTCAGCGGCAGCGACGGATCGAGCATCGTGGTGAGCGCATCGACGAAAGGCACTGCCGCGTGCACCACCCGGTACAGCTGCGGAGCGATGTTGACGACCGCGCCCATCAACAACCCACCAGCCGAACCTCCTTCTGCTGCCAGGCGGTCGGGTGCGACCCACCCGGAGTCGATCAGGGCCTGCGAGCATGCGACGAAGTCGGTGAAGGTGTTCTTCTTGGTGAGCATCTTGCCTTCGTCCCACCACCGCCTGCCCAATTCGCCTCCCCCGCGCACGTGCGCGGTCGCGTAGACCAGTCCCCGGTCCAGCAGAGACAACCTGATGGCTGAAAAGTAGGGGTCAGAAGAAACCTCGTACGACCCGTAGCCGTTGATGAGGCCGGGGTTGGTGCCGTCAGCGACGACATCGCGCCGCCGTACGAGCGAGATCGGAACCTGAGTGCCGTCATCCGCGCGGGCCCACATCCGTTCCTCGGTGTACTCCTCTGGTCGGTAGCCGGGCACCTCGCGCTGTTTGAGTATCTGCACCTCACCTGTCGCTGGATCGAACTGCAGTACCGCAGCGGGCACCAGGTAGGAACTCAGCGAGATGCGAAGTGTCGGTTCGTCGTACTCGGCGTTACTGCCAAGGCGCAGGACCCCGAGCTGCGTGGAAGTCGGGATCGCCACCGGTGCACCGAAACCCGCGCCGACTTTCGGCAGCACCCGAAGGGTCGGAAGACCTTGCGATCGCAGCGAGACGACGATGCAGCGGGCGAACGCATCGACGCCCTCGATCCGCTGCCCTTCATCGAGGTCCAGAACGGACAACCAGTGGTTTCGCCCTGGCGTGGACATGGGGGCCTGCGCGACGTCGAAGTCAACCCGGGTGGTGTTGTGCACGATAAGGAGCCGATCTTCATCGACCTCCACCACGTACTCGACACCGTCCGCGCGTGGCTCGACCAGGATCAGGTCGTCTTGCGGTGCTGCAAGGTCACCGAGCCAGACCTCGCTACTGGTCCGGGACTCGCACGTCAGGATCAACCACCGGTCGTCGCGGGAGACATCGAACCCGATCCCGAACTCCGGGTCGGCTTCCTCCTGCACCAGGACGTCACCGGCAGATTCAGACCCCACGACATGGCGCCACACCTGATGCGGTCGCCACGCCTCGTCGTGCCGCACGTAGTAGAGCATGCTGCCGTCGCAGGACCATGCCAACCCGTAGTGCGCACCGTGGACACTGCGGTCCAGCACTGCGCCGGTTTCCAGGTCACGAACCTCGAGGTCGTAGCGTTCATCGCCGTGCAGATCGGCGAGCAGCGCGAGCAGGCGGCCGTCGGGGCTGATCTCGAGCGCGCCGAGCTCGAAGAAGTCGTGTGCTGCAGCCTCGCGATTCTCATCGAGCAGCACCTGCTCGTCCTTCACCGGTTCGCCCGGTGTGGGCACCGGCCGCTCTGCGGCGGGAAGGAAAGGCGCCCGGCAGTGCACCGGGTACTGTGCACCTTCCTGCGTGCGCGTGTAGTACCACCAGGTGCCCTTGCGCACCGGTACGTCCACATCCGTCTCGACGATGTGCTGTTTGATCTCGGCGAAGACAGTGTCGATCAGCGGCTTCAGGTGCCCGGTCCGGGCCCGCGTGTAGTCGTTCTCAGCCCGCAGGTGAGCCTGGACCTCCTCGGACCCCTTGTCGCGCAGCCACTCCCACGGATCCTCGAACACGTGACCGTGGTGTTCACGCACTGACGGCGATCGGCGTGCAACAGGGGGCTGCGGTGCATGCTGCTCCGGCATGTCAGACACCGACCAGGCATGACGGGCCGAGGAGCTCTTTCAAGTCCCCGAACAGCGCGGGCGATGCCGTCACCCGCAGTCCGTCGTCCAACTTGACGGTGACCGATCTTCCTGGCTGATGCAGCTTGAGATGCACCTCCGTCGCTCCAGGGTGTTCGGCGAGGACCACCCGCAGCCTCGTTGCCAGGCCGGTATTGGCGCGGGCCAGGGGCATTGTAAGGATGACCGGTCCGCGTAGGTCGCCCCGTAAATCGGGCAGCGTCAGCTCGGCGGCCATCAGCTGCGGACCGTCGTCGCGCATCTGGAACCGGCCCTTGACCACGCACACGACATCAGGGTTGAGCATGGTGGAAACCGTCATGTAGGTCTTCGCGAAGAACATCACGTCGATGGCACCCTCGAGATCCTCGATGGTCGCGATCGCCCACATTTCGCCGCGCTTGTTGCGCTTGAGCTGCAGGCCGGTGATCAACCCCGCGATGGTCAGCTGCGACCCGTCCTTGGGCGTGTCCTCCCCGTGCAGCCGCGCGATCGACATGTCGGCGTGCTGAGACAGGATGTGCTCGATCCCGAACAGCGGGTGGTCAGACACGTAGAGGCCGAGCATGTCCCTCTCGAAGGCCAGCAGTGTCGACTTGTCCCACTCGATATCGGGTATCGCGGGTAGAGCGGCCAGTTCGATACCGGCTTCGTCGCCGAAGCCGCTGAACAGGGAATCTTGACCCCGTTCCTCAAAGCGCTTCTCCTCAGCGACGGCGTCGACATAGGCCTCATGGATGTGCACCAGACCCTGGCGGGGGTGCTGCAGATCATCGAAGGCCCCTGATTTGATCAGGGACTCGATGGTTCTCTTGTTGCACACCACTGCCGGCACCTTGCGGAGGAAGTCCTCGAACGAGGTGAACCGCCCCTTCTCGCTGCGCGCCTTGCAGATCGCTTCGACGACATTACCGCCGACGTTGCGGATTGCCGCCAGCCCGAACCTGATGTCGGTCCCGACGGCCGTGAAGTCGGCCACCGATTCGTTGACGTCGGGCGGCAGCACCTTGATGCCGAGCTTGCGGGTGTCGGCGAGGTAGGTCGCCATCTTGGTCTTGTCACCCTCGACGCTGGTCAGCAGCGCTGCGGCGTACTCGGCCGGGTAGTTCGCCTTCAGGTACGCGGTCCAGTACGAGACGAGCCCGTACCCGGCGGTGTGGCTCTTGTTGAACGCGTACCCCGAGAACGGGAGCATCACGTCCCACAGCGCCTTGGTGGCCTCTGCGCTGTATCCACTGGCTTGCATACCCGCTTCGAAGCTGCCGAATTCCTTTTCCAGGATCTCGGCCTTCTTCTTCCCCATCGCGCGCCGCAGGATGTCGGCTCCACCCAGGGTGTAACCCGCGAGCTCGCGGGCGATGGCCATGATCTGCTCCTGGTAGACCAGCAGGTGATACGTGGTGCCGAGGATCGGCTCGAGCGCTTCCTTCAACTCGGGGTGAATCGGGGTGACCGGCTGGCGACCGTTCTTGCGCTCGGCGTAGTTGATGTGCGCGTTGGCGGCCATCGGGCCCGGCCGGTAGAGCGCGAGCACGGCGGCGATGTCCTCGAACCTCGTCGGAACCATCAGCCGCAACAGGCTGCGCATCGGGCCGCCGTCGAGCTGGAACACACCCAGGGTGTCACCGCGGGCCAGCAGCTCGAAGGTGGCGGTGTCCTCCAGCGGGATGGTCTCGGTCGTCATCTGCTCGCCGCGGTTGGTCTCGATATTGCGGATCGCCTGATCGATTATGCCCAGGTTGCGCAGCCCGAGGAAGTCCATCTTGATCAGGCCCATCTCCTCGCAGTGCGGGTAGGAGAAGCCGGTGATGATGGTGCCGTCTTTGTCGCGGCGGTGCATCGGGATCAGATCGAGCAGTGGCGCTGAGGACAGGATGACGGCGGCGGCGTGCACCCCGGTACCCCTGACCAGCCCCTCGAGCCCGAGGCCGGTATCGACGACCTTGCGCACCTCGGGTTGCGCCTCGTAGAGCGCACGGAAATCAACGCCCTCACTGAACCGGGCGTGCTCAGGTTTGAACAGGTCGGCCAACGGCACGCCCTTGCCCATGACATCCGGAGGCATGGCCTTACTGATCTGCTCACCCAGTGCAAACGGGAAACCCAGGATCCGGTTGGCGTCCTTGACGGCGGCCTTCGCCTTGATAGTGCTGAAGGTATTGACCTGCGCGGTGAATTCGGTGCCGTACTTGTCGATCACGTAGCGCACCATCTT
>JBBPZD010000182.1:0-4728 GCA_038199265.1 Actinomycetales bacterium | reverse complement strand
GGGGTGGGCAAGACCACCACTACGGTGAATATCGCCGCCGCGCTGGCGTTGTCCGGATTACGTGTGCTGGTGATCGATATTGATCCGCAAGGGAATGCTTCGACTGCGCTCGGCGTGGACCATCATTCCGAGGTCGCGAGCATCTATGACGTGGTGGTCGATGGTGTTCCGCTGGCCGAGGTCATCCAGCCCTGTGCTGATGTCGCGAATCTGTGGTGTGTTCCGGCGACCATCGATCTTGCAGGTGCCGAGATCGAGTTGGTCACGATGGTTTCACGTGAAACGCGGCTGAAGCAGGCTCTCGCTGCCTACTTCGGCCAGGCGGATCCGGGCGAATGCTTCGACTATGTATTGATCGACTGCCCGCCGAGCCTAGGTCTGCTGACTGTGAACGCGTTCGTCGCAGCAGGAGAGGTCTTCATTCCGATCCAATCGGAGTATTACGCACTCGAAGGTCTTTCTCAGTTGCTGCACAACATCGATCTCATCAAAGGGCACCTCAACCCCGGCCTCATGGTCAGCACAATCTTGTTGACCATGTATGACGCTCGTACCCGTCTTTCTGCCCAGGTAGCCAACGAGGTCCGGACGCACTTCCCCGATCAGGTTCTCAATACCCGCATCCCCAGGTCGGTGCGCATCTCGGAGGCCCCCAGCCACGGTCAGACCGTCATGACCTACGAGCCGTCCTCCACTGGCGCGTTGTCGTACCTGGAGGCTGCGAAGGAGTTGGCAAGCCGAGCTGCCGGGTACCGTTGACCCCATGACAGATAAGCGACGGGGGCTCGGTCGAGGGCTCGGCGCGTTGATCCCTCCGCCACCCACGGGACCTGCGACTCAACGGCCTTCAGATGTTTTCTTCCCATCTCGGGGCGATGGTTTCACGGGAAACAATACGGGAATCGGCGACAGCCACCCACCCCAGCTCCGTCAAGTCCCCGGGGCATCGTTCGCGCAATTGAACATCAGCGACATCGTTGCGAACTCGAGGCAGCCTCGCCAGGTGTTCGACGACGACGATCTTGCTGAATTGACTGCCAGTATCGCCGAGATAGGCGTGTTACAGCCGATCGTGGTTCGTCCGGTCGCCGTGAGTGCAACTGATGCGGGAATGCGCCCCGAGCCCGAGCCGCAGTACGAGCTGATCATGGGCGAGCGTCGATTGCGTGCCAGTACAGCGGCAGGCAAGTTGACCGTGCCGGCCATCATCCGCGATACAGCAGATGACGACATGCTGCGCGACGCGCTGTTGGAGAACCTGCACCGGTCCCAGCTCAACGCCCTCGAAGAAGCGGCTGCCTATCAGCAGTTGCTCGACGACTTTTCGTGCACACATGAAGAACTTGCTCGACGTATCGGTCGGTCGCGCCCGCAGATCTCCAACACAATCCGCCTGCTCAAACTCCCGCCACTCGTAGCGCGCAGGGTTGCTGCCGGTGTCTTGAGTGCGGGACACGCGCGTGCTCTGCTAGCGCTACCTGACGGGGCCGCGATGGAACGACTTGCGCAGCGGATTGTGGCAGAGGGACTGTCTGTCCGCTCTACGGAAGAGATCATTGCAATCGGTGAGATCCCGCCGACGCCCGCTCGCTCCACACAGGTGGTCGGTCCGCACCACCCGGCGCTGGAGCAGATTGCCACCACGCTCTCGGACCGGCTGGAAACCCGCGTCGGTATCACCCTCGGTAAGCGCAAAGGCAAGATGGTGGTCGAGTTTGCAAGCGTTCAGGACCTTGAACGGATCGTGGAGACGCTGGGGATTGCGTTGTCAAAAGGCTGAGGTGCCCACGATGTGCTGATGGACACGCGAAACGGCCCCGCACACTCGAGTGTGCGGGGCCGTTTCACGTGAAACGAGGGGTCAGCCGAGGAACGGCTCGAGTTCGCGTAGCAGCTTGGGCTTGGGGAGAGCCCCGACGATGGACTTCACCACTTCACCATTGACGTACACATTGAGTGTGGGAATGCCGGTGATGCCGTACTTTCCAGCGACCTGAGGGTTTTCGTCGGTGTTCAACTTCACAACGTCGATCTTGTCGGAGTTGGCGGCTGCGATCTCTTCAAGGATGGGCGCGACCGCCTTGCACGGACCACACCATGGCGCCCAGAAGTCAACGAGTACGGGCTTGGAGTTCTGCAGCACATCTGCATCGAAGGATGCATCGGTGGTTTCTTTGGTGGCAGTCATGCGAGGAGCCTTTCAGATGGTTGGGTCAGTGGGAAATACGTCAGTGGAAAATACAACGACCACCGGTATGCCCGGTGAGTTCTAGTCGACGGGAACGAACTGCGGTACAGGCTCAGCACCGATGGTGTCTTCGCCGCCAGAGCTCACCTGGGCCAAGTAGCGCTCGGCGTCCAGGCTTGCCGCGCACCCCGAACCGGCTGCAGTGATCGCCTGGCGGTACGTGTGGTCCACAAGATCGCCGCACGCGAAAACTCCGGCGAGGTTGGTCTGGGTCGATGCCGCAGCTACCTGCACGTACCCCTCCTCATCGGTGTCGACGACGCCTACGATCAGCTCATTACGAGGCAGGTGGCCGATAGCGACGAATACCCCGGTAACGGTCAACTCCGATTCCGAACCATCGTGGGTATTGCGCAGGGTGAGGGAGGACACCTTGGAGTCACCGTTGACGGCGGCCACCTCGCTGTCCCAGGCGAACCTGATCTTGGGGTTGGAGTGCGCCCGGTCGGCCATGATCCGCGACGCCCGCAGAGCATCCCGGCGATGCACGATGGTGACCGAGCGTGCGAACCGGGTCAAGAAGGTCGCTTCTTCCACGGCCGAGTCACCTCCCCCGACCACCGCTATGTCCTGATCGCGGAAGAAGGCGCCGTCGCAGGTGGCGCACCACGAGACACCGTGCCCAGACAGTCGTTTCTCGTCCGGCAGACCAAGCTCTCGGTACGCCGATCCCATGGCGAGGATGACGGCGTGCGCGCGATAGGTATTGCCCTCCCCGTCGGTGACGGTCTTGACTGCACCGCTCAGATCCATCGCCACGACATCATCGCGTATCAGTTCGGCACCGAACCGCTCGGCTTGTGCCCGCATCGCATCCATCAGGTCAGGGCCCATGATGCCTTCGGCGAAGCCTGGGAAGTTCTCGACCTCGGTCGTGTTCATCAGTGCCCCCCCAGCGGTGACTGACCCCTCGAAGACCAACGGAGCCAAGTTGGCTCGAGCGGCGTACACGGCGGCTGTGTACCCAGCTGGGCCGGAGCCGACAATGATGATGTTGCGGACGATGTCAGCAGTCACAAAAAGACCTGGCCCTAGCGCGAAAGGAAGCGACGCTCTGGTTGGGCGTCATCGAATGGAACGGATCCTACGGGGGCCTTGTTCCCGCAGCGCATTTCCCAGGGGTCGATGGTTATCGAACATACGTTCTGCACCTCGCGACGGCAGTACAACTCACGTGGCGACAGTTGTGGGCCCGGCCAGTGGTTTCGATGCCTGCGACCATTTCCTACCAACCACCCAGGCCGTGCTTTTCCCATCCTTGGTCAGGACGACCGCGACTGCTGGTTGGCCGTCATAACGTGCTAAGTCGACGGTGATGCGGTCAGGGTCGGCAGCCAACGCGGTACCAAGTGATCCGACGCAACTGACGACCCCACGGGAGGTTGCCATCGCCCCGTACGTCTGTGCGACCTGCGGGGATACCCGTGTCGAGGTGGGGGCGGTCAAGAGCGCCGCCGCCTGTGCCGGCAACGCAGCTGCGGAGTAGTCCTGGCCCGTGGAGGCCACCGCAACCCGACTGGCGAGTGCGACCGGGTCGACCGGTGCTGCAGCAACCGGTACGTCCTGTTGGTTGAGTGCGGCAACACCCAGTGCACCCCCGCCGAGGACCACGCCGGCTACTGCAGCGGCAATCCCGACGGCGCGTAGACCGCGTCCCCTGCGACGGGAGCTCAGGTCGACGACTGGTGCATCACCTCGATGGAATTTGCCGGCAGGGAAACCGGCCGGGGCGCTCAATGGTCGGGCAGCACCGGCCTGAACCAGGGACAGCTTGCCCGTGGGAGCCTCGGAGACCCGCCTTTGTTGCTCTTTCTGCAGAGCAGCCTCGATCTGTCGCGCCACTGCCGACGGCATGAGACCAGGGTCAGGCTGGCCGGACAACAAGTCCCGCACCGCACGTTGGGGATCGTCGTCGCCGAAATCGACATCGACATGCGTCGTGTCGTCCATCCAGGCCCTCCAATTCTGCTCTGACGTCTGACGCAGCGGACGGGCTCCTGGTTCCACTGACTTTGAACGGGTCTCGCTAATTGAATCTGATACCACTTGGCCGTGGGAACGCGGCCTCGTCACCGGGCAGGACCGTACCCATTTGCGTGACGGTCTGTCAGCAACTCGGCCAGGGCAGCCCGCCCACGTGCACACCGCGATTTGACGGTGCCTTCGGCAATCTCCAGGACCTGAGCGGTCTCGGCGACCGACAGCCCTTGCATGTCGACCAGGATCAAGGCCAGACGTTGACCCTCGGGGATTGCAGCCAACGCCTTTTCGATGTCGATTTTGACCTCAGCGCTGGCATGTCGCTCGTGACGATCGGCGAGGTCGAACTCCGGCAGCTCGCTGGTCGGTTTGATGCGGCGTAAGCGGTCCAGGCATGCGTTCACGACGATTCGGTGCAGCCAGGTGGTGACTTGAGAGTCACCGCGAAATGATTCGGCACGCCGGAAGGCGGAGATGAAACCGTCCTGGACTGCGTCGGC
>JBBPZD010000181.1:0-7773 GCA_038199265.1 Actinomycetales bacterium | reverse complement strand
TGGTCAGTGGGTGTGGGAACAGGACAATGAGTTCGACATCGAGCATCACGTGCGGCACAGCGCGTTACCCCAACCAGGCAGGATTCGGGAACTGTTGGACCTCTGCTCGCGGCTGCACGGCACCCGGCTGGCCCGGGAACGACCCCTTTGGGAAGCGCACGTCATCGAGGGCCTGCAGGATGGGCGGTTTGCGATCTACGTGAAGCTGCACCACTCGCTGATCGACGGAATTGCCGCCAGCCGTTTGATGCAGGCATCGATGAGCACTGATCCGACCGACACCAGAATCGTGCCGATGTGGTCGGCGTCGCTGCAGCGCGACAGAGCCCCGATCGACGCCGATGCTGCAACGGGCGTACCCGAGGACGAGGTGTCCTCCGGTGCCGTTGCCACCGCCCAAGGACTGTTGAGCGACGCCGTCGGAGTTCCGGGCGCGTTGATCAAGACGTTACGACGCGGGGTCCGGGACGAGACGTCCGCGGTATCGCTGCACGCACCGAACACCATCTTCAACACCACGATCACCGGATCACGCCGCTTTGCTGCTCAGAGCTGGAAGATGGATCGTCTCGCCGCCATCGCACGATCGACGGGCACGACGGTGAACGACGTGGTGCTGGCCATGTGTGGTGGCGCAGTGCGCAGATACCTGGAGGATCTCGGCGAGCTGCCCGATGCGTCCCTTGTAGCGATGGTGCCGATCGGGTTGAACGCGAGGGACGCCGGGACAGCATCGGGCGCCGGAGGTAATGCGATCGGCAGCGTGATGGCCAAGCTCTCGACCGACATCGCCGATCCGGCAGAACGGCTCGCCCGGATCCATGCGGCGATGGCAGACGGCAAGGCAGCGCTGTCATCGATGACACCGAATCAGATCGTCGCGATGAGCGCGGTCGGGATGGCGCCTGCAATCCTGCTGCCGATGTTGCGGATACAGGGCCTCGTGCGACCGCCGTTCAACCTGATCATCAGCAACGTGCCCGGTACTCGTGAACGCCACTATCTCGGCGGAGCCGAACTCCTCGGCACCTATCCGCTGTCGATTCCGATGCAGGGCATGGCCCTGAACATCACCTGCGCGAGCTACGCCGGAAGCATGGAGTTCGGGTTGACCGGCTGCCGTCGCAGCGTGCCGAGCCTGCAGCGGTTGCTCGGTCATCTCGACGACGAGGTCACCCAATTGGAGCGCGTAGCCGGCGTCGCCTGAGTTTCTTGCGCCCGGGACGTCGTCGGCTGCTCGGTGATCCTTTTACGTCGCCGTCCTTCGCAATTGCGCTAGCCGACGACGCAAACCGCACCCCTGGTGCGCATCGAATGTGCTGCCACCCTCCCACTGGGGTGAACGAAGCTGCACGGCCGACGCCACGTCTGTCACCGAGTCCTGCAATGGTGGTCAGATGAGAAACCTGGTCATGGGTACAGCCAACCTGAGCGCGACGGGAACCGCGTCAGCAGCGCAGGCGTGGGAGCGCTATGCGCAGCCCAGTCTGTGGTCGACCTGGTCACCTCAGATTCAGGGTGTCGAGACCGAGGCTGAACGCCTGTTCGATGGCGCGACAGGCACCGTGCACGGACCGGTGGGCATTCGGGTCAACTTCGTGGTGACCGCGTTCGACGACGTGAAGCGGCAGTGGTCGTGGACGGCCCGATTCGGTCCGATCTGTCTGGACCTGGGCCACGCCGTGATGTCCGAAGGCGACGGGTCTCGCACCACACTGAAGGTAAGCGGTCCCTGGCCGGTGGGCGTCGCCTACCTGCCAGTCGCCCGCTTCGCCCTGCACAAACTCGTCAACTGAATGACTCAAACCAACGAGTAGGAGCACTACATGTCAACCGAGGAATCTCCGTACGTCATCGTGGGCGCCAGCATGGCTGGGGCCAAGGCCGCCGAGGCGCTGCGGGAAGAAGGTTACGACGGACCGATCGTGCTGATCGGCGACGAAGCCGACCTGCCGTACGAACGTCCCCCGCTGTCGAAGGAGTACCTGCAGGGCAGCGCCGAACGCAGTTCGTTCGAGGTGCACCCGCAGCCCTGGTACGACGAGCACAACATCGATTTGCGGCTGTCGACCGAGGTGACCGGTCTGGACACCGACGCGCACGAGATCACCTTGGCCGACGGAACTGCGCTGCGCTACTCCAAGCTGCTACTGACAACCGGGTCGAGCCCGCGGCGCATGACGCTGCCGGGTGCTGACTTGGCCGGCGTGCACTATCTGCGTACAGCCCAGGACAGCGACCAGATCAGAGCTGCACTGTCGAGCGCTGAACGCGTCGTGGTCGTCGGTGGCGGCTGGATCGGGCTCGAGACCGCTGCGGCAGCGCGAATGGCCGACGTCGAAGTCACCGTGCTCGAGAACGCGAAGCTGCCGCTGCTGCGGGTGCTCGGCGAGAAGATCGCCCAGTCTTTTGCCGACCTGCACACCAGTCACGGGGTCGACCTGCGATGCGAGGTTGAGATCACCGCCTTCTCCGGTTCTGACGGCCACGTCACCGGAGTGGATTTGGCTGACGGCACCCACCTGAATGCCGACGCGGTCATCGTCGGAGTGGGCATCTCGCCCAACGTCGGTCTCGCCGAGGCAGGCGGTCTGGACGTCGACAACGGCATCACCGTGGACGCCTCTCTGCGCACCAGCGATCCTGATGTCTTTGCCGCCGGTGACGTTGCCAACGCTTTCCACCCCTTCCTGAAGCAGCAGGTGCGTGTCGAACACTGGGCAAACGCGTCCTACCAGCCTGGTGTTGCGGCGAAGTCGATGCTTGGTCAGGACGCGGAGTACAACTTGCTCCCGTATTTCTTCTCCGACCAGTACGACCTGGGTATGGAGTACACCGGATACGTGCAGCCGGGTGACTTCGACGACGTGGTCATCCGCGGATCGCTCAAGGACAACGAGTACGTGGCCTTTTGGACCAAGGACGGGAAAGTCCTGGCAGGCATGAACGTCAACGTCTGGGATGTCAGCGACGCAATTTCAGCGCTGATCACCTCAGGCCAACAGGTTGACCCAGCCGCGTTGGCAGACGCCGACCGCGCCTTGGACTCCCTGACGCCCTCCAGCTGATCCTCTGATCGAACGGCGCGGCTGCCAGCCGCGCCGTTCGTGGCATCATCCGCGCATGAGTTCCTCATCCCGGTCGCTGCCGCGTGCAGCGTGGGTGTGTGTCACGATTCTTCTCCTCACCACGATTCAGCTCGCGATAGGAGCCTTCGGCGGGTTGTCGCAGTTCGCCGACAAAGGATTCGGCTATCGGCTGATCATCTACCCGGTGTTGATGCTCCTCGTGCCGGTCATCTGGTGGCTGCGGCACCGCCAAGCTCTACTACGGGATCTGCCGTGGATCGCATTCTCACTGATCGGCGCACCGTTCCTGATCGATGTTTCGGGCAACACCGTTGGCCTCTATGACTCCGTCGACGTCTGGGACAACGTCAACCACTTCTTCAACTGGGCATTGCTCCTCGGCGGGATCGGGCTGCTCATCGCACGTCTCGATGTTCGCCCGCGTTGGGTCTTGGTGGCCGTCATCACCGGACTCGGATCGATTCTCGCGGTGGTGTGGGAGATCGGTGAATGGTGGACCTTCATCCGCCGTGGTACCGAGTTGGACGGTGCCTACGAAGACACTCTGAGCGATGAATTCCTTGGCACCCTTGGAGCCCTCGCCGCCGCCCTCGTCGTGGAGCGGGTCTCGCGCAGAAAGCACACCTGATGCGCCACCTGTGTCAGAACTGGGCAATTCGGGTAATCCTCAGGTTGTTGATCACCCGCTAGACGAGGAGCTTTCGTGCCCGAGCAGAGCAACACCGAGCAGTTCACCCAACGCACCGTTGACTTAGCCCTGACCAACGTCGAGGACGGCGGAAAACCGTTCGCCTGCGTCGTCGTCGATCAGGCCACCGGTGAGGTGGTTCACGAAGCAACCAACCAGGTTTCGCAAACGGGCGACGTTACCGCGCACGCGGAGATCACTGCGATCCGCGAGCTCGCCGCTGACGGACGTACGGACCTCACGGGCTGCGACGTCTACGTAACCGCCTATCCGTGCCCGATGTGCCTGGGCGCCTTGTACTACGCGGCTCCTGAGCGGGTGTATTACGCGGCCAGTCGCGACCAGGAAGATAAGCACTACGAGGACGGCGGTCGGTACATGGAACTGTCGACCTTCTACGCCGAGTACGCCAAGTCGGCCGAAGAGCAGAACCTCCCGTCGACCCACGTCACGATCAAAGACCCGACGGCATCCTTCCGGCTGTGGACCAGCCACAACCAGAAATAAGAAGAGGCGGTTTCGGGATGATTCCCGAAACCGCCTCCGACCTGCGTTAGACGCTGGTCGGGATGACAGGATTTGAACCTGCGACCCCTTGACCCCCAGTCAAGTGCGCTACCAAGCTGCGCCACATCCCGATGTTCAGTTCAACTAACAGTTCCACCCGCCGAATTCACTCCCGGAGGGCGAGCGAAACGATATCCCACCAGCAGCGCGGCGCCCAATCGGCTCCGCGCTGCGTTGGATTCACCGCTTGCGCTTCTCGCGGACCCGCACCGACAGCTCGATGGGGGTGCCGTCGAAACCGAACTCCTCGCGCAGTCTGCGCTCCAGGAATCGGCGGTAACCGGCCTCGATGAAGCCACTGGCGAACACCACGAACCGCGGCGGCCGCGTGGATGCCTGGGTGGCGAAGAGAATGCGGGGCTGCTTTCCACTTCGAACGGGGTGCGGGTGGCCAGAGGCCACCTCGCCCAGAAAGGCATTCAGTCGGCCTGTGGGAACGCGGTAGTCCCACGAGGCAAGGGCCGTCTCGATAGCCGGCACAAGGCGGTCGGTGTGTCGACCGGTAGTTGCGGAGATGTTCACCCGCGGTGCCCAGGTGATCTGCACGAGCTCCCGCTCGATCTCGCGTTCCAGGTAGTAGCGACGCTCTTCGTCCAGCAGGTCCCATTTGTTGTAGGCCACCACCAGCGCCCGGCCGGCGTCGACAATCTGTTGAATGACGCGGATGTCCTGCTCGGCGATGGCTTCTTCGGCATCGATCAGGACGACGGCGACCTCCGCCTTCTCGATGGCCGTCTGCGTGCGCAGCGATGAGTAGAAGTCAGCTCCACGGGTCTGATGCACCCGGCGCCGGATACCTGCCGTGTCCACGAAACGCCAGACCTTTCCGCCCAGTTCGATCATCTCGTCGACGGGGTCGCGAGTGGTGCCTGCTACGGGGTCGACGACCACGCGGTCCTCGCCCGCCAGTTTGTTCAGCAGCGAAGACTTTCCGACGTTGGGCCTGCCGACCAGCGCAATGCGGCGAGGGCCGCCGCGCGGGTAGGCGCCCTGCACCGTGGTTTCTTGTGGCAATACAGCCAACACGGCGTCCAGAGCATCACCGGTGCCACGACCGTGCATGGCCGAGACCGGGTAGGGCTGTCCGAGTCCGAGCGACCACAGCATCGCTGCGTCAGCCTCGGTGCGGTTGTCATCGACCTTGTTGGCGATCAACACCACGGGCTTGCCCGAGCGCCGCAGCAACTTCACAACGGCTTCATCGGTGTCTGTCGCGCCGACGGTCGCGTCGACGATGAACAGCACGGCATCGGCCAACTCGATTGCGATCTCGGCCTGCTCGGCGACCCGCAGGTGGATGCCGGTGGCGTCCACCTCCCAGCCGCCGGTGTCGACGAGGGTGAAGTTGCGACCGACCCATTCTGCGTCGTAGGCGACGCGGTCGCGAGTCACTCCGGGAACGTCCTCAACGACCGCTTCACGACGCCCGAGGATGCGGTTGACGAGCGTCGACTTGCCGACGTTGGGGCGACCGACCACGGCAACGACCGGCCTTGTCTCGGCCTCGTGCTCTTCCTCGGTCTGATTCTGTCCGGACAGCAGTGCGCGGTCTGCGTCGCTCAGGTCGAAATCGTCGAGCCCGACCCGCAGCGCCCGCTCCACGGACACGTCGGTGTCGGCCAGCTCGCTATCGGTCGGCGTGAGTGCATCATCGGTCATGGGTGCCATTCTCTCAGGGAAAACTGCTGCGCCCGACCTCGATAGCACCCAGCACTGCAGCGACTGAACCGTCGAAATCCAGCGATGAAGTGTCGATGGTGACCACTCCGTCGGCGGCCGTCGTGAATGCAGCGACGGTCGAGTCGCGTGCATCACGCTCGACGATCTGCGCTCGGGTAGCCAGCGCGGTGGAGGAGAGTTCACCGGCGCGGCGCGCGATGCGGACCTCCTCGCTGGCGGTCATCAGCAGACGGACCGTGGCGTCTGGCGCGACGACCGTGGTCAGGTCGCGCCCTTCGGCGACCACTCCCCCGGTGCGGGCGGAGATGAAAGCAATCAGTTCGCGCTGGCGCCGGATCAGTTCCTCGCGCACGCCCAGGTTCGTGGCCACGCTCGACACCGACCCGGAGATGGACGGTGCGCGGATTGCCTCGCTGATGTCCAGATCGCCGACGCTGACAGTCGGCGCGGCGGGATCGGTGCCCATCGCGAGCGGGAAAGTGCGCGAAGCGAACGTCACGGCGGTCTGGTCGTCGAGGTCGATCTGTTCCCTGACGCACCACCAGGTCAGAGCGCGGTACATCGCTCCGGTGTCGAGGTAGCCGATCCCGAGCGACGTCGCCGCTGCTTTGGAGACACTGGACTTGCCGGTTCCCGACGGCCCGTCGATGACGACAACCAGCGGCTCGGCAGACCCGGACATCTCGTGCGAACTCATTCGTGCACCTTCCAACCCTTGGCTGCAAGCTGCGTGATCAACCGATCCACAGCCGATGGCAGTACGGACAACTCTGCGATTCCCAACGGCGCCCCGATCCCGTGTTCCAGGCGTAGATCCTCCAGGTTGACTCCGGCGTCGCCCACATCCTGGAAGAGCCGCCCCAGCGCGCCCGGAGTGTCGGGCACGAGCACCACGATGGTGGCGTAGGCAGTGGGAGCCGACCCGTGCTTGCCCGGAATCCGGGCGTGACCCAGTTGCCCGTCACCGATCGCCCGAGCGAGAACGGCCCGTGCGCCGGATCCTTCCTGAGCTGCGATCGACGCCAGCGCGCGGGCGACCGCGTCCAGATCGCAGGCCACTTCGCGCAGTACCGGGGCCAGCACACCGGCGTTCCCAGCGAGAATCTGGGTCCACAGCAGCGGGTCGCTCTCAGCGATGCGCGTGACATCGCGAATGCCCTGCCCCGCCAGCGCGACCGCCTCGTCCGGTAACTCCCGTAGCCGCGAAGCAACGAGACTCGCTGCGATCTGGGGTAGGTGCGAGACGTAGGCGACGGCTCTGTCGTGCTCTGCCGCGTTCATCGACACGACGGCCGCGCCGGTCGAGGCCGCGAGCTCGCTGATGCGCGCCGTGGCATCGCGGTCACTGGTGGTGTGCGCGCACACCACCCAGGTGCGGCCCTTGAAGAGGTCCGCCTGGGCTGCGACGGCTCCTGAACGTTCTCGGCCCGCCATCGGGTGCGAGCCGACGTACCGCGCCAGTTCATCATCGGTAGTGGCCGCCGAGACGTCTGCGAGAACCACGGACTTCACCGAGGCCACGTCGGTGACTGCTGCGTGGGGCCATCGCCGGAGTGCGCTGAGGATGACCGATGCGGCCACGTCGGGCGGCGCCGCGACGACGACCACGTCCGGACCGGTCGGCTCATCGACGCATCCGGCGCCCAGATCGGCGGCCAATGCGGCTGCGGTCGGCGAGGGATCGGACAGCGTCACTGTCGTTCCGACACGCGATAGCGCCAACCCGATCGACGTCCCTATCAGGCCGGC
>JBBPZD010000180.1:0-3545 GCA_038199265.1 Actinomycetales bacterium | reverse complement strand
TGGCCACGGCACCACACCCGGCGTCGGGGTGCCAATGGTGCTGGTCAGCGGCAAGCTCGCGGCGCAGCGCGCGCTCGGTCAGTTGAGCGCGGCCGCATGAGCCTGGACGTCGATCGGTCGCTTCAGCTGGAACGGGGGTATGCGCGTAGTGCCGTACTCACGAAGGCGTACGGCACCACGTACTACTGGGGTGCGCGCACTCTGCCGGTCCAGCAGCGCCTCGACGTCTACTCGATCTATGCGCTGTGTCGCCTGGCTGACGACATCGTCGACGCTCCGCAGGCCACCGACGGCGATCACCGCGAAGGAACCGGGGAAGACCTGACCGCATTCGTCGAGTCCTTCCGGGAGCACCGGGCGGGGGCGCAGGATGACCCGGTGCTCACCGCTGCAGCCGACACGGCCGAGCGCCGGAACATCTCGCAGGAGTGCTTCGACCGTTTCTTCGGCGCAATGGGCAGCGACCTCACGGTCACGCACTATCAGACCTACGAAGACCTGCTCGGATACATGGAGGGTTCGGCTGCCGTCATCGGCGAGATGATGTTGCCGGTGCTCGAGCCCACCGACGATCGTGCCTACGCCCCAGCTCGCGACCTCGGGCTCGCCTTCCAGCTCACCAACTTCCTGCGCGACGTCGACGAAGACCGTGACCGCGACCGGCACTACATCCCGTTGGAGGATCTTGAGCGGTTCGGGGTCGACCCGGACGCCCGTGAGGCCTCGCCGGAGTGGAAAGCGTTGATGCGCTTCGAGATCGAGCGAACCCGAGCGCTCTACGCGTTCGCCGACACGGGAATGCAGTACCTGCCGCCCGCATCTGCGCGGTGCGTGGTGATCGCCCGCCGGCTGTACTCGCGCATCCTGGACCTCATCGAGGACGCCGACTACGACGTGTTCGCGGCCCGCGTGCGGTTGCCCACCTGGCGCAAGGCCGGGCTGGCGGTGCGACTCCTGGCAACACCGGCCAGCCGCCTGATCTGACTTTCCGCGCCAGACTCCGTGAGTGTCCGCGGATTCGTGCGGACGCCAGCACGAAAACGCAGACACTCGACTACGCCTTGAGAGGATTCAGCCAGTGCAACACCTTACTTATCTGGGGATCCTGGCCGGGTGCATCGTGCTCACCCTCCCGCTGGAGTTCTTGATCGGCGCTCGTGTGTGGCGGCGTCCGCTGCTCGCGTTCGGGTCTATCGCCGGCCCGGCCGCATTCTTCATCGTGTGGGATCTGTTCGGCATCGCTCGCGGATGGTGGGCCTACGGAGCGCGATACGTCACGGGTATCGATATCGGGCCGATGCCGTTGGAGGAGGTCCTCTTCTTCGTCGTGGTGCCGATCTGCGGGTTGCTCACCTACGAAGCGGTTGGTATCTGCGGTCGATTGCTTCGTGACAGATTGCCCACCGGTCGATCTTCACGGAAGGTGCAGGGTGATGCCTGAATACACCGTTTCCGTCGTCATCGGGATGGTCGCCGTCGTCGCGATGGAGCTGGCCTGGCTCAAGACCGGACTCTTCAGAACTGTGCGCTATTGGGCCTCGATGGTGATCGTGCTGGGCTTCCAGGTGCTCGTCGACGGGTTGCTCACTCGGCGACCCACCCCCGTTGTCGGCTATGACGATTCGCAAACCTCGGGTGTCCGATTCCCTTGGGACATCCCGATCGAGGACTTTGCCTTCGGATTTGCGTTGGTGACAGCGGTGCTGCTGATCTGGGTTCGCCTCACCCGAGCGCGCTGACCACACCGTGAGAGTGTTCGCACACTGAGCGCATGACCAGGATCGAGTTCGTCAGCTGGTTTCCCTAATCTGGACCCGTGAGTAGTTACGAGGTCACGGGCGCTCGCCTGTCCGTGCCGTTCGAGACGCGTGGTCGACAGGGACGAGTCGAGGTTGTCCTCCAGCCAAACGATGACCCGGTGAAGTCGGGCCACACGTTCATCGCGCCGAGCATCGACCCTGCTGCATTACAAGGTTTCCCGGTGGTGACGGCGTCGGTGCACCTCGATGCTGTCGGGCCGGCCGGGGTGTTCGGCTGGATCCAGCTGGTCACCCAGCGACTGGGGCGCGGCCAGATCCACCGGGCGATAGATGCGGTGGAATGGATGGGGCCGATGTGCGCGTTCGGTTACCTGCCGACCTTCATGGACGCACCGGCGACACCCGGTGACCCTGACGCTATCTGGAGTGCCGATACGTTCCTCGTACAGCTACCCGACGTCAGTCGGACGCATCACCTGACACCGTTGTGCGGGTTCCAGTGGGGTTACCGGATGGCGGGTGGCGGGCAGGGCGGCCTGCTCCCCTTGCGTGCCGCCGACAGGGCCGGCTGGCGAGACCTGCGCGTGGTGTTGGAGCGCGAGCATCCGTCCTGGCGCGCAGACCTCTGACCTTCTAGGGGCGGATGGTCGCTGCTGCGCTGGCAGAAGCCTCGGTGAGAGACACTTCGTCGGCATTGACCAGGTGTCCCTCGTCGACGACCGGTGTGCCGTTGACCCACGACGAGTGCAGCGTCGGCATCCCGAAGACCAGCGCCGTCACCGGGTCCTCGATGCCGGCGCCACACAGATCTTCGACTCGCCAGAGCGCGAGGTCGGCGAGTTTGCCGACTTCGATCGAGCCGTACTCGTCCTGGCTACCGAGCAGCCGCGCGCCGCCCGCCGTCGCCATCCGCAACGATTCGCGGGCAGTCAGTGCCAGTGGTCCTCCTTGGAATCGGGCGGCCAGTAGAGCCAGGTGCATCTCGTCGAACATCCGCCCGGACTCGTTCGATGCCGCGCCATCGACACCGAGCCCGACCGGCGCGCCAGCGTCCAACAGTTTGCGGATCGGAGCGATCCCGGCGCCCAGCCGCCCGTTCGAGGTCGGACAGTGGGCTGCGCCGGTACCCGTCGCCGCATATCGGGCGATGGCTTCGTCGGACAGATGCACCGAGTGCGCCATCCACACGTCGTCACCGAGCCAGCCCAAGGATTCGGCGTATTGGGTGGGAGTAGCACCGAACTTCTGGAGGCAGAACGCCTCCTCATCGGCTGTCTCGGCAAGGTGGGTGTGCAGCCGGACTCCCTTGCGGCGAGCCAGTTCTGCCGAGTCGCGCATCAGGTCGCCGGTGACGGAGAACGGTGAGCACGGTGCCAGTGCGATCCGCAGCATCGACCCGAACGACGGGTCGTGCCATCGGTCGATCGCAGCCTCGCTCGCGAGGAGGATCTGCTCGTGCTCCTCGACGACGGAATCTGGCGGCAGCCCGCCTGCCGACTCGCCCAGGTTCATCGAACCGCGGGTCGGGTGGAAACGTATGCCGATGTGCTGAGCGGCTGTGATCTCGGCTTCCATCAGGTCGCCGACGCCGCTGGGGAACACGTAGTGGTGATCGGTGCTGGTGGTGCATCCGGTCAACGCGAGCCACCCGAGGTTGGCCGACGCGGAGGCGTGCAGCAGGTCGGCGTTGATCTGCGCCCAGATCGGATACAGCGTCGTGAGCCAGCCGAACAGGGTGTCGTCCGTGGCATATCCGCGGGTGATCCATTGGTAGAGGTGGTGGTG
>JBBPZD010000179.1:0-17834 GCA_038199265.1 Actinomycetales bacterium | reverse complement strand
TGGAGAGCGACGCCGCGTCGCGCTGTGCAAACTGCTGCTCGCCAAGCCCGACCTGCTGCTGCTGGATGAACCGACCAACCACCTGGACGCCGAGTCGGTGAACTGGCTCGAACAGCACCTCGCGGCCTACCCGGGCACCGTCCTCGCCGTGACCCACGACCGGTACTTCCTGGACAACGTGGCCCAGTGGATCGCCGAGGTCGACCGCGGCCGGCTCTACCCCTACGAGGGCAACTACTCCACCTACCTGGAGAAGAAGGGTGAGCGCCTCAACGTCCAGGGCAAGAAGGACGTGAAGCTCGCCAAGCGACTCAAGGCCGAACTGGAATGGGTCCGCTCCAATTCCAAGGCCCGCCAGGTCAAGAACAAGGCGCGACTCGCGCGGTACGAGGAGATGGCGGCCGAGGCCGACCGCACCCGCAAGCTGGACTTCGATGAGATTCAGATCCCGCCGGGCCCGCGCCTGGGTGCACAGGTCATCGAGGTCAAGAACCTCAAGAAGGGCTTCGGCGACCGGGTCCTGATCGATGGTCTCTCGTTCACGCTGCCTCGTAACGGCATCGTCGGCGTCATCGGCCCCAACGGTGTCGGTAAGACGACCCTGTTCAAGACGATCGTCGGTCTCGAAGAGGCGGACAGCGGTGAGGTGAAGATCGGTGAGACCGTCGAGGTCTCCTACGTCGACCAGAGCCGTGGCGGGCTCGACGCCGAGAAGTCGCTGTGGGAGATCGTCTCCGACGGGCTCGATTTCATCAAGGTCGGCAAGGTCGAAATCCCATCACGCGCCTACGTCTCACAGTTCGGCTTCAAGGGTCCAGACCAGCAGAAGAAGGCCGGAATCCTGTCCGGTGGGGAGCGCAACCGACTCAACCTCGCCTTGACCCTCAAAGAGGGCGGCAACCTGTTGCTCCTGGACGAACCGACCAACGACCTCGACGTCGAAACCCTCGGTTCACTGGAGAACGCGCTCCTGGAGTTCCCCGGCTGCGCCGTGGTCATCAGTCACGACCGGTGGTTCTTGGACCGGGTGGCCACCCACATCCTGGCCTACGAAGGCACCGACGCGAACCCCGCCCAGTGGTACTGGTTCGAGGGCAACTTCGATGCTTACGAAGAGAACAAGGTCGAGCGACTCGGCGCTGAAGCAGCTCGCCCGCACCGCGTGACGCACCGTCGCCTCACCCGCGACTGAAAGCAACAGCCCTCGTCATCGACGTTTGCCCTACCCATCGATCGGATGGGTGGGCTCGGCCGTCAGCGGTGGCGTAGGCGGTGTTGCAACCCGGCTTTGACCATCGGCCACTCCGTAGCGATCACGGAGTACACGACACTGTCCCGTAACCGGCCTTCGCTGTCGCGCTTGTCGGCACGCAGCACCGCTTCCTGCTTAGCGCCGAGGCGCTCGATCGCTACCTGGGACTGTTTGTTCATCCAGTGCGTCGAGAATTTGACTGCGGCGCAGCTGAGCGTCTCGAACGCGTGGGTCATCAGGAGCAGCTTGCTCTCGACGTTCGTGCCTGTGCCGTGCGCTGACGCACGGTTCCAGGTATAGCCGATCTCGACCCGCGGCACGGAGAGCTGAATGTCGCAGTAGGTGGTGCCGCCCAGCACGACGCCGTCGGCTTGTCGAATCGTGGTGAACGGCAACATCGATCCGCTCCGCTGCATCGCCAGGCGCTCATCGATGTTCGCAGCCATTGCGCCCGGCTGCGGGATCGAGGTGTACCAGCGGTCCCACATCTGGCCATCACGAGTTGCCTCGATCAGTTCCTCCAGGTGCTCGCGGCGCAGCGGTTCGAGCCGGACCAGTGAACCGGCGAGTGTGACGGGCTCCATCTTCTTCGTCATGGACTCACTCTGGTTGGGGTTTTACGCGGACCATGCCCTCTTGCGCGACGGAGCAGATCAGGGTGCCGTCAACGCCGAACATCTTGCCCAGTCCGAGACCGCGCCCGCCGGAGGCGGACGGCGACTCCTGCTCGTAGAGCACCCAGTCGTCGATGCGGCCCGGTCGGTGAAACCACATCGCGTGGTCCAGGGACGCCGGGCGCAGGCCGGGGGAGGACCACACGAGTCCGTGCCTGCGCAGCACCGGCTCCAGTAGCGAGTAGTCGGAGGCGTACGCGAACACCGCCGCTTGCAATAAGGGGTCGTCGGGCAGTTCGCGCAACGCTTTCATCCACACCGTCTGATGAGCCGATTTCTGGCGGCCGGGGTGGATGAACAAGGCGCCCTCGACGTTGCGCACATCCATCGCGCGCTGACGCCAGTGGTGCGCTGCCGGGTGGTCGATACCCTCCAGTTCGCGCTCAGAAGTCCAGACCCGTTCCGGGTCGGGCGTCTCCGGCATATGCGCCTGATGATCCAGTCCTTCGGCCGGCCGCTGGAACGACAGTGTCGCCGAGAGAATCGTGGCGCCGTGCTGCATGGCATGAACCCGACGCACCGAGAAGGAGTTTCCGTCTCGAAGGTTCTCGACAGCGAAGCGGATCGGGTGGCCCGAATCCCCCGGCCTGATGAAATAGGCATGCAGCGAGTGGACGTCGCGGTGATCCGGAATGGTGTGCCCTGCCGCCATGACACTCTGCGCGAGTACCTGACCACCAAAGGCACGGCCGTGCGGTGTTACCTGGCTACGGCCGATGTACACGTCGATGGTGCGGTCGGTGACGTCGTCGTCGAGCGTCCGTCCGGCGATCTCGGGGTTCACCTTCGCTGTTCCGGCGGGCTTGAGGTCGAGGACCTGTAACAGGGTGCCCACGGGGTCCTGTTCGGCTTGTTGTCCGCTGAAAGCGCTGAGATCATCGGGATCGGTCACGCGGGCGACTCTACTGGTGGTGCACGTCGGCTGGGAGGCGCGGATAATCGGCGCATGCCGACACAGAAGACCGACGTCCTGGTGCCGTTGCGCTGGTCCGACATGGACGCGTTGCGGCACGTCAACAACGTGCAGTTCCTGCGGTTGCTCGAAGAGGCTCGCATCTTGGCCTTCGACGAGTGGTTCGACCGGAGCGACCACGATCACCAACGACCCCGGCTGCTGGTTGCACGCGCGGAAATCGACTACCTGAGGCAGCTGCACTACCGGCGCGAACCGATTTGCATCACCACCTGGGTCACCCGCATCGCCGGGGCATCTTTCGACATGGGGTACGAGGTACGCGAAACCCCGGGCGGTGTCGAGATTTTCGCCAGCGGCGAGACGACACAGGTAAGTTTCGACCCGGACTCCGGCCTCCCGATGAGACTGACCGCAGAAACTCGGGAGGTACTGGGGCAGTACGCCGCCGGGCCGATCCGGCTGAAGCGTCGCCCGGTGGGTCACCAGTGAGTATGCAGACCATCGAGCTGGCCGACCAGCAGACATACTCCGATCTGGCGACCTACTGCACGCGTGCTCGCGCCCTCGACGCCGACGGCGCGCTGCGACTGCAGGCCCAGCAGTCCGCGCTCGCGGTGTGGGTGGGAGTGCAGTCCTCTCGCGAGCTGTCGGGCCATGGGACGACGCTTGGGCTGCGGGTGCTGGGCTTGGCCACGCCGATGCAGTTGGACACCATCGTGCCTACGGCAGCCGTTGGGGACCGGCTGGCACGCACGGCCGTCGGCACTCGGTTGGAAGTGCCGCCACAGCAGGTGCGCGCATCGTGGGCGTCGGTCAGTCCGCCGATCGGTGAGTGGGTCCCAGCCGGATCGCTCGCCGTCTCCGAGTTGCAGCAGATCGCTCAGCAAGGTGTTGCCGAGATTGCTCAGGGAGCGCCCGCGGGGTCTGGCTCAGCCGCCGTGGAAGATCTTCGTCGTCGGGTGTGGGGTCGGCCCCTGCCGGGGGAGCGCGCCACGACGTTGCCTGCATCGGTCGCGTTCGCCGCCTACGCACTCGGTTTCCTGATGGGCGATGCCGCGCAGGTGTTCACCTCAGGCCGTTGGCACCGGGTGACCACTCCCGCCGGACACGTTCTGACACGTTAACGGGCGAGCTCCCGGCACCGCCCGTAGCCCCTGCGACGGCCGTGCAATTCCACCGTGCGATGAGCAGGCTCTAAGCCCGCTATCGCCCTGCCTCCATGTATACAGTGCGTCAAATCTCACTTAACAAGTTCACCTGGAGAGCACTGTGTTCACTCGTCGTAACCTCCTCGCAGCTGGCTCAGTAGCCGGCGTTTCTTGGGCCACCGCCGCCTCCGCCTCCGCCGCCGATGATGTCCGCCCAGCGTTCGGCGTCGGCAAACCGATGAGGACCAACGCTGCCATGGCGCCTCGGGCCTCCAACACCTATACGGCGACGCTGCCCGACATCAGACCAGGCGCGGTGTGGCAGGACGTTCGAGCGCTGCAGTACCTGTTGTTGGCGAGCGGGTTCAAGGTCGCGAGCTGGGAGACCAGCTACGGGCGAGACACCAGCGCAGCGGTTCTGGCGTTTCAACGCAAATACAACCTTCGCGGGTCTGGCATCGCACTGTCCGGCACGGTGGCCCGGCTGGCGTTGCCGACATCGCGAGGTCAGAACACCTACCGGACCTTTGCGGTACAGACGCTGTTGAAGAAGCACGGATATCGCTTCGGCGACGGCGCTGCGCCCGCCATGACGACGATGTACGACGCCAATACGGACGCCCTGGTGCAGACATTCCAGACTACGCGCGGGCTCGGCACATCCCAGGTGGGGCCCCTGACCTGGGCGACGCTGTTCGCCGCGCCCACCTGCGGTCCGGTGTACCCGCTGGCGCAAGCCGGCACCGGGGGCGCACAGTGGAACAACTGCGGCCCGACATCGGCCGTCACCCTGCTGATCTCGCGAGGTCTGGCACCGAAGTACTGGTCCTGGAACGCTGACTCACTCTTCTCCTCAGCGGCCGTGCAGCACTTCCGATATGTCGCGATGGGGGTGCCCTCCGGCCCGGCGCGGGACGGGAAGGGCACCGGCCTCACCGAGCTGCGCAGCGGGTTCGCGATGTACGGGCTGCGTAACGTGAACGTCCGCAGCTTTGGTACTGGACTGGCGGATGTGCGAGCTGGGTTCGGCATCATGTTGTCCGGTGACGGGCACCGGTCGCCATGGCCGACCAGGACGCGAAGTCCGGTCAGCCACTGGATCACAGTCGTGGGCTTCGACGGCACGAACTACCTCGCAGTGGACCCGATCAGCGCCGTCGGTTCCACGGTGCTGCACCGCGTGAGTGAGGCGCAGCTGAACACCTACGTCACGAGTCTGTACGGCAGTGGTTTCACCGGTAACTGCGCTGCGTTGGTGCACTGACCTGTCGCACGCTGCGCACTTCGCGGACTACACGACAGTGCATCGATACGACGATGTATCCGCCATCGATCAGGATCGACCCGGATGCTGACGCCACAGGGCTGCCGCAAATTTCGTGGACATCACCGCGCCGGAGAAGCTCTCGAAGGTTCAGCAATCGTCGCTACGCGTCAGCCACACGGTGGTGTCAGTGGGCAGCCGCCCACCGTCCAACGGACCACTGGCAGCATCCACCTGCCACCCGTTCGGTAACTCGTAAGACGTATCACTGAAGTTGGTGATCGACCTCACGGGTCCGCTGTCGAATGCGAGGACGTCGGTACCGGCATCGACCCAGCTCAGAGTGGTGGCACCCAGCTCGTACGCCCGGCGCAGCCGCAACAGCGTCCGGTAGAGCTCCAGGGTCGAGCCGTCGACACCGACTTGTTGATCGACGGCGAGGGCGGCGTAGGCCTGCGGTTGTGGCAGCCACAGTTCCCCGGTGTCGTTGAAGCCGTACGCCGGTTCGTCGCGCGCCCAGGGCATCGGCACCCGGCATCCGTCCCTGCCGCGGATCGCGTGCCCGGTGCGGGCATAGGTCGGGTCCTGGCGGTCCTCATCGGGCATCGTCGTGTGCTCCGGCAGGCCGAGTTCCTCCCCCTGGTAGAGGTAGGCCCCGCCCGGCAGCGCGAGCATCATCGCGGTGGCGGCCCTGGCACGACGCAGACCCAACTCCGTGTCGGGCTGCGGATCATCCGCTCCCACGCCGTTCAGGTGGCTGGCCGCCGACGGCAGGCCCATCCGAGTGGCGTGCCGAACCACGTCGTGATTGGACAGTACCCAGGTGGTCGGCGCGCCGACGGCAGCATTCGCCGACGAGGTGCGGTCGACGACGTCGCGTAGTTCCGAAGCACGCCAGGGGGTTTCGAGGAACTCGAAGTTGAACGCCTGGTGGAATTCAGCAGGGCGGACGTACTTGGCGAGCCGGTCGGGCGGGACGACCCACGCTTCGGCGCACAGCATGGGTTCTGAGCCCGTCTGTTCGGCGTGCGCGTCCAGTAGAGCGCGCCACTCGGGGTAGATCTCGTGCACACCGGGCTGGTCCCACATCGGCTGGCTGCCGTCGGCAACATGCGAGGTACCGGTGGAATCGGGCAGTCCAGCTTCCTTCACCAGACCGTGGGCGACGTCCACTCGGAACCCGTCGACACCGCGATCCAGCCAGAACTGCAGGACGCGCTCGAACTCTTCGTGAACCTCGCGGTTCTCCCAGTTGAGGTCGGGTTGCTTGACATCGAAGAGGTGCAGGTACCACTGGCCCGGCAGGCCTGCTGAACCATCCTTCTCGGTCACGCGCTCCCAGGCGGGGCCGCCGAAGACGCTGTCCCAGTTGTTGGGCGGCTCGCTGTCGTCGTCTCCGAGGCTCTCGCGGAACATGTAGCGGTCGCGTTCGGGCGAGCCGGGGGCCGCAGCGAGCGCGGCCTGGAACCAGACATGTTCGTCCGAGGTGTGATTCGGGACCAGGTCGACGATCAACTTCAACCCGAGGTCGTGTGCGGTGCTGATCAGCGCCTCGGCGTCCGCGAGAGTGCCGAAGAGCGGGTCTACGTCGTAGTAGTCCGCCACGTCGTACCCCGCATCGGCCTGCGGCGAGGTGTAGAACGGCGAGAGCCACACCGCGTCGACACCAAGATCGCGCAGGTAGGGCAGGCGGGCGATGATGCCGGGTAGGTCACCGATGCCGTCGCCGTCGGAGTCCGCCCACGACCGCGGGTAGATCTGGTAGACGACAGCCGAGCTCCACCAGGGAGCCTTTTCTTCACTCTTCCTCAAGAGAATTCACCAATGAGTAGGCCGCGCGGGTCAGGTAGTCGCGCAGCAGGAGGTCGTGGGATTCGTCGAGTTCAAGGGTGTCGACGGCGTTCATCATGTGCAGCAGCCAACGGTCTCGCTGGGCCGGAGTGACTTTGTAGGGCATGTGCCGCATCCGCAGACGCGGATGGCCGCGCTTTTCGCTGTACGTCGTCGGTCCTCCCCAGTACTGCTCGAGAAAACCGAGCAGCCGGTCCTCGGCCGGCCCCAGGTCCTTCTCCGGGTAGAGGTTGCGTAACGGATCGTCGTCGGCGACACCGACGTAGAACTCGTGCACGAGTTTGGCGAACGTCGGATGACCCCCCACCTGCTCGTAGAAGGACTGCTGGGCGGGACGCTCGGATGAGGGTGTGGGTACAGAGGACACGATCGGCAGTCTTCCAGTCGGGATCACGAGGTGGGTCCAGCGGCGTACGGCGGCAACTGCGGCGCGCGGATGCCCGCAGCGTCGAGGGCGACTTTTGCGCGCTCGCGTACTTCGCGCGAGACGACGTACTGCTCGCCGGGCACGCACTTGGCAATGATTCGCAGGGTCACGCTGCCACCGACCATCGACTCGACGCCGGCAACGTGGGGGGTCTCCAACAACTTCTCCCTCCACGGCGAGTCCTGGTCGATGCGCGCGGTCACCTCGCGCAACGCATTCAGCGCCGTCTCGACGTTCTGGTCGTAGGCAATGGGCAGGTCGATCATGGTGGTGGCCCAACCCTGCGACTTGTTTCCGACGCGCAGGATTTCCCCGTTTCGCACGTACCAGACCACCCCTTCTGCATCCCGCACCCGGGTGATCCGCAGGGTGACCTCCTCCACGGTGCCGATCGCCTGGCCGGTATCGATGACGTCGCCGACCCCGTACTGATCTTCCAAGATCATGAAGATCCCGGACAGGAAGTCACGCACCAGACTCTGAGCACCGAAACCGAGGGCAACACCTCCCACCCCTGCAGAGGCCAGCAGGGGCGCGAGCGGTAGGCCGAGTTCGGCCAGCACCATCAGCGCGGCGATCCCGTAGATGATCAAGGTCGACACCGAGCGCAGCAGCGACCCCATCGTGGCCGCGCGCTGGCCGCGCCGCTCGGTGTCCAGGCCGGTTGCAGCGCGGATGACCCGAGTGGCGCCATTCGATCCGGCTGTGCGTTCGCGGGCCCGGGTCTCCATCGCCGAGACCGTTCGACCGATGGTCCGGTGTATCAGGAAGCGCAGCATCAACGCGCCGACGACGATGCCCGCGATGGTCAGGGGGACACCGATCAGCGAGTCCCAACCGAGGGCGGACCCGCTGCCGGCGAATCGCAGAAACTGCATGTCGTCCAGTGTGGCGGCTCGCAGTCACCGCACCCAAGTTCGCCGATAGGAGAGGTTGCTCTGCAAGACTGCGGCCATGTCGCAGGGTTCTTCGCTGGCGCAACTCGCCCGCGCACATGGTGTTGCAACGGAGTACCGAGACTGGAAGGACAAGCACGTCGACGTCTCAGACGAGACAATCGGTTCGGTGTTGGCGGCACTCGGCGTCGATGCCTCCGGTGACGCGGCCATCGAGGCTTCGCTGCGCGATCTCGAGAGCAAATCCTGGCGCCAGACCCTGCCTCCGGTAGTAGTCACCCGCCAGGGCAAAAGCCCCTGGGTGCCGCTGCACCTTCGCGACGGTCAGGACTTCACTGCCCGCATCGAGTTGGAGGACGGCACTACCGGCCACGCGGCGCAGGTAGACCACTGGGTGGAGCCCCGCGAGATCGACGGGGTGCTGACCGGTGAGGCCACGAGCGGGTTGCCCGAGTCGACGCCGCTGGGGTACCACCGCCTGGTCGTTGTAATCGGTGAGATGGAGCACGAGTGCACCGTTATCGTCACCCCCGATCAGCTCACCCTCCCTGCGGCTCTGCGCAGCGACCGCACGTGGGGTCTGCAGGCGCAGCTGTACTCCGTTCGCAGCGATCGCAGCTGGGGTATCGGTGACGCGGCCGACCTCGCCGAGCTCGGATCCTGGGCGGCTCGGGCGGGCGCGGATTTCGTTCAGATCAACCCCGTGCATGCCGCCGAACCGGTCGCTCCGATGGAGGCTTCGCCCTACCTGCCGACCACGCGGCGCTTCGTCAATCCGATGTACATCCGAGTCGAGGAGATCGTCGAGATCGGGTACCTCTCAGCCGCCGAGCACCAGTTGGTGGAGTGGCACGGTGATGACGGGCGACGCCTGAACAACCTGGAGCAGCTCGACCGGGACGGTTGCTGGGCGGCCAAGAAGGGTGCGCTGCGGATGCTTTTCCGGGTTCCGCGCACCCAACGCCGCACCCGCGAGTTCGAGCAGTTCTGCGCGGACGAAGGCCAAGGCCTGCTCGACTACGCGACGTGGTGCGCGCTGGTGGTCGACCGGGGTCTGCCGTGGCAGGAATGGCCGAGCGAACTGCAGGATCCGAAGTCCGACGCGGTGCGCGCCGAGCGGGAGCGGCTCGCCAGCGAGGTGGAGTTCCAGTCCTGGTTGCAGTGGATCGCGCAGCGCCAACTCGCCGATGCGCAGCACGAACTGCGCTCGGCCGGTATGGGTGTGGGCGTCATCGCCGACCTCGCAGTCGGAGTGCATCCCGCCGGAGCCGACGCATGGGCGCTGGGTGACGTGCTGGCCACCGAGATCAGCGTCGGAGCTCCGCCGGACGACTACAACCAGCTCGGCCAGGACTGGAGTCAACCGCCGTGGCGTCCGGATCGTCTCGCTGAGCAGGCGTACCTGCCGTACCGAGAGATGATCCGCACTGCTCTTGACATGTCCGGCGGGCTACGGGTCGATCACATCCTGGGCCTCTTCCGGCTCTGGTGGGTGCCGCGCGGCAAGGCACCGACCGAGGGCACCTACGTGCGGTACGACCACGAGGCCATGGTGGGCATCCTCGCCCTGGAAGCACACCGAGCCGGGGCTGTCATCATCGGCGAGGACCTCGGCACAGTCGAGAGCTGGGTGCGCGAATACCTCGCTGGCCGAGGCATCCTCGGCACGTCGATCCTGTGGTTCGAGCGGGACGGCAAGGGCGAGCCACTCGCGCCGGAAACGTACCGGACGTTGTGCCTGGCCAGCGTCACAACGCACGACCTGCCACCGACCGCCGGCTACCTGCAGGGCGAGCACATCAGCGTCCGGCACAGTCTGGACCTGCTCACTCAGCCGTTGGAGCAGGAGATCAAGCAGGACGATGCCCAACGAGAGGCCGTACTCGCGGTTCTGCGACGTCGGGGTCTGCTCAGCAAGCAGGGCGGCATCGAGGATCAGGTCGACGCGCTGCACCGGTTCCTGACCTGGGCGCCGAGCAAGATGATCGGAGTGTCGGTCAACGACTTGTCCGGTGACGTGCGCACCATCAATCAACCGGGCACGCACGAGGAGTACCCGAACTGGCGGTTACCCCTGGCCGACGGCGAAGGCAAGGCCGTCAGCCTCGAGCAGTTGATGCGTTCGCGACGGGCGAAGCGGCTGATCCGCTGCGTCACCCGCCGCGAGCGCTGAGCTGATCTGCTTCCTCGCTACTGACGCCCGCTGTCGTTGCCTTGCGCGCGAAGGGCGCGGTCGACCTTGTCGCGGTGTCCAGCCATGATGCGGCGCAGCCCGTCCGGGGCGTCGGTGTTGTCGCGCAGCCATATGGTGGTGGCGTCCGACAGCTCGCGATCGGCCAGCGCCAGCGGGTACATCCGAGTCGCGAGTCCGGACGCGACCGCGAAGGTGCGCGACTGCCACATCGCGAGCACCCCGTCGTGGAATCGTTCGACGAAGGGAGCCAGTAGCTCCCGGTCATGCACCTGTGTGAAGCCCGTGGCCACAGCGACCAGGGTCTGATTGGCCAGCGTGTCGCCGTCGAACGCTGAGGCCCAAGCCTCCAGCTTGGCCTGCGGTGTGGGTCGTGCTGCGAGTGCGCCGGCCGCCCGTTCTGCACCGGTCGCGGTGGCGTCCCGTCGAACTTCCTGCTCTATTCGCTGCGCGTCCACTTCCCCGTTGGACGAGAGCGCAGTCAACAGCACCCACCGCATGTCGGTGTCGATAGCCAACCCCTCCAACGGGTCGGACCCGTCCAGCAGTGCGCTGATCCGTGCTACGTCGGCGGGCTCGACGGCGACCTTGGCGAAAGCCCGGGTGTACTGCAGTTGAGCGTCGCTGCCGGGCGCGGCCCGGCCCATCAGGTCGCGGAATCCGTCTGCCACCCGCGCCTGCACGGCATCGCGCCGCTCAGGCGCCAGGTACATGGTCAGGCCCACGCCGATCTGTTCGAGGGCGACCTTGATGGCCGTGGAGTCCACCTCGATGGTCAACACCGTCAGCATGAAGTCGATGAAGTCGGCGGCTGACATCTCGGCGTCGCGTGTCATGTCCCACAGTGCAGCGGTCACGAGAGCCCGTGGCAGTGACTCCTGCAGCGCGACGGGGCGGGTCAATACGGTTGCGAGAGAGACGTCGTCGAGGCGGATCTTGGTGTAAGCGAGGTCGTCGTCGTTCAGCAGGACAAGGTCCGGTCGGGCGACCCCGACCAGTTCGGCAACAGCGGTGGTGGGTCCGTCCACATCCAGCTCCACGTACGAGGTGCGCCGAAGCACTCCCTCACGTAATTCGTAGCAGCCCACGCCCATCCGGTGCGGACGCAGTGTCGGGTGATCCGCAGGTGCGCTCTGACGGATCGTTGCGGAGGTGATGACGCCGTCCTGGATGTCGAGTGTCGGACGCATCGTCCCCACCCCAGCCGTCTGCAGCCACAGCTGGGACCACACGCTCAGGTCGCGACCTGAAGTAGTCTCCAGCTCGCGCAGCAGATCTGCCAACGTGGTGTTGCCCCACGCGTGGCGCGCGAAGTAGGCCCGGAGCCCGGCGACGAACGGCTCGCGTCCCACGTAGGCCACGAGCTGTTTGAGCACCGAGGCGCCTTTGGCGTAGGTGATGTGGTCGAAGTTGTTCTCGACGTCGGACCAGTTGCGCGCGTCGGAGGCGATCGGGTGGGTCGAGCTGAGTTGGTCGGCGATGTAGGCGCTGGTCTTCTCTGCGAGGCTGAACGTGGTCCATGCGGTGTCCCACCGGGTGGCTTCGGCCTGAGCAGTGGTCGAGGCCCACTCCGCGAACGACTCGTTCAGCCACAGATCGTCCCACCACCGCATCGTCACCAGGTCGCCGAACCACATGTGCGCCAGTTCGTGCAACACGGTCAAAGCACGCCGTTCTACCAGGGACTGCGGAACGGCAGAGCGGAAAACGTACATCTCGGCGATGGTCACCAGGCCGACATTCTCCATCGCCCCCATGTTGTATTCCGGGGCGAAGAGCTGGTCGTACTTGGTGAAGGGGAACTCCCTGTCGAACATGTCCTCTAAGAAGGCGAACCCGCGCTTGGTGATGTCGAAGATGTTGTCGGCGTCGAGGTGCTCGCGCAGGGACCGTCGACACAGGACGGCTAGGGGAATCACCCCGGCACGGGTCGACACCTCGTCTCGGACCACCTCGTACGGGGCGGCGGCGAACGCAGCGAGGTAGGAGCTGATCGGTGGAGTGGGAGAAAAGGTCCAGGTCGCAGAGCCTGTGTCGGCATCGTGAACGGATGGTTCGGGAGTGGGTTCGTTCGACAGAACCTGCCACTGCGCCGGCGCTGTGATCGTGAACTCGAACGCGGCTTTCAGATCGGGTTGTTCGAAGACGGGGAAAGCACGTCGGCTGTCGGCGACCTCGAACTGGGTGTAGAGGTAGGTCTCGCCGTCAGCGGGGTCGACGAACCGGTGCACACCCTCGCCGGTGTTCATGTACCGACCGACCGCCGCGATGAGTACGACGTTGTTCACCGCGAGGTCAGGCAAGCTCACGCGCGAGCCGTCGAAGTGGTCCGCAGGATCGAGGGCGACCCCGTTGAGGTCGATCGACAGGACGGCCTCGCCCAGGAAGTCCACGAAGGTGCTGGCCCCCTCAGCCGCTGAGAACTCGATCCGCGACGTGGTGGCGAATGTGTGCGGCCCCGTGGTGAGGTCGAGGGTGACCGCGTGGTTCCGCACGGCGACGAGTTCGGAGCGGATGACAGCCTCGTCACGGGTGAGTTCTTGCACAATTTGCGCAGCCACGTCGATCAGGTCCTCTCGATTACGGGCAGGGCAATCCTGTCCTCGAGACCATCGTGTCACTATCAAAACCTGCGTGGCAGGATGTTGACATGACAACCAAAAAAGCAGAGATGTTCTTCGACCCCATGTGTCCCTGGGCATGGATGACGTCGCGCTGGATGCTCGAGGTCGAGAAGGTCCGCGACATCGAGATCACCTGGTCGGTAATGAGCCTGTCCGTGCTGAACGAAGGCCGCGACCTACCCGAGGATTACCGCGCCATGATGGATCGCGCGTGGCTCCCGGTACGGGTGGTCATCGCTGCCACGCAAGAGCAGGAACAACTCGGTGAACAAACCCGTAAGCAGCTCTACGACGCCATGGGCACCCGGTTGCACCCGGGTGGGCGCGGCCAGGATGCCGACGATCTGCGCGAGGTCGTCCGAGAGTCATTAGCTGAGGTAGGTCTCCCCGAGAGCCTGCTGGAGCGCGGTGACAACGTCCCGGGAGACGACATCGACATTGCACTTCGTGCATCTCATCAGCGCGCCATCGACCTGGTCGGCGATGACGTCGGCACCCCGGTCGTCAGCGTCGAGGGAACAGCGTTCTTCGGTCCTGTGGTCACGCCCGCACCGAAGGGCGAGGCTGCCGGTAATCTGTGGGACGGCTGCCTTTTGGTGGCTGCGACACCCGGTTTCTATGAGATCAAGCGATCCCGCGAAGCTGGTCCCGACTTCAGCTGAGAGGCACGGCCCATGCGAGTACACATCGGAGGTGACCACGCGGCGTTCGACATGCATCGTGAGTTGGTCGGCTGGCTGGGCGAACAAGGACATGAGGTGATCGACCACGGGCCGGCGAAGTACGACGAGCAGGATGACTACCCGGTCTTCGTGCTGCGCGCAGCCCAGGGTGTGGCTGACGATCCCGGTTCACTCGGTGTCGTGCTCGGTGGTTCAGGTAACGGTGAACAGATGGCAGCCAACAAGGTGCCTGGTATTCGGGCAGCGCTGTGCTACACCACCGAGCTCGCCGGCCTCGCTCGCCAGCACAACGACGCGCAGGTGATCTCGTTGGGCGGCCGGTTCAACACCGTCGAACAAGCCAAGGCGATGGTGTCCATCTTCCTGGAGACGCCGTTCTCCGGCGAGGAGCGGCATGAGCGCAGACTGTCGATGGTCACTCGCTTCGAGCTGGACGGTACTTTGCCGTAGGCGTGATTCTCGCGCGTGGCGCAGGCTTGTACTGTGCAAATGTTCCGTAAAGCGGAGGTAAATTCGGCTGTTATAAGAAAATTCACAGGTTACCTTTTGCACCATGGCCGTTAATACCCACTTCACTCCCCTGATTGCCACGCGACAAACGTCGCGTCGGCCCTCTGCGATGGGTGTCGGGGTGGCAGTGGTGGCGACTCTGATTTTGGCCATGATCTCTGCTCGGCTCGGGGGTCCGGCAGGCGCCGCGATCGTGGTCGGTGTCGGAGGGGGGGCCTTCGGCGTTGGGCTGACGTCTGCTCGGCAAGCCGTTCTTCCCCCGAGGGTGCTTCCGACCCGCATGCTGAGCGAATTGCGCGAACGTGTGCGAGTTCAGGGCTCGATGCCGAAACTTCCCGTCGGGTGGCGCGTGGAATCCGCCGTTCGCGCGGCGGGCGGCGACAGCTTTGCCGGTGACTTCGTGGCAGCGAACCGTTCGGGAGACAGTCGCTTCGAAGTGGCTTTGGTGGACGTGTCGGGCAATGGTCTCGAGGCGGGGTCGCGGTCCATGCTGATGGGTGGCGCTGTGAGTGGGCTGCTCGGACCGATCGCACCAGCAGACTTCTTGCCTGCCGCCAACGACTACCTGGTCCGTCAGGGCTGGTCGGAGGGCTTCGCGACGGCCATCCACGCCTGTGTCGATCTAGCTGACGGTCGGTTCTCGGTGGGTTCAGCCGGCCATCCTTCGCCTGTGCAGTTTCAGGCAGCGACCGCCACCTGGTTGTCGATCGAGGGAGCGTCCGGTACGTGTCTAGGCGTCCTGGACGCTCAGGATGCTCAGGACTATCCACGGGCCGTAGGCGTGTTGGAGCGAGGGGATGCACTGCTGCTCTACAGCGACGGTATCGCCGAATCGCGGGAGTCGGACCTGCACGACGGGTTGCTGCGAGTGCTGGCGGGTGTCGGAATCGCCCCGACGGCGGTCGGATTCGCTGATCGGCTGTGCGAAGCCGGTGGTCGAGGCAGTGGCAGCGGCACCGACCGGACTGTCATCGTCATCTGTCGCGACTGATCCAGCGGACCCGAAACGGCCCTGACACCGCCAAGGGTGCAGAGCCGCATCGGTGCTGCGGCGTGAAATCGCCGCAAGCCGATCAGGTAGTGGCGTCCTCGTCGGTGGCAGCGCCGCCGACTTTGTCACCCATGGCAGCCTGACCCTTGTCGACCTTGTCGGCGTACTTGTCGCCGGTCTTGCTGTCGATGAAGTCGCCGCCCTTCTCGATGCCATCCGAAACCTTGTCGGGGTTGTCGTTGGCGAATTCAGTGGCCTTGTCTTTAGCGCTGTCGAACAGTCCCATGAGATCTCCTTTACTCGGGTACGGCTAAACGCCGCGTTGTTATCTCCAACAAAATCACACGGTTCGGCCCACGGCAGCCGATCCGGTGGAGAGTGCAGACAACGACTGCTGCCGACTGCGGGGCTTGCCGCTCTTGTTGGGCCTGAGCCGCAGTTCTCATATCGTGAGAACTGCGGCTCACTAGCACCTGGAACCTACGCGGAGCGGGTGACGAGAATCGAACTCGCGTAATCAGTTTGGAAGACTGGAGCTCTACCATTGAGCTACACCCGCGTGGCGTGCTGTGTCCCACTCGGTGATGAGTGGTCCATGGGGCCGCGCCGAAGGGATAGCGTACTGGCTCACGTGGTTCGGGTCGTACACGAGCCACTCAGTACGGGGTATGGCGCAGCTTGGTAGCGCGTCCGCTTTGGGAGCGGAAGGCCGCAGGTTCAAATCCTGTTACCCCGACGTAGGAGGAGTAACAGGATGCAGGGAACGCCGTAACGCAGTGAGGCAGTGGTTCCTGTTACCCCGACTTGGGCGTACTTTTTTCCGTACCCGCGGCACAGTTGAGCGGGTGCGGTTTGCTCGTGCCCTACTTCGTCAGGGAACATGGCAGCCGGTCCCATTCTCACCGCCCGGAATATCCGGGTCTCCGACGGTCGCCCTTGCGACGTTCGCCGGCCGAGAGCCTTTTCGATCTTTGGAGTCTGTGCAGTGAAGAGCGCCGTCGACACCCTGAGCCCGACCCGGGTCAAGATGACCATCGAGGTCCCCTACGCCGAGCTCGAGCCGAGCGTCAAAGCGGCCTACAAGACGATCGGTGAGCAGATCCAGGTTCCTGGATTCCGCCGTGGCAAGGTCCCCGCCCGCATCATCGACCAGCGAGTCGGACGCGGCGCGGTCCTGCAGGAGGCCGTCAACGAGGCGCTGCCGGAGTTCTACGGCCAGGCGCTGGAAAGCAACGACGTGCAGCCGCTGGGGCAGCCCGACGTCGAGGTCACCGATGTGCCGATGGGCGAAGGTGACGAGCTCAAGTTCACCGTCGAGGTCGACGTCCGTCCGCAGTTCGACCTACCTGACTTCTCCGCGATCACGGTCACCGTCGACCCGGTCGAGGTCGGCGACGCTGACGTCGACGCCGAGATCGAGACCCTTCGCGAGCGGTTCGGCACGTTGGCCCCGGTCGAGCGCGCTGCAGCCGATGGTGACTCGCTCACCATCGACCTGTCCGCCACGATCGGCGAGGAGAAGATCGACGACGTCACCGGCGTCTCCTACGTCGTCGGCAGCGGCAACATGCTCGAGGGTCTGGACGATGCGGTCACCGGCATGTCCGCAGGCGAGGAAGCAACCTTCGAAGCGGCATTGGCCGGCGGAGAGCACGAGGGCCAGGCGGCGAAGTGCACCGTGAATGTGCAGTCCGTCAAGGAACGGCAGCTGCCCGAGATCGACGACGAGTTCGCACAGTTGGCCTCCGAACACGACACAGTCGCTGAGTTGCGCACCGAAATGACCGCGCAGGCGCAGAAGAGCAAGCGCTTCGAGCAGGGAATCCAGGCTCGCGACAAGATGCTGGACCAGTTGCTGGAAGACCTGGACATTGCGGTTCCCCAGAGCATCGTGGACGCCGAGGTCCAGCAGCACCTGGATGGTGAAGAGCGCAGCGACGACGACGAGCACCGCGCCGAGGTCACGCAAAGCGCCAGGAAGGCGCTGCAGAGCCAGTTCCTGCTCGACAAGATCGTCGAGACGAACGACGTACAGGTCTCCCAGGAAGAACTGATCGAGTACCTGATCATGTCTGCCCAGCAGTACGGCATGGACCCCAACCAGTTCGCCCAGGCGCTGGACCAGCAGGGTCAGGTACCTGCTGTGATGGGTGAGGTCGGTCGCCGCAAGGCACTGAGCACCGTGTTGGAGCAGGTCACTGTCCTCGACACCAACGGCGACACCGTCGACCTGAAGGCGCTGGACAGCAGTGATGAGGATGCGCAGGAACCGGTGGCGCAGGCGTCTGATTCCGCTGACGAGGTCGCCGCCGAGCCCACCCCCGAGGCCGACACCGAGCCCACCCCCGAGGCCGACACCGAGCCGGCCGCTCAGGACGAGGACGACTCGACCAACTCCTGAAACTAG
>JBBPZD010000178.1:0-6466 GCA_038199265.1 Actinomycetales bacterium | reverse complement strand
TCGGACACATTGCGCGTCGCAGATTCGACGAATCGGTGCACCAACGTTCGTGCCTCTGCGGCTGGCAGCGACCCACCGGCTCCGGAGATGTCGAATCCGTCGGCGGTCTTACGCCACGGGCGCTCGCGGCCGTCGGGCGATTCGACCCGTTCAACCATCCCGTACTTCTGCAGTGCTCGCAGGTGGTAGCTCATCGCCGATGGGGTGGTGCCGCATTTTTCTGCGGCTTCCGTTGCAGTGAGGGGTTTCTCAACGCTCAAAACGTCTTCGATGAGTTGCTGCCGGACGGGGTGCGCCAACGCCCGAAACGCCCCGACGTCGTCAATGGTGCGGTGGGTGCGCGCCGACATTGTTCAGCTCACCTGCGGAAGGACGTCGGAAGCAACGGCCTCCAGATGATCCAGATCTGCCAGATCCAGCATCTGCAGGTAGACCCGCTGCACGCCCTGTTCAGCGAACGTTCCCAGCTTGTCCATCAACTCACTCGGGGTGCCGGCGAGGCCGCCGTTGCGTAGTCCGTCCGGTTCCTGCCCGATTGCGGCTGCCCGGCGTGAAACATCTTCTTCAGTTCGACCGCAGCAGACGACCTGAGCGGCGGAGTAGACCAGCTCAGAGGCATCCCGGCCACGCTCGGCACAGGCCTTGCGAACGCGGCCGAACATCCTGGTCGTGGTATCGAGACTGGCGAACGGAACGTTGAACTCGCTTGCGTAGCGTGCTGCGAGCGCGGGTGTGCGTCGCTTGCCGCGTCCGCCGATCAGCACCGGCAGGTGCGCCTGCGCTGGTTTCGGCAACGCCGGTGAGTCGGCGAGCTGCACATGTTCGCCATTGAAGGAGTAGTGCTCGCCGAGGGGCGTGGACCACAGCCCGGTAATCACCTCAAGGTGCTCCTCCAACCGGTCGAAGCGCTCGCCAACGGGCGGGAACGGTAGACCGTACGCAGCATGTTCTGCATCGAAGCACCCTGCGCCATAGCCGAGTTCGACGCGCCCTCCGCTCATCTGGTCGACCTGCGCGACTGAGATCGCCAGCGGGCCGGGGTGGCGGAAAGTCGCAGACGTCACCAGCTTGCCCAGCCTGATCCGAGAGGTTTCGCGGGCGAGTCCGGCAAGGGTAATCCACGCATCGGTCGGTCCGGGCAAGCCATTCCCCTCGCCCATCGCGAGGTAGTGATCGCTTCGGAAAAACGCATCGAATCCGAGTTCCTCGGTCGCGCGGGCGACTCGGAGCAAGTCGTCGTAGGTGGCTCCCTGCTGGGGTTCGGTGAAGATGCGCAGTTCCATGTCGTAACTCTTGCAGATGGGATCCTGAAACGATAGCTTCACAACATGAAGCAAACGTTTCACGAATCGGTGTGGCGAATACGTGACTACCGCCGATTGGCTCTCGGGCGCTCTATCGCGGCCGCAGGGACTGCCCTGATCACAGTGGTGCAGTTACTGCGACTGACTGACCACGGGGGTGGCCCGGATGTCATCATGCTGCTGCTCCTGGCCGAGGCGCTTCCGCCCATCCTGCTAGCGGGCACTATCGGCCAGATCGCGGATCACCTCGACTCCAAACCGGTGCTGGCGGTCGGTATCGCGGCGCAGTCGTCGGCTGCACTCCTGCTCGTCTCGAGTCCGGGACTCCTCCTCACGTGTTGTGCGATGGCGCTGCTCAGCTCGGGCGCGTCGCTGGTCGGCCCGATCTTCATGGTTCTTGTGCCGATGGTCGTGGGGGAGAAGCGGATCGGTGCGGCGATCGGAGGGCAACAGGCATTGACCTCCGCGCTGGGGCCCGTCGGTGCTGGTGCGGGCGGGCTGCTTTACGGCGGGTTCGGCGCTGGAGCGTCGGTGCTGGTGGCTTCCGTTTTGTACTTGCAACTCTTCATCGTGTCGATGCGGCTCGGAGTGCGCCGTTCCGTCCAGCCAGTGCCTGCCACCGGTGGCACGGCCTGCAGATTCCGCAAACTCCTGCCGGACACGACACTGCTGCGCCGGGACCGGTTCGTCTGGTTGCTCACTCTCAGCGTCGTGCCGCTGATCGTGGTGGTGCAGGGTGTCAACGTCCTGGAGGTCTCGCTCGCGAGGAACGACCTCGGCGCGAGCGCTGCACAGTTCGGCTTCTCCGAAGTTGCCGCAGGTGCCGGAGCGGTCCTTGGGGCAGCGCTCGCCGCAAAGATTCTCGGCACCCGGTTGCGCGGCTGGGTGATCCTGGGTGGCTTCGGTGCCTGCTCGGCGGCCATCGCCGTCCTCGGGACGGTTCACACAGTTGGTGCGTACTTCGCGTTGTTGCCGGTCATCGGCTTGGGTGCTGGTATGGCCAACGCCTGCTTCGGTGCGCTTTTCATCTCGCGCACTCCCGCTCCGGAGCGGGGCCGCGTGACGGCGTCCATCAACGGGCTGGTGCTCACGGCGGTGACGAGCTCGGTCGCTCTCGGTGGAATCTCCGGCGGTCTGCTCGGGGTTCGTGCCGCGTTCGTGGCTGCAGGGTCCACCGGCCTCGTGGTCCTCGCCACCGCGGCTATTGCTCTGGACCGAGCTCCGACCACCGCGCCGGGCATTGCAGTGATACCCGCCTCGGCACGCTGATCGGCCAGAGGCTCAAGTAAGTACGAGAGGCGCACGCCTGCCTGCGCCTCTCGTACTTACCTGAGCCACCGTGGCTCCGCGCCGCAACCGTGGTAGACCGTGCGGTGTGACGACAACCGGTGCCGAGCCGCAACTGGACGGCACGCTGCCCATCTGGCGCGCCGCTCAGATCTTCCGGCTCGCCACGATGGCGTACGCGTTGGCCGTGCAGTACGTCGAAAGCAACAGAGACCACTACGACAACGTCCCGCTCAGTTGGGTGATCATCGCCGCGCAGCTCCTGTGGTCCGGGTACCTCTGCATCGCCTACTTCCGCGAGCGCACCCGCCGCACACCACTGGTGATCGCGGAGATCATCATCACAGTGCTGCTGATCCTGAGCACTCGCATCGTGATTCCGCAGAGCTTCTATGTGCATCACCAGCCGTTGCCCACCTCGTTCTGGGTGGCGAACGCTGTGGTGTCCGTGGCGCTGCTGCGCGGTCGGATCGCAGGCCTGGTCACTGGTCTGTTCATGGGGGTGGTCGCGCTCGCCGGGCTCGATCAGCTGTACCACTGGTTCTGGGACGCGACACTCCCGATCATGGGAACCGTCGGCCTGGCGATCGGAGCCAGCGCCTACATCGCCCGACAGGCACATACCGAGCTCGAGGCAGCGATTCGGATTCAGGCAGCTACCGACGAGCGCGATCGACTCGCGCGTGAGGTGCACGACGGGGTCCTGCAGGTTCTTGCGCTCGTCCGCCGACGTGGTCGTGAGATCGGTGGTGAGGGCTCCGAACTCGCCAGCTTGGCGGGCGAGCAGGAAGATGCGCTGCGCGTGTTGCTCAGCCGCGCACGGTCACTACCCGCCCAACGCACTGGTGGGGGGACGGTCGATCTGCGGGACGCGGTCCGCGCCGTGCTCCCACTGACGTCGACCTTCGCGGCGCCCGCTGACCCCATCGAGATTCAAGGTCACGAAGTGGATGAGCTGGTCGCGGTCGTACGGGCCGCTTTGCACAACACCGAGCAGCATGTCGGTCCGGATGCCCGGTCCTTCATCCTGCTCGAAGATCTCGGCGACGAGCTGGTGCTCACGGTTCGCGACGACGGGCCCGGCATTCCGGACGGGCGGCTGGCACAGGCTCGACAGCAGGGTCGGATGGGTGTGGCCGACTCCATCGAGGGCCGCGTGCGCGCGCTCGGTGGCACCGTCGTGCTGGAGACTGGTCCTGATATGGGAACCGAGTGGGAGATCCACCTGGCGAAGGCGAATCGATGAGCGAGGTACCCACCACCGTGATGGTGGTCGACGATCACCCGATGTGGCGCGACGGAGTCACCCGCGATCTGATCGGCGCGGGTTTCGACGTGGTCGCGACCGCCGACTCCGTAGCGGCGGCAACTGTCCGTGCTGCTGCGACCTGTCCGGTGGTCGTGCTGATGGATATGCATCTGCCGGACGGCACGGGCGTCGAGGCGACGACCGCCGTGCGCCAGGTGTCACCGGAGACGAACGTGCTCGTGCTGTCCGCCTCCTCAGAACGTGACGATGTCCTGGAGGCCGTGAAGGCCGGTGCCAGTGGCTACCTCGTCAAGAGTGCGTCAGCAGCCGAACTGATCGATGCGGTCACCCGGACGGCGCAGGGGCAGGCCGTGTTCACTGCGGGCTTGGCCGGGTTGGTGCTCGGCGAATATCGCCGCACCGCGAACGAGCCGGCCCACTCCGCAAAGCCTGGTCTTCCTTCGCTGACCGACCGCGAAACTGAGGTACTCCGGTTGGTGGCCAAGGGTCTTTCTTCGAGGCAGACCGCGACCCGGCTCGGCATCAGTCACCGCACCGTCGAGAACCACGTGCAGGCAACCTTGCGCAAATTGCATCTGGGAAATCGGGTCGAACTGACCCGGTATGCCTTCGAACAAGGCCTGGACTGAGAACTGCAGTGGGTAGTTCTACCCACTGCAGTTGAGTAACTGTCCGGGTCCGCTCGAAGCCGCAGTTCGGCAGGCTTGGGGCATGTCCACACACCAGCCCTCCTCCCCCTACTCAGACCCTCGTCACGCACCGCCGGTCGGCCCTCGCCCAGCGGTGGTTCCCCATGTTCGGGCCCGTGATGCCCGCCCGTCCGGTCCCGCTCTGCCGGTTGCACCGACCGGTTATGTAGGCAACCCGTACGCCGGGCCTACCTCGATGGTCCGCCGCCAGCAGTCCAGCGCTCCGTATTACTACGGCCCGCAGGTCTCCGGCGCCCGTCACGCGTCCGGCCCGATGATGCCTGGGCCCGTCGGTGTGGACCAGCGTCCGACCCAGGGGTTCGGTGGCGGACCGGGGGACGGCAACTACCCGCCGACCAATCTGCCGCCCGCAGAACCGAAGACCCCGTGGTGGCAGCGCGAAGGCTTGATCAGCAAGGTCCTCGCGGGCCTCGGCGTGCTGATTACCCTCATCGGCGTTGTGATGATGCTGGTGCTGGCAGCCCAGGCGGGTTATTTCGGTCCTGCGGCTCGGGTAGGTGCGGGCACCGCACTTTCGGGAGTGTTGATAGGAGGCGGGGCCTGGCTCTACAGCCGGGACGGCGGCCGAGTCGGCGCGGTCGCTCTGGCCACCACTGGTTTCGCCGGTTTGTTCATGGTCGTCGTCTCGGTGACCAGTTACTACGAGTGGCTGAACCCGATGACCGGCCTGGCACTCGCCGGCCTGGTGGCCGCCTGCGCCGTGGCGCTCTCGATGTACTGGCACTCGCAGCCGATGACGGTCATGGCGTTCCTCGCCATCGCAGGCCTATCCCCGATGATTACCGACGGTCTGAGCCTCTCGCTGGTCGGCTTCCTCCTGCTGTTGGAGGCAGCTGGGATGGTTCCGGAGAAGTGGCGAGGATGGGCTGCCATCGCCCCGGTCCGCACCCTTCCTGTGGTGATCGCACTGCTCGTCTCCCAGACCGACGGCGATGCTGCCGGAACCGTCGCGCTGCGAGTTGCCGCTGCTGCTGTCTGCGCTGCTCTCGGTCTGGTGACCGTCGTGTGGCGTGCCGAGAAGGACGACTGGGTGAACGTCGTCGTCTACGGCGTCGCGTCACTGCCGATCCTCGCGGTAATCACCACCGTCGACCGCCCGTTCAACATCCTTGTTGCGGCTGCGGTCGCGTTGCTCACCGCGATCGCCGTGGTCGTGGCCCGTCCAGTCGGTCCGTTCACCATGACCGTTGCCGCGGTCATCGCCAGTTGTGCAGCCCTGCAGACATGCGTCTCCACCACCACAGGCCACCTGTTGCCTGCACTGATCGCGATCGTGGCGCTCGGTCTCCTGTCGGCAGGTCACCAGCAGCGTTCGCTACCGGTGTGGGTCATCGGCGCCGTGTTCACGGTGCTCGCCGGTATCACCCAGTCGGTCTACCTGCGTCTCGACGTCCTGTTCGATTCGTCGAACGCCGTTGCAACCCTTGGTGCTCTGGACGCACTGTCCGGCCTTGTCATTACCGCCGCTGTGCTCGCCACAGTGTGGTCCGCTCGCCGGGTGCTCGCACCGTGGGCGCGTACTCCGCTCCTACTGACGGCCCCTTTAGCTGCGGTCTGGTCGATGGTGGTCACGGTGCTCTCCGTGGGCGTCGCCATCGGGGGGTTGACCGGTTACCACGCAGCACAGTTGCTGATCTCGGCAGCGTTGATGGCCACTGCGATGGTCGCGCTGATGCTGGGCTTGAAGCCCGACGTGAGCACCAGTACCTGCACTGTCGTCGGTCTGGGCCTTGTTGCGGGCGCCTTGTCCAAGTTGTTCCTCTACGACCTCGCGGCGTTGGACGGAATGATCCGAGCTGGGTCCTTCATGGCAGTTGGTCTCCTGCTGCTGGCAGCCGGCAGCCGGCACCCGCTACGCGCAGGCATTCGCCCGTCGCAGTTCGAGCCAAGGGATG
>JBBPZD010000177.1:0-4624 GCA_038199265.1 Actinomycetales bacterium | reverse complement strand
TGCTGGCGATGCACTGGTGCGGCGACAACTTCACCCTCGAGGAGAAGGCAAAGGCGTTCGAGTACTACGAGCCGCTCACCGTTCGCGACTCATCGCTCTCGGCGTGTACCCAGTCCGTGATGGCCGCCGAAGTCGGGCACCGCGAACTGGCGCACGACTATCTCACCGAGGCTGCCCTCATGGATCTGCGCGACCTCGAGCACAACACTGGGGACGGCGTGCACGTCGCATCCCTGGCCGGTGCGTGGCTGAGTCTGGTCTGCGGGTTCGGCGGCATGCGCGACTACGGCGGCAAGCTGTCGTTCGCGCCTGCCCTACCGAAACGTCTGACCCGCTTGGCCTTCGCGATTCGTTGGCGCGGCTGCAAAGTGCGGGTGACCATCCATCCCGACCACGCGGTCTACGAATTGGAAGACGGCACGGATTCGCACACGCAGTTGTCGCACTACGACGAGATGTTCGAACTGACCACCAAGGAGCCGATCATCATGGCGATCACGCCGGTCCAACCGCTGACGCCGCGTCCGAAACAGCCCGTGGGCCGAGAGCCGATCGCCAGCGAGTAGGCCCTATCGCTTGGTGCCCGCCGGGTTGGGTCGGGTGCCGCCGTACTTGGCGGCAACGCCGCCCACTGCGGTGGGCACCCCGTCGACCGGTTCATTCGTCTCAGGGCTGTACGGCGCGCGCTTACGGAACGTGTCGATGTACCGCTGCATACGCGGGTCGGTGGTGGTTTTCAACTGAAGTTGGTGACCCCACGACGACATCACAACAGGCGTCGGCAGGCTGCTGTCGCGCCACGGCGACATGATGATGAAGCGATTCGACTGGCCTGCGACCTTGATGCCGCCCTCGTCCTTGGGTTCGGGGATCAGAGTCTGTTCGCCGACGAATTTCTGGAGCTCCTCGACCTGCTTCCTGGGCAACTTCGGGTCGTAGGTGATCCACACCGCTCCATGCTCCACGGCGTGCACCGCGCGCTCGCTCGGGACCGGCTTCGTGTAGACGCCCGCATTCATCCACACGATGTTGTGCGGACCGCCGGCCGGCGGCGTCATCGCGTAGGTCACCGGCCCGGGTACGTGAGAGGCGTGCACAGCCTTGCCGTTCTGGGTGGCGAGAGTCATGTAGTCGCGCTGGTCCCAAGCGATCACACCGGGGATGCCCGAGGTGTCAGGTACCGATTTCACCGGGCGTTGCACCGTCCGCACCCCGGTTACGGCGGTGGGGAGTACCTGCGCTGAATCGGTGGCGCCGTCGCGAGTGAACCACCACCCGAGCCCGAGTGCTACCGCCAACACCACGACCACCACCGCAGCGATCAGCGCAGTCGGCCGACGTTCCCCATTCTCCAACCCGGCGTCGGTACTCATGGCAGCACTGTAGGTCGGTCATCGACCTCACCTGACGTACGGCGTCAGCGCGGGTCGGCACACTACAGTCGATACGTGTCCAATTGGAGGTCTCGAGTCCGCGTGCAACCAGGACTCTGGGCTCCGGGAAGACCCGTTGGCGCGTCGGGTAACTCCAGCAAAGACACGACCCGTGGAGCCGATCAGGCATCGAGCGTGCCCGGTGCCGACCGAGGCGCCGAGTCGACCGTCGTCCAGAAAGCGATATACGTCGACGGTGTCCGCCAGGAGAACCCCCACAGCATCGGTGCGACCGTGCGCGGCCTCACCAGAGCAGATCATGCCGTCGCCTGGGTCGGGCTCGCGAAAGCGTCCCCTGCTCAGATCCGGCAGGTCGGTGAGATCTTCAACCTCCACCATCTAGCGGTGGACGACGCGATCAACGCCCACCAAAGGCCCAAGTTGGAGCGGTACGACGAGACCCTGTTCGTCGTGTTGCGGCCGGCGATCTACCACGACGACACCGAAACAGTGCACCTCGGCGAACTGCACCTTTTCATCGGACCCGACTTCGTGGTTACCTCACGCCCAACCGATGAGCCGGAGCTCAGCCCGGTCCGTCAACGCGTCGACGACGACCCGCACCTGATGGCACTGGGCCCCGACGCAGTGCTCTACGCGGTCCTCGACTTCGTCGTCGACGGGTACAAACCCGTCCTCGAGGGTCTGGAGATCGACATCGATGAGATCGAGGAACAGGTCTTCGAGTCCGACCCGGCCGTGTCGCGACGCATCTACGAGTTGTCCCGCGAGGTGTTGGAGTTGCAGCGCGCCACCCGACCGCTACTGGGCATGCTGGAAGCGCTGCGCAACGGCCACGACAAATACGGCACCGACGAAGAACTGCAGCGCAATCTGCGCGACGTCGAGGACCACGCTGTCATCGTCGTCGAGCGGGTCGACGGTTTCCGGCAGACCCTCATGTCGATCTTGTCGCTGAACTCGACCCTGGTCGCGCAAACCCAGAACGAGGAGATGAAGCGGCTGGCCGAGGTCGCCAACAACCAGGCCGATCAGGTCAAGGCCGCGACGTCGTGGGCAGCCATCCTCTTCACGCCTACCGTGATCGCCGGCATCTACGGGATGAACTTCAAGACCATGCCCGAGCTCGACTGGCGGTACGGATACCCGATGGCCATCGGGCTGATGCTGCTCACCGTGACCATCATGTACACCGTCTTCAAGAAGAAGAACTGGTTGTAAGTCCAGCCCACCCGCACTCTCGACCCTGCCCGGTCCTGAATGCACGTCGGCCGGGTGCACGCCACCGGCGGACCGGGTCACAGACGATTTGTCGGATTTTGTCGGGTAAAGGGTGTGTTGCGTCGAGTTGGGTCCGGCCCGCTCCTCCAAAGCGACAAGGGCCACCGCAAGTGTGACCGGGGTCACATTTCAATACCTGGCCGATGCTGGCCGCTCCCCGTGGTCCGCCGTACGTTCGCGACCATCCCTTATTCGCCACACGGCATTCGAACGCCACCAAGGACGGTCCCATGAGCCTGCACACCTCGATCGAACCCGGCACGACCCACGCGAAGCTCGCTCAGTGGGTGGCCGAGGTCGCGGAGATGACGACTCCGGACGAGGTGCGCTGGGTGACCGGCTCGGCGGAAGAATGGACCGAACTCACGAACAAGCTCGTTGCCGCGGGCACCTTCACCCGACTCAACGAGGACCTGAAGCCCAACTCCTTCCACGCGGCCAGCTCCACCGAAGACGTCGCCCGCGTCGAAGAGCGCACCTTCATCTGCAGTCGGGACGAGAAAGACGCCGGCCCCACCAACAATTGGATGGATCCGGAGCAGATGAAGGACCTCATGCGCGGGCTGTACGCCGGCTGCATGAAGGGCCGCACGATGTACGTCATCCCTTTCGTGATGGGCCACGTGAACGCCGACAAACCGATGTTCGGGGTCGAGATCACCGACAGTGAATACGTCGTGGTGTCGATGCGGGTGATGGCGCGCTGCGGCAACAAGATCCTGGATCGCATCGAAGAACTCGGTGACAACGCTCGTTACGTGCCCGCCCTGCACTCGGTCGGCGCCCCGTTGGCCGACGGTGAGCAGGACGTGAAGTGGCCTTGCAACGAGGAAAAGTACATCGTGCAGTTCCCCGAGGAGCGGCTGATCTGGTCGTTCGGCTCCGGCTACGGCGGCAACGCGCTGCTGGGCAAGAAGTGCTATTCGCTGCGGATCGCGTCGGCGATGGCCCGCGACGAGGGCTGGCTCGCTGAGCACATGCTGATCCTGAAGCTCATCTCCCCCGAACAGCGGACCTACTACGTCTGTGCGGCGTTCCCCAGCGCGTGTGGCAAAACGAACCTGGCCATGCTCAAGCCGACGATCCCCGGCTGGACCGTCGAGACCCTGGGCGACGACATCGCCTGGATGCGGTTCGGCAAGGACGGTCGTCTCTATGCTGTCAACCCCGAATTCGGCTTCTTCGGAGTCGCGCCGGGAACCAACGAGCACACCAACCCGCACGCGATGACGACGATCAAAAAGGGCAACTCGGTCTTCACCAACGTTGCGCTGACCGACGACGGCGACGTGTGGTGGGAGGGCCTGGAGAACGAGCCGGCACACGCCACCTCGTGGAAGGGCCAGGACTGGACGCCGGGCTGCGGCGAACTGTCCAGCCACCCGAACAGTCGATACTGCACCCCGATCACCCAGTGCGACATCCTCGCCGACGAGTACGAAGACCCCCAGGGTGTGCCGATCTCGGCGATCCTCTTCGGCGGTCGCCGTAAGACCACGGTGCCACTGGTGACCGAGTCGCGCGACTGGCTGCACGGCACCTTCATGGGCGCCACCCTGTCCTCCGAGACCACTGCAGCTGCCAAGGGCGAGGTGGGCATCGTGCGCCGCGACCCGATGGCGATGCTCCCGTTCATCGGCTACAACACCGGCGACTACTTCCAGCACTGGGTCGACCTCGGCAAGGACGCCGATGCGAGCAAGCTGCCGAAAATCTTCTACGTGAACTGGTTCCGTCGCAACGAAGACGGCGGCTTTTTGTGGCCCGGTTTCGGTGAGAACTCCCGCGTTCTCAAGTGGGTCATCGAGCGCATGGAGGGCACGGCTGCTGCCGTCGAAACCCCCATCGGCCACGTGCCGACACCGGAGTCGAGGGACGTCGAGGGTCTGGACATGACCCGCGCCGGCCTGGAGGCGTCCCTCGCTGTAGGCCCCGAACAATGGCCGGCG